>NZ_UGHR01000001.1:906253-1208338 GCF_900451195.1 Iodobacter fluviatilis
TAGGATTACTGCCGGCATCAATTTAAGCTCAAGAGCTTTGATTTGTTTGGCAGTATCTGCACCATTCATTTCTGGCATTTCCCAATCGATAAATACAATTTCATAAGGTGCATTTTTTGTATCTGCCTGCTTAATCGCCTCGATTGCCGCATAGCCGGATGAAACATGATCAGATTTTAATTGCATATTTTTGAGCAGTTTACTTAATACCAGACGGGCCTGTTTATTATCATCAACAACTAAGACGCGTTTATTTTGCAAATCGCCGGATAGTAATAATTTCCTGCTTTGAACGCTGCTTTTTTGAAGTCTGACAGTAAACCAAAACCGGCTGCCTTTACCCGGCTCGCTTTCTACTCCTGTTTCTCCATCCATCAGCTCTATCAGTTTTTTAGAAATAGCAAGGCCAAGGCCAGTACCGCCAAATTGGCGAGTAATCGAGGTATCCGCCTGTGAAAAACTTTGAAATAAACGGCTGATTTGTTCTTCAGTCAGACCCACGCCTGTATCACGGACGGCACAATAAAGTAATATACTTTGTGCAGATTCTTCTTTTTTTTGAATAAGGATTTCAACTTCACCCCGTTCAGTAAATTTCACCGCATTTGAGCCATAATTAATCAGAATCTGCCCCAGCCGAAGCGGGTCTCCAAATAAGCTGGGCGGAACATTCTGATCAATATTAAAGATAAATTCTAAACCTTTATTGACTGCTTTTTCACCAATTTGATTTGCAACATTATCCAGAACTTTTTCTAATTCAAATTCAATCCCTTCGATGGTTAATTTGCCTGCTTCAATTTTTGAAAAATCAAGAATATCGTTGATGATTCCCAGTAAGTGCTGACCTGATCCTTGTATTTTTTTGATGTAATTACTCTGACGTGAGTTTAAATCTGTTTTTAATACAAGATAAGACATTCCAATAATAGCGTTCATGGGTGTGCGAATTTCATGACTCATATTGGCTAAAAAATTGCTCTTGCTCTGGCTAGCGACTTCTGCGGCTTGTTTTGCAATAATCAGTTGTTGATTATTAAGGAGTAGTTTTGCATTAAAAGCAGCCAGTTTTTCCTGTTGCTGGATGATTTTGAAATCCGCTTCTATGCTTTTTTTTATTTCCCACAATAAATTAAAATATTTTTTTTGAAAATGGCGTGTTTTACTGTCAAGCACACAAATAGTGCCAAATACCTCATCTTTTTCCCATAAGAGGGGTACACCAAGATAGGAAATCATATTTAAAGCAACATCCGGATTGTTTTTCCAATGCTCATCTTCCAGCGCATTAGGCACATGTAATAAATCCTGGCTTGCCATGACCGTTTCGCAGTAAAGGCCCGTATGTAAATTGGCTTTTTCTGAGTGCTCGTAAGGATTACCCTTGGTTTCACTTGAAAGTAAGACTTCAATTTGATCGGGCAATACACGCATCATTAAACCAGCAGGCACATTAAAGAGGCTGGCCATTACATTGATCGTATTTTGCCATTTGCTGAGGAAATGATCAGGAATGGCCGTAAGGGAGTCATGCACGCAATTGTCCTTGCTGCTGCGCAATACCACAGGATATGGCTTGCTAGGCTCCTTTGTGTCTGTGCACAAAAAAGCACCTTATTCTTTTCATAGGAGATTATGAACTGGCTAACAAGGTCTTTATCGTTTTTGTTTGATTAATTTTTAGAGTCTTACAAAGAAGGGGGATAGAAATGAATTACTGCAATCAATTGAATCTGATCAGGTAGGGCAAAGAATGTCCGTGCATTGTTTCGTGGGCACCTTGCAATCATATGAAGGCGCCTATTGTAGGGGCATGTGTTTTACCGCAGCCATGGCGGGCGGGCTGAGCCGGCCATAGTTGCTTGTTCAATCTGCAGTAAAAATGCGGCACAGGTTTTTTTTACTGAGAGGGAATCATTGCAGTCCTCTTAAACAGATTGGGTTCGTTTCCAGCAGCCCGGGCTATGGTCGTCTACCATGCCGCTGGCCTGCATAAAGGCGTAGCAAATTGTAGGGCCAACAAATTTAAAGCCGCGCTTTTTTAAGGCTTTACTCATTGCGATCGATTCTGCTGTAGCAACGGGGGTATCAGCGATGTTTGCCCATTGATTGACAATCGTTTTGCCATTTACAAAAGACCATAGAAAGTCGCTGAAGCGCTCTGCTTGCTTTAATTGCAAATAGGCTGCTGCATTGCTGATAAAGGCGGCGACTTTGGCCCGGTTGCGGATAATGCCGGTATCGCTGAGTAAACTGGCTATTTTATCTGCATCGTAAGTGGCTATTTTTTGTGCATCAAAGTGATCAAATACTACCCTGTAGTGCTCACGTTTTTTTAGTACCGTGATCCACGACAAGCCTGCCTGAGCACCTTCAAGACATAAAAGCTCAAACAACGCCTGATCATCAAAGAGTGGCTGACCCCATTCATGGTCATGATAATTCTGGTAAAGCGGATCACTGCTGCACCAGGTGCAGCGGCTTAAATCACTTGTGGACATTATGGTTTTTATCCCCCAAAAGGTGGTGTCGGTCTGTGGATAAGCTGTTAGCTTAGTTGCTAACTCATTGTATTTTTTAGGTAAAAATGGCTTGCTTATTTTTTGTGCATTGCAGCCCGGCGGTCATTTGTTTGTAAAATACTAGGTGTAAGCACATTTTTTGCGCTATGGCTGGAGCGTGATATTCAGTATTTTACCTATGCTGTTATTCCATTCTGCTACGCAATCTTTGCCACAGCGCTCTGCCCAGCGCCGGAGCACAACTTGCCGAACTGTTTTAGCAAGGCGAGCTTCGTCACTACTCGTGGGGTTAATCAGCGTCATAGAGCCTTGCTCAGCCAGAGAGCAGGTTTTTCCTGTGTTACAAGCCAGCCCGAGTGCAGTTTGTTTATCGGCAACCTGCCATAAATCTTCGGCAAGCTGGTTAATGCCTGCTTCGATTATTTTCTGGTCCTGAATATCAATCTGAGCCCATGAGGCTTGATTAACGCCCAGCATGACCACACTCCAGCCCAGTGGCAAATTATAAATATGCGTTGCTACCTGATAAAAATGTGCCGTGTGTGCAGCCAATGCTGAGGTAATCAGGCAATCGAGCTGTTTGTCTTTCATCTTCTGATAAACCTGATCAAAAGGAACACTCAGCGTAACAGCGCCATAGGCTTCAATCAGATCGCTGGTGGTACGCATGCTGACTCTTACTTTTTTTCCTTTTAGCCCTTCCAGATTTTTAATGGGGCCATTACACATCAGTAGCTGTGCAGAATAAGGCCACATGGCAAGCATCTTTATGCCATGTTTTTGTTCAAAATATTGTTTGAGCACCGGGCTGTAGCTGTTTACAACACGATGCTCCATTTCTGCGCTTGTGGTCAGCCCCGCCAGATCCACGGCCTCTGCCCGTGGATCCTGCTCGGAGATATACGACAAAATTGTTGTGCCAAAATCAGTCATGCCTAGTTTCATCAGGCGTAGCACTTCACTGCCTTTTAAACCGACTTCATTAAAAGCATTGAGTCTGACCTTGATTCTGCCCTCACTGAGCTTGGGCAGTTGCTCTGTCCAGAACGGTTTTTCATAATCTTTAAACTGGCTGAGCATGCTCCACGAGCCAATGGCTTTTAATGGCTCGGGAGCAAATTCTTCTTCAGCCTGGAGCGGGTTGCTGAGCAGAAAAGTTAAAATCAGCAACAGTTTGCGCAGCATGGCTTTGTCCTTAGCGGTGAAGAATGGGGGCAGCAGCACATTGGCTGTAATCGTGAAGATGCGGGGTGAGCGGCGTTTTGGATGGGTGCAGCGGCTCGAGTGTTTCATCCCCCAGTAGTTGCTGGCAGGCATAAAGGGCAGAATCCAGCGCGCCCACAATCCATGTGTGGTGAACACTTAAATGTTCACCAGCAAAATAGATATTCTGCTCAGGCTGGCGGGCACTGTTAAAGAGCTGTCTGAATTGTCCCGGATAAAACATCGCATCCCCTGTGGCCCATTCCGAAGGCCAGGCCACATCAAAGGACTCGATAAATTCCCCGTGAATATCAACGGTATTCTGATACAGCGTTTGCAAGTCTCTGAGGGCTAATCGCAGGCGCTCTTCAGGGCTTTGTGGTAACCAGTTATAGGCATCCGTCATCCACGAATACAGCAGCAAAACGCCTGCTCCAGCATCGCCTAAACCGTAAGAAGGATAGACACACCAACGCATCGGCAGATCGCTGCTGGATTGCCCGCCCATAGCGGCTTGCGGTAATTGCTCCCAGAAGCGGGTTTTAAAACGCAGGCCAATTTTATATAGCGGCTCAAAATGCATGCTGCGAATTGCTTGTGATTTAGTGGGTGACCACTGAGGGGTAGAAATCATGCGCAGTGCAGCCGGGGGAAGGGCAAGAATTACCCGGTCAAAGGTATCAAACTCACCCCTGTCGCCGTAATGAACCGCCACACGGCCATCCTGCAGGTTTTCTATTTGCCGCACTGGCGCATTCATGGTGATGGATTCGGTCCCGATCAGAGAGGCGCAGGCATTGGGCAGTCTGTCCATGCCATTGGCGATGGTGCTCCATTTCGCACCTGAGAAATCCATGCTTTCAATCACCATTTCAGTAAAGCTGCTTTGAAACTGATTACTGGCAGAATTCATGACTTCTACATAATTGACTTTCTCCATACTCCAGCCGGCTATTTCTGTCAGATAGGTATAAAGCGAATAATTATCGTATTGCACAATTTTGGCAAAGCCGAGATCAAAATTAACGGCCAGTAAATCAAAAAATGGCTGCAGTACTTCGTCTAACAGCTGAGAGGCCGTTTTATTACGATCTTCCGGGGCAAGGTTAAATCCCAGTGCTTCCGGGTGCTCATTGGCGTAATTAAGCGTCATGGTCGCGCCGCCAAATGCGCGTTTACCATTCACATAAACCAAGTTGCCACTGGGATCGTAAAGCTGGTAGGGAATTAAATCTATTTTAGATTCAGGGGGGATTTGTTCATTTAAATAATGAATCAGGTCAAATACAGGCTGTTGCTCCGGCGTTTGTGGCAGGCGCATGGCCCCTGCTTCAAAATACTGATTGGCTTCCTGATTAAAACGGTGGGTATAAACACGGCCGCCAAGGCGATCCGGGTGGGCTTCAAAAATACGGCAATCGATGCCACGGCTTTTAAGTAATAAAGCAGAATAAAGTCCGGCCATGCCTGCACCAATGATGCCAACGCGAATATTGGATGAAGGAGGAGATTTTTGTTCAGGCTGCTGTGGTGAGCGGGCTTTTAGCCATGCTTCATAAGCTGCACGTAATGATCCTGAATTAGAAGGTACATTTGCAAACATGTAAGAAGAGCTAGACATGACAGACTCCAGAAATGGATTGCACATAATCTACCTTCATAGCGTATTTTTTAATGATTTTAAAATCATAAAAAAAATTTGTTTGTAAGATTTTGGAAATTTATATGAATGTTCATGATGTGTATATTAATATCAATTGCAAGGTTGCAGACAATGAAAAATCTGCTGCTTTATTAAGGACGACTGGCCGCCGGAGCGAGGGGGAATGCAAGCACAAGAAGGCCCATTTCGAAAGTCGATTGCGCTGCGTTTACGCCTGGCTTTTGGTGCCGTGGCCGCGACCACGCTGCTGGCATCAGGTGCCGCATTGTGGGTTTTTCATTCGGTAGACAGTACCTATTCAATTGTGGCGAAGCAGAGCTTTCCGGCCTCCCTTGCTTCGGCTAGGCTGGAGGCCAGCAGTTTAGAATTCTCATCTGCACTGGCAAGCCTTGCCAATGCGCAGAATATCACCGCACGAGACAGCGCTTTATACAGAGTAATGTTGGCTCTGGCAGATTTACCCAGACAAATTAATGCCCTGATGACCAGCCGGCCTGGCGAGGCTGAGAGGCTGTCGGCTTTGGTGGTGGAATTATCAAAAAATGTGCCATTAACGGCAGATTTGGTGAGTCAGCAATTAGATTTGGACGAACGAAAAAATAATATTCTTCAGCAGACTGGAGAAGTGCAGCAGCGCTTTCTGGATGCAATCGATCCAATTCTAATGGCAAAAAATGCAGAGTTATTGTCTGCAACACGCAGGGTATCGGTTGCTGCTGGCGCGTCTGTGCATTCACTGATTGATAATGAATTTTCAGAATTAAATGCACTGCAGCAGGCAAGGGCAGAGGCGTTTCGCCTGACGGCAATCGCTGGCGAGCAAGGAGAAAATTCCTTACGTAAGCGAAGTGCCAGCCTGCTTGCGGGCATCCAGGTTCATTTGCAAAAAGCGGATCCCTTGGCCCAAGAGGCAGGGAAAAATTTAGTCGCTAGCTTACAAGCACCAATGGCAGATTCGCGCAAAGAAGTAGCGCGCGCTGTGGCCGCATTTGATGAGGTGCTGCTGCCATTAATTAATCAAATTACATTAAAAATGATTTCCCGTAGTGATCAGATCACCCTAGATTCGACCAATGCTGTTGTTGTTTTGGTGGCTGAGCAGGTGTCTTCGCTGAGTGCGGTACAACATTTTCGGGGAGATATTTTGTTGTTAGCCAGCCTGATTTCACAGGCTGCAAGTGCGCCAAGTCTGATTCGCCTTGAAGAGATACAAAGCTCTTTTATTCAAACAACAAAAAATGCAAAAACTATTTTAGGCAAAATTAATCAGGGGGAGAGAGCCGGTATATTAAAGCGTGAATTGAATAATATGCTTGCCCTGACAGAAAAAAATGAGGGTATTTTCTCTGTCAGCTTAAAAAGATTAAAATTAAATAATGAACTGCAGCAGCTTATTGTAAAAAACAGGAGCGCGACGCAGCTTTTGCTTAATCATGCCGAGCTGACAGGACAAACGATTAAGCATGAATTAAATGATGAAATGTTCATGCTTTCTGTTCGCCTTGAAAAAAGTACATGGCTGTTAGCTGGGCTGGCTTTATTTAGTATGGTAATTTCTTTTGGAATTGGTTCTGTTTATATCAGAAAAAGAATCAGCTCAAGATTGGTTGTTTTATCGGAAAACATGCAAAGCATTGCCAAAGGCCGGTTTGATGTGGATATTGATGTAGCAGGGCAGGATGAGATATCTGTTATGGCAAAGAGCCTGCTGGTATTCAGAGATGCAAGTATTTTACTGAGAATCCAGTCTGAAGAGCTCATTATTTCTCGGGATCAGGCAGAAGCGGCTTTACAGATTAAAGGTGATTTTTTGGCTAATATGAGCCATGAAATCAGAACGCCTTTAACTGCTATTTTAGGCTATACCCATTTAATGCGGGATACTCCGCTTGCCAACCGGCAAAAAGACTATTTATCAAAAGTTCAATCATCAGCCAATCTGCTGTTGGGGGTTATTAATGATATTCTGGATATTTCTAAAATTGAAGCCGGAAAATTAGAATTAGAAGAATCAGAGTTTAATCTGTGTTTATTGCTGGAAAATATCGCGGGTGTTGCGGCTATTCAGGCTGAAAATAAAAAATTAGCACTGATTTATAGTGTTGATGTTAATGTGCCGCAATGCTTTATTGGGGATTCGCTCAGATTAGGGCAAGTATTACTGAATTTAATTAATAACGCTATAAAGTTTACAGACCAGGGTGAAGTTGAGCTTGCCGTTTTATCTCGTGATAAAGGAGATGATCTTTGTGAATTGAAATTCAGTATTTATGATACAGGAATTGGAATCAGCCCGGATGCACTGGCTCGTTTGTTTAGCCCTTTTACTCAAGCAGATTCATCGACTACCCGGCGTTTTGGCGGGTCGGGCTTGGGCTTGGCAATCAGTAAACAATTGGCTCATATTATGGGGGGGGATATTAGCGTTGAGAGTACTCAGGGCAAAGGATCTGTCTTTCATTTTACCCTCTGCCTGAAAAAAATAAGCTTGCATGATTATGTGATTCCTCAGTTTACCGATCGCCGTGTGTTAATTGCTGATCAGCATCCCGCAAGCCGGATTCAATTATGTCTGTATCTGGAAAAAATGGGTATGCACGTCAGTGATGCATGCTCGGAATTTGATGTGTTATCACAGATGCAAAATAATGCGTCTCCATTTGATTTGCTAATTGTGGATGCCAGTTTATTTAATAAAGCTAAACCAGAGGTGATGCAAAAATTGTGGGGCTGCCGTGAGGATATGGCGATTATTTTGCTAACTACAATTTTAAGCCATGAAGAAGTGATGGGGTATTGGGGGGCTAGGCCATTTGTTTATTCATTAAGCAAGCCTATTGTCGCTATTTCTTTGTATGAAACTATCAGCCGCAGCCTAGATTTGAACCGCCTTTCCGGGAGTAAAGTCGTGGGCTATCCGGAAATAAAAGGAGAGCCGCTGCATGGCGTTAAAATTCTATTGGCTGAAGATACACCGCTTTTAAGTGAAATGAGCGTTTCTTTACTGAGCTCATTAGGTGCTTCTGTAGAGGCTGTTGGAAACGGCAAAGAAGTACTGGATTTGATTTTAAATCAGCAGAAAATATATGATGTTGTTCTGATGGATGTACAAATGCCTGAAATGGATGGCATGGAAGCCACACGCATTATCCGTACTCAATTATCCGCTATTGAATTGCCTGTTATTGCTTTAACCGCTCATGCGATGGAAGCAGAGCGTCGTCGTTGTCTGGAAGTTGGCATGAATGATCATTTAGCTAAGCCGATTAATCCGCAACATTTATTAAAAGTATTATTGCACTGGACCAATAAGTTGAGCCATCAGCCCCAGCTTTTATTAAAAACCGATGAAATGATTGCCAGCTTGCCAGATTTGCCTGGTTTGGGTTTGGAAAAAGCCCTTGATCGCCTAGGCAGCCTTGCTTTACTGAAAAGAATGTTGCCAAGGCTAAGAGAGCAATATCTTGATACTCCTGCTCGCCTGCGGCAATTGATTGGCGCTAACCAGCTTTATGAGGCAGAGCGCCTTGCTCATTCTTTAAAAGGGGTTGCGGGTACTTTAGAGGCAGGAAAGGTTTATCAAATTTCGCAACAAATAGAGGAGCAGCTTCATAGTTCAAATACCTCCATTGACGATTTAATCAACGGCTTAGACAGAGATTTAAATGAGGTGGTGAGCAGTATTAGTGGCTGGCTGGCAGAGGGTAATCCACCGGCTTTACAGGGGGTGGGGGATATTCAGCTTTCTATTGATGATATGCAGGAATTAGATGAATTACTCAGGCTAAGAAGCCTGAGTGCACGAAAGTGTTTTATGAAGTTTCAAGCCGGCTTAGTACGTTTGGATAAAGATAAAGCAATGCAAATGAGAATGGCTTTGGATCAGCTGGATTATCAAAGCGCCAGAGAAACATTGCAATCTATTGATATTAAAAGAGACTTAGTCTGATTGAAATAGTATTCATGTATCATATGCCAGCAGCAATTTTTTAATTTTGTTCAATGTACCGGAGCTAGTCTTGATTCACCAGCCTATTCTTCTCGTTGTCGATGATGAACCAAGTAATATTGAATTGCTGGCTGTGATGCTGGATGATCAGTATGAATTGCGATTCGCTGTGAGCGGCCAAGATGCATTAGCCGCAATGAAAGAGCTGCCTAAACCTGATTTGGTTTTATTGGATGTGATGCTGCCCGATATGAATGGCTATGCCATTTGCCAAAGAATGAAAGAAGACCCTGCAACGGCTGATATTCCGGTGATCTTTGTGACTTCTCTGGGGGACCCTGAGCAGGAGGAAAGAGGCTTTTCCGTGGGCGGGGCTGATTATATTGTGAAGCCTTGCCGGGCACTGAGTATTAAGGCTCGCATTCGTAATCAGCTGGAAATGAAGCGTACAAGAGAGCTTTTGCATCGTCTGGCGATTACTGATGGTTTAACCAGCCTTGCTAATCGCCGGCATTTTGATGAAGCATTGAAGCAGGAAACTCAGCGTTTACAAAGGCAGGGCGGACAGCTTTCTTTGGTTTTAATTGATGTCGATTTTTTTAAGCGCTTTAATGATTATTATGGCCATCCTGCGGGTGATGAATGTTTAAAGCGGATTGCGGCGGTGATTGCAGCAGAATTGCGACGCCCGGCTGATTTAACTGCCAGAATAGGTGGGGAAGAGTTTGCGTGTTTATTGCCGGAAACAAGCCTAGAGGGGGCTTATATTGTGGCAGAGCGAATCAGAAAAACCGTGCTGTCGCTTAAAATGCCGCATCAGACCTCAACAATCTCTGAATATGTCACGGTCAGTATGGGAATCGCCGCATCGCACGGCTCAGATGCCAGCCCTTTGTATCAGCGGGCAGATATTCAGCTCTATCTGGCTAAAACGTCCGGGCGTAATCGTGTGGTACAGGATGTTGCTTTAGTCTGAAAAAACGCGGCACTTTAAAAAGTGCCGCGTTTTTTATTTATGAGCGAAGTAGTGAGAGCACTTGCTGCGGGGCCGCATTGGCCTGAGCCTGAGCTGCAATATTGGCCTGCGCACGAACCTGCTGCTGCACAAGATTTGCGGTTGCGGCGGCGTAATCGGTATCGGCCACCCTGCTTTTTGCTGCGGAGAGGTTTTCAGAGCGGTTTTGCAAATTGGCAGCGCTGGCGGTCAGGCGATTGCTGACCGCACCAAAATCGGAGCGGGCGCTGGAAACAGACGCTAAATCACTGTCCAGCCTAGATAAAGCCTGCCCGGCTGCCGCTGCGCTGGATAAATCAATTTGGCCGTTGCTGCTGTTGAGCTTAGTCAGATCTGGCCTAGATAGAGCAAGCTGATCCCCGGCATTTGCACCCGCCTGAAAATTTAAATTTCCCTGCCCCTGTAACAGAGTAGCGCCATTAAAATTGGTGTTTTGTACAATATCGCTATTGCTTAAAGACAGCTGATTGGATTCTTCCTGGATGGCTGCCCTGTCTTGGGTGCTGAGGGTGTCGTTGCCCGCTGCAATGGTCAGCTCACGAATACGCTGGGTATTATCCTGAATGGTGCTTAAGGCGCCGTCAGCAACCTGAGTCAGCGAAATACCGTCGTTTAAATTGGACCTGGCCTGGTTGCTGCCCGCAATTTGTGATGCAAACTGCTCAATAAGCACGGTGCTGGCCGGGTCGGCCTGACTGCTGCGCTTGGCGGATGACAACTCACTTAGCGATTTGCTCAGCGCTGTGCTGTTTAAACTATTCTGTGCATTGAGCGACGGCAAGTTAGCAGAAATTCCTAAAGCCATGATATTTACTCCCAAGACAATCCTCTCTTAAACCATACTCCGCTTAGGCTCTGCCTTCAATGCTGAAGCGCCCTAGCGCAGACCTGCGGTGAGGATCAGCCTATATCGGCCGGGTTTGCGCTGCCTCAGCTTGTGTTATTGCGGGTCATGGCAATATAGCAAATGGATTTTTTGAGGATATATATTGTGATTGCACTCGAGTTTTTGGTGGTGATTGCCGCAATCTTAATGGGGGCCAGACTTTCTGGAATCGGCTTAGGGGTAATGGGCGGCTTGGGTTTGGCCATTTTGGTATTTATTTTTGGTTTACAGCCTACAACAGCACCGATTGATGTGATGCTTATGATTATTGCCGTGATTACGACGGCTGGTTGTTTGCAAGCGGCGGGGGGGATGGATTTTTTAGTGCGTATCGCTGAAAAACTGCTGCGCCGTGATCCCAAACGCATCACCTTTTATGCGCCCTTGGTTACGTATTTTTTTACACTTTTCGCAGGTACTGGCCATGTGGCCTATGCTGTTTTGCCGGTGATTGCCGAAGTTGCTCATGAATCGGGTGTACGGCCCGAGCGCCCATTATCGATCGCCGTGATTGCATCGCAGGCCGCCATTACGGCCAGCCCCATTTCTGCAGCAACAGTCGCTTTGCTTTCACTGCTTTCACCCGCAGGAATTCATTTAGGCGATATTCTGATGATTGCCATTCCTGCCACCCTGATGGGGACGATGGCCGGGGCATTTGCGGCCAGCCACCAAGGCTGCGAGTTGAAACTTGATCCTGTGTACCGTGGCAGATTAGAGCGAGGTGAAATTCAGGCTTTGCAAGCTGAGGAGCGCCTGGCTTTACCGAAGGAAGCCAGCCGTTCGGTATGGCTGTTTTTGCTGGCGGTGTTTTCTGTGGTGATGCTGGGTACTTTTCCGGCACTCAGGCCTGAGTGGATGGTTGCAGGCAAAAGTGTGCAGTTGAATATGGCGCAGGCGATTGAAATTGTCATGTTGTCTGCAGCGGCGTTGATTTTGCTTTTTTGCAAAGTGAAACCGGATGAAGTCGTGAAGGGCTCGGTATTCAGGGCGGGCTCTGCTGCGGTGATCGGGATTTTTGGTGTGGCATGGATGGGAGATACTTTTATTCAGGCCAATATGGCACTGTTTTCCGGCTCGGTTAAAGAAATTGTGACTACTCAGCCTTGGCTGTTTTCAATCGCCTTATTTGGCATGTCCATTTTATTGTATTCGCAGGCTGCAACGATTCGCGCTTTGCTTCCTTTGGGTATTGCCTTGGGGATCCCGGCACCGGCTTTAATTGCGATGTTTCCTAGTGTAAACGGGTATTTCTTTATTCCTAATTATCCGACTGTGATCGCTGCAATTAACTTTGACCGCACGGGTACAACCGGTATTGGCAAGTATTTACTGAATCATAGTTTTATGCTGCCAGGCCTTGTCTGCTCGGCGGTTTCAGTGGGTTCTGGCTTCGCTTTGTCTCATATCCTCTTGTAATATAAAGAAAAATTACCCATCGCTTTGGGTAATCCTTCCTAGTCAATGATTGGAAAAATCGTTGATGATGCAGTGATGGATACCCAAATTCAAACTTCACCGGCAAGCGGAAGTGCACGTAATCAACAGGATGACGTGCACAACAGGCAGCAGTTATCCCTGCAAAGGATGGCTGCGCGCACGGAAAAAAGTACATTTAAAGATGAGGTCAGCGAGCCGAAAGCGGATGCGCCACAGCCGCTGGATTTGCAAGTGCACCAAAGTGTGCTTGAAACAAAGGCGCTTGATACGCAATTGCTGCTGTCGCAAATGCTGATGGCTTCTGCCCTTTATTGGCCCCAGCTGGCCATGACTTCTGCTAGGCAGGATATGGCGGCGTCTTCAGTACGTCATCCGCAAAGGATAGAAAATGCCCTAGCCAGTTATCGGGCCATTTCTTCTGTCACGGAGACGGAATCAGGAGCAGGACTGGCAGCCACCGCCTAGTGGCTGCTTTTTTTTGTCTTTTTTTAGCGTTTGGCTTTTAAAGCTGCCAGTGCAGCAGCCATTGCACCCTGTGCTTCCGGTGGTCGTTCAACTATTTTTCTATCCCTAGCGGTCATACTTTGCTTCATCGGTTCACTACTTGGTGCGGCGCTGTCGCTTAAGCGCATGGTTAGCGCAATACGCTTTCTGGCGACATCAACTTCTACCACTTTTACTTTGACCACATCTCCGGTTTTAACCACTTCCCGCGGATCTTTAATAAAGCGGCTGGAGAGCGCTGAAATATGCACTAGGCCATCCTGATGTACGCCGATATCAATAAATGCGCCAAAGTTGGTCACATTGGTCACAACGCCTTCCAGCACCATATCCAGTTTTAAATCGGAAATTTTTTCAATGCCTTCAAGAAAACTCGCGGTTTTAAATTCCGGACGGGGATCACGGCCGGGTTTTTCCAGCTCGGTCAGAATATCTTTAATTGTGGGCACACCAAATTGCGCGTCGGCTAATTCGGCGGGATTCAGGTTTTTGAGCAGCTTGCTATCGCCAATAATCTGGCCAATATTTTTGCCCACTTTAGCGATGATTTTTTCTACCAGTGGATAGGCTTCTGGGTGGACGGCAGAAGCATCCAGCGGGTTTTTTCCCGCCATCACGCGTAAGAACCCGGCTGCCAGCTCGAAGCTTTTATCACCGATGCGAGGCACTTTCAGTAGTGCTTTACGCTCAGCAAAAGCCCCGTGCTGATCGCGGTAGGCCACAATATTTGCCGCCATGGTGGCGCTCAGGCCCGATACACGGCTTAAGAGCGGCACTGATGCCGAATTCACATCCACACCCACTGCATTTACGCAGTCTTCGATCACGGTATCGAGCATCCGTGCCAGCTCATTTTGGTTTACATCGTGCTGATACTGGCCCACGCCAATCGCTTTGGGCTCGATTTTAACCAGCTCTGCCAGCGGATCTTGCAAGCGGCGGGCGATGGATACCGCACCGCGCAGGCTGACATCCAGCTCAGGGAATTCTTTGGCGGCAAACTCAGAGGCAGAATAAACCGATGCGCCTGCTTCAGAGACCACCAGCTTTTGCATGGCAAGCTCCGGCATCAGCTTAATCAGCTCGATGGCCAACTTATCGGTTTCACGGCTGGCGGTGCCATTGCCGATAGAGATCAGCTCTGCCCCATGTTTTTTTGCCAGCGCGGCTAGGGTGGCCAGCGATTCATTCCACGCTTTGCGTGGCTCATGCGGATAAATAGTGGCGGTGTCTAGCAGCTTGCCAGTGCGATCAACCACGGCTACTTTTACGCCGGTACGCAGGCCCGGATCAAGGCCGATGGTGACCTTAGGGCCTGCGGGGGCGGCCAGCAGCAGATCTTTCATATTGCTGGCGAATACTTTAATGGCCTCTATATCTGCCTGTTCTCTCAGCTGACTTAAAAGCTCGGATTCTAGGCTTAAAAAGATCTTGGTACGCCAGCATTGTCTGACTGTATCGATCAGCCATTTATCTGCAGGTCTGTCTTGGTTTTTGATGCCAAAACGCTCTGCGATACGCATTTCACACACATTTGGCGTGCTGCCGCGGGCCTTTTCATTTGCAAGGCTGGCGGCTAATTCTTCGGGTAGGAGGATAGAAAGATTCAGAATGCCTTCGTTTCTGCCGCGCAAAATAGCCAGAATACGATGCGAAGGCATGGCTGAGATTTTTTCGTGGTAATCAAAATAATCCGCAAATTTAGCGCCCTCAGCTTCTTTGCCTGCGATCACCGATGTTTTGCTGCTGGCATTGCCTTGCAAAAAGCTGCGCAGCCGGGCGATCAGCTCCGCGTCTTCACTAAAAGTTTCAATTAAAATTGCGCGCGCACCATCTAGTGCAGTTTTGCTGTCTTTAATATCTGCATTTGCATTGATAAATGCGCTAGCGGCTTGTTCAGGGTTGAGCTGCGGATTGGCAAGCAGTTGCTCTGCCAGGGGCGCAAGGCCCGCTTCTCTGGCTATTTGCGCCTTGGTGCGGCGTTTTTGTTTAAAAGGCAGGTAAAGGTCTTCGAGGCGCTGTTTATTATCTGCGCTGAGCAATTGTATTTTTAATTCAGGGCTTAGCTTGCCTTGCTCGGTGATGTTATTAATGATGGCAATTCTGCGTTCTTCCAATTCACGTAAATAGTCAAGGCGCACTTCCAGATTTCGCAGCTGAGTATCATCCAGCCCGCCAGTGACTTCTTTGCGGTAACGGGAAATAAATGGCACGGTGGCACCATCGTCCAGCAGGCTGACAGCCGCAATCACTTGTGCTTCGCGGCAGGCGATTTCGGTGGCAATACGTTGATGAATTGAAGGCAGCATGGGGCAGATTCTACAAAAGCGGGGAGAGCTGCATTTTACGGCTTTTATTGTAAGCGTGGCGGGCTAAGCTGCATTTTTACATCTCGGCCATTCAGCGCCGCTGCCCCCGGCAGCTTTTACACCATGATGTAAATGGTATTTGTTTTTGGTCTGTTTATTAAACAAATGCTCTTATTGATTAATTTTATTGCGTGTTTCATCCACAATCTTTTGAAAATCACCACTTGCTTTTAGCTTTTTTAAACCACTATTAAATCGGGCAATTAATTCTTTACCACGCGGATGTTTATTCCAGATGACTACATGCATTGGTGCCAGCCAGAAAGATTGTTTTTGCCAAGTGATTTGAACGCGTTTTTCTGGCGGAAAATTTTGCTGCAATAAATACTGGCCCACTTCAACATCAATAGGAAACAAATCAATATGGCCTGCAATCAGCTTTCTGAAACCTGTTAAATCATCGGCTGCCCGGTCTGTATTTAAAATTTTTTGCTTTTCTAAAAGTGCAAATTCATCTGAGTAGTAATTTCCCAGTGTGACGCCAATCCGGTTGTTTTTTAAATCACTTAATTTTTTCCATGGTTTCTTATCATTAATTCTTTCAAAAAAAACCATATTGGCTGATAGTACCGGGTCGGTATAGAGTAAATCTTTTTGCCTTTCTGCCGAAATAGCCCAGCCAAAGCTGCCATCTAGAATACCTTTTCTGGCCACTTCAAGTGTGCGGTTATTGGGGTAAAATTCGTAACTGACCTGCACATTTTCACGGGCGAAGGCTTCGAAAACCAGTTTGGATAGAATACCAAACTCAGCTAAATCTTTGCCCATATAAGGGGCCCATTCCTGATTGGAAAGGCGAATTTTAATCGGGTCGCTGGCATAGCTGAGGGGCACCAGCATCAGGCTGAATGCAATTGTACGACATAATAAATTGAGCTTCATTTTCTTACCTTTTCAGGTGATTTTTATCATTTTTAATGACTAAAGCTACTGGCGTGCAAACCCCGGTGTCAGGCCAACGAATTCCGGATAATCAGTAATCACGCCCTGCAGGGGAAAGGCGTTGCAAATAAGATGCTCTTTTTCTGTCTGAGCACCATAGACAAAATTATTAAAGCCCTGCGCATAGCTTTGATTGAGCAAATCCAAATCAAGCACCTCATAATCCCATATGAGGGTGCGTAGGTGTGGGTGTGGCATAGCTGACAATAGAAATTCGTTTAATTGTGCCGGGCGGTGTGCAATTAAAAAAGCACAATCTAAATGAAGCTCTTTTTCAATATGGAGTGCAACTTCATGGTGAAACGAGCTGATGAGAAGTTGTCTGTGATGGATATAGTTGTTCAAAATAGCCAGACATTCAGGTAAAACAGAGGGCGTTTTGATTTCGATATTCCAATAGGCATCAGGAAAAGCGTCGAGTGCTTCAGATAAAGTCGGGACGATATAACCGGATAAATGGGATAATTCGCTGCGGCTTAATGTGGCTACGGCCGTACCATCGGGCGCATTGCGATCATGGTATAAAACGGCTTCTCCATCTGCAGATAAGCGTACATCTGTTTCTATTCCAGCAAAGCCGGCCGTTAAGCTCAGAGCAAAAGCTGCAAGCGTGTTTTCTGGGGCTGTGCGGTGTAAACCGCGATGTGCAAGTCGCAACATAGAATCGGTTACACTCTTGAAGAAAATGAATATTTTAATTTTAGGATGCGATGCATGCTTCGTGCCAGAAGTTTTCTGAGTAAATCTGCATTTATCATATTACTGGGTTGTGTTTCCTTGCAGGCATTTTCAGCCGAACGCCCCCGGATCGGGTTGGTGCTGGGCGGGGGCGGTGCACGGGGTTTAGCCCATATTGGTGTGCTGAAAGTCTTGGAAGAAGCCCGTGTGCCTGTTGATTGCGTGGTGGGGACCAGTATCGGCTCCTTGGTGGGCGGGGCCTATGCAGCAGGGCGCACACCGCAAGAATTAGCCAGTAGGGCCGTTGACGTGAATTGGGATGATTTACTCAGCTCAAGCTTGCCACGCCAATTGAGTGCAGTCAGAAAAAAACAGGATGATAAGCTTAATCTGGTGGGGATTGAGCTGGGCATGCGTGATAGCGGCGAAGTGGCTTTGCCTTCAGCAGCAATCAGTACTCAAAAAATTGCTTTGTTTTTACGTGAAATGACTTTTGGCGGGACTATTGCCTCGTTTGATTCGCTGAGTATTCCCTATCGGGCGGTTGCTACCGATATTGAGACAGGCGAAATGGTTGTGCTGAAAGATGGCGATATTGTGACCGCAATGCGTGCCAGTATGGCTGTACCTGGCTTGTTTCCGGCCGTAGCGCGGGATTCGCGTTTATTAGTTGATGGCGGCCTTGCCAGGAATGTGCCGGTAGATGTGGCCCGCTCTATGTGCGCCGATGTGGTGATTGCTGTGGATGTGGGGGCGCAGCCTTTAAACCGGGATCAGATTAATAGTATTTTAAGTACGGCAGATCAATATACCCGTTTAATGGTGGCGCAAAATGTGAAGCCACAATTAGAAAGCTTAAAACCGACAGATGTTTTAATTACGCCTAATTTAGGTTCTTTAAGCTCGGCAGATTTTAAAAAGGGCCAAGAATTTATTGCGAAGGGAGAGGAAGCTGCAACGCTGAGCTTATATCAGCTCAGCAAGTATTCCTTATCAGAAGCAGATTATGCAGCATGGAAAAAAAATAAATTAGCGCACAAGCTCGAGCCTCAGCCCGTGCAAATGGTGGATGTGGTGCCGATGCGCAATGTGAATCCGGATGTGCTAAAAGAAGCGCTTGATGTGCAAATTGGCCAGAAATTAAACAGCGATGATTTTCATAAACGACTGGCTGAAGTATATGCACGGGGTGATTTTTCTCAGCTGGATTATGAGCTGACAGATCATGATGGAGCACAGCAATTAACGCTGGTGCCAAGGGAAAAAGATTGGGGACCTAATTACCTTTCATTTGGTATGGGTATGGGTACCGATTTTGAAGGCAATAATCCTTATGCATTAACCGCAATGTATAAGCGAACCTGGATTAATTCTCTGGGGGCAGAGTGGAAGTCTTCTCTTCGGGTTGGCGACACAATGGCTTTCCAGACAGAGTTTTATCAGCCATTACAGCTGGATGGTTATGCCTTTATTGCGCCTTCATTCAGTTATAAATCTAGCCCTGTTTCAATTTGGCTGGGTGGAGAAAACCTTGCTCAATATCGCTATGCACAATCCCGTTTCGGGCTTGATCTTGGCTCCAGCCTGACTCGCTTTGGTGAGGTGAGATTAGGTGTTTCTTATCAGCATTTTGATGCGGCTAAGCAAATTGGTGCTGTTATTGCTTCAGACAGAACGGATGGGGATTATGGCGTTAATCTGAAAATCAATTACGATCAGTTGGATCACCTTTATTTCCCTAGCAAGGGGGATCTGGTCAATATCAATGCTTATTACGCATTAAAAGGGCAGGGGGATTTTAGTAAATATGGGCGGATTGGCGTAGAAGCCGAGCACGCGTTTAATTTTTATGGGGTAAAAGGGAATCTGGCAGTGCAGGGGAATTATAGCTACAAAGATGCGCCATTCTTGCCTGATTTTCAGTCTTTAGGTGGGTTTTTAAATCTGTCTAGTTATCGTAAAAATGAGTTATTGGGTGAAAACTCAATTTATGCAAAAGCGCAGCTTTATTCTCCTGTCTCATTATTGGGCTTAAGCGTAGGTGGCAGTTATTTAGGCGCTGCCATCGAGACGGGCCGGATGTTTAATGTGCTGGATGAGGCACAGGAAGGCTGGCATACCTCTGTGACGGGGTTTTGGGCTGCCGATACTTATTTGGGACCGTTTTATTTAGGCGCGGCTTACGGCGATAATAAAAAATTGCGTTACTATTTGATGCTGGGTAATCAATTTTAATCAGTAAAACACTTTTTTCAGGAGAGGGTTATGTTAAAACAGAGTCTGCTTGGTGGTGTATTGCTACTGGCTTTTGCTGCAACGTCCTACGCCGGGCCTCAGCAGGAGAAAATGGCCTCATGTAATAAAGATGCCGGTGCTCAGTCTTTAAAAGGCGATGCGCGTAAAGCGTTTATGAGTACTTGCCTGAAAGCAGCTCCTGCTTCAGCCCCTGCAATGACACAGCAGGATAAAATGAAGCAGTGTAATAAAGATGCGACAGGCAAGAAGGGCGATGAGCGCAAAGCGTTTATGAGCAACTGCCTGAAGAAGTAAGCCAGATGGCCGCCTGAACCGGTATTCAGGCGGCTTGAAATGCCTCTGATCATCCCCATGTTTCTGATTAAGCAAGGTTTGATGTTCCGCCTGCCTTGTAAGTCGCCCCTCTGGTACATTTAAATTTATTGCCCCAAGTTGATTATGACCTTTCTTGACCGTCTCTTTCGTAAGACCACTGGAACATCTGCCATGCCCGACCTCTTACTTGCAGCCCTTAGCTCTGTTATTGATCTCAATACCGGCCGTGATTATGTTTCTGCTAAATGTATTAAAAATTTAAAATTTGCTCAGGGTGTGGCGAGCCTTGAAGTTGAGCTTGGCTATCCGGCTAAAAGCCAGTTTGCTGCAATTTCAGCGCAAATTGAACAGGCATTAAAGGCTGTGGAAGGCGTGAATTCGGTTCAGCTGAAAGTTTCCAGCCATATTGTTGCTCATTCTGCACAGCGCGGCCTGCCGCTGCAAAAAGGCATTAAAAATATTATTGCTGTGGCAAGTGGCAAAGGCGGTGTGGGTAAATCGACAACGGCAGTGAATCTGGCGTTGGCTTTGGCGGCAGAAGGCGCAAGTGTGGGCTTGCTGGATGCCGACATCTATGGCCCGTCTCAGCCCACCATGATGGGCGTGGCCGATCAAAAACCCGAAGCCGTAGAAAACAAATATATTTTGCCGATTGAAAACCACGGCATTAAAACCATGTCGATCGGATTTTTAATTGATACCGAGCAGCCCATGGTTTGGCGCGGCCCGATGGTGACACAGGCATTAACACAATTATTGAATGAAACACTTTGGGGTGATTTAGATTATCTAGTTATTGATTTGCCACCTGGCACGGGTGATATTCAGCTGACTTTAAGCCAAAAAGTGCCGGTAACCGGCGCGGTGATCGTGACTACGCCACAAGATATTGCCCTGCTGGACGCGCGCAAGGGTATTAAAATGTTTGAAAAAGTGGGCGTACCTATTCTGGGCCTAGTAGAAAATATGAGCGTGCATATTTGCAGTCATTGCGGCCATGCAGAGCCTATTTTCGGCGAGGGCGGCGGGGCCAGAATGGGCGCTGATTATGGGATTGAATTACTGGGCCAATTGCCGCTCGATTTATCGATCCGCCTGAATGCGGATGCCGGAAAGCCTTCGGTGGTGGCCGATCCTGATGGCAAAGTTGCTGAGCTTTATAAGGCCATTGCCCGTAAAACAGCCGTTAAAATTGCGGCTAAATCACAGGATTTCTCCAGCAAGTTTCCTAAGATTGTGATTCAGAAAAATACCTAATTTTGCAATCAGCCACTAAAAAGCCCGAATTAATTCGGGCTTTTTAATGCTCTGAATATCAGCCTGCGCGTGATTTACTCAGCGATGTGGTTTCAATCCATTTGCGAACTCGTTGTGCATCGCCGATACGGGTGTATTTGCCATTTGAATCGAGCAATACAATCACTACCGGTGTGCCATTAATGGTGGCTTGCATCACCAAGCAGCGTCCTGCTTCATTAATAAAGCCGGTTTTTGATACACCAATATTCCAATCGACTTCTTTAACCAGCGGGTTGGTGTTGTGAAACGCCATATTCCTGCCTGATTGATTAGAGATAAAGCTATATTCGCTGCTGGTCGTGAAATCATGTATTTCTGGATAGCGGTGTGCGGCTTTGACCATTAAAGCCAATTCACGTGGGGTGGAAACATTATTAGGTGTTAAGCCTGTTGAATCATAAAATCGGCTGTTTTTCATCCCTAAGGACAGCGCTTTTTCATTCATTTTGCGAATAAATACGGCTTGGCCAGCGGGAAAGGTGCGGGCTAATGCAGAGGCAGCCCGGTTTTCAGAGGCCATCAGCGCTAAAAGCAGCAATTCACCGCGCGTGAGTGTTGTACCCACGGTAAGACGCGAGCTGGTGTTTTTTAATGTATCCACATCAGCCTGGCTGATAGTGAGTAATTCATTCAACGGCAATTGCGCATCAAGCGTCACCATAGCCGTCATTAATTTGGTAATGGATGCAATGGGGGTGAGCGAATCGGCGTTTTTCTCATACATGATTTCGCCATTTTGCTCATTGAGCACCAAGACACCTGCCGATTGCACTCCCGGATTATCCAGTGTGGTTGATAAAGCTAAAGCGCGAGAAATCGAAACATCTTTGCGGGCATTGGCAATCGCACGGCTTGTAACATGCTTATTGCCTTGTTTTGCAACACTTGCGGATTTATTTGATGTTTTGGTATTCGATTTTTTAGATGCTTTGCTGGTTTTTGTTGTTTTAGCTTTTGAAGTATTTTTTGTTGTTTGGGTTGTAGATTTTTTTGCTGACGATTTTGTGACCGATTTATGGTCAGTATGTGCCGCCGCAAAGGCTGGCGCCGTCAGGCCCAGCGCTGCAACAAGGGTGCAGCAGGAAAAAATGCGGTACAGCATGAGATAGTGACTCCGAGGCTAGGGATGGCCGGAAAATGGCATCGTCATCCTTCATAATTGTGCTCTTATTTTACGCAATGATTTTTAAAATGTCATGTTAAATCAAATAGTACGGTACGATTTGCTAGAAATGGGATTAGAATAATTTTTCACGTTTTTGTTTTACTGGCACGAGTTAGTTGTTGCGGTGCAGCAATAACTTGCTAGAATGGTGTTCCTTTCGAGTTGCTTTCGGAGAAAACCGATGTTTAATAACAAATCGATGGATGAATTCTTCCAGCAGCTTACTGAGACCAACCAGAAACTGTTGCAAAGCTGGGTTAACCTTTCACAGCCAGGTGAGCCAGCTGCCGATCTGGCACCTATGCAGCAGATGATGACCGGTCTGACGCAAAGTAATCCTTTTCTCGCACAACACAGCGATTTCTATAAACAGCAGCTTGATTTATGGCTGGGGCTGATTGGTGCCAAAGAAAAAGCACCTGTAGCCGTTCCGGAAAAAGGCGACCGCCGTTTCAATGCGCCGGAATGGGAGCAACCGCTGTTTGATTACATCAAACAGAATTATCTGGTGACTTCCCGCTGGCTCTTGCAAATGGTTGAGCAAGCGCATACAGATGATGCCGCTCGCGAGAAAATGAGCTTTTTTACTCGCCAGTATGTCGATGCGATGAGCCCGGCAAATTTTGCTTTTACAAATCCTGAAGTAATGAAGCTGGCTTTGGAAAGTAAAGGGGAAAGCTTGCAGGAAGGCATGAAGAAGTTAATGGCGGATATGCAGAAAGGCACGATCACCATGACGGATGAATCTCAGTTTGAGGTCGGCAAAAATCTGGGGATCAGCCCTGGACAAGTCGTCTTTGAAAATGAGCTCTTCCAATTACTGCAATACACGCCTTCTACCGCCAAAGTTTATTCCCGACCACTCCTGATTGTGCCGCCATGTGTAAACAAGTACTACATCATGGATCTGCAGCCTGATAATTCCCTTGTCGCGTATGCCGTCAGCCAAGGTTTTAAAACGTTCTTGGTTTCATGGAAATCCGTGACGCCTGAAATGGGCCATCTTGAGTGGGATGATTACGTTGAAAATGGCGTGATTACTGCTTGCGATGTGGTGCGTCAAATTGGCAAGGCAGAAAAAATCAATGTCTTGTCTTTCTGCATTGGTGGTGAATTGGTTTCTACCGCCATGCCGGTGATGCAAGCGCGTGGCTTGGATTGGATTGAATCGGTTACTTTAATGACTGTCATGATTGATCACACCGAGCCGGGCGATATTAAGCACTTTATTGACTGGAATCTGATTCGTAAGCGTGAGGCCCTGTTAAGTGAAGGGGGCGTGATTGGGGGTAAAGAGCTATCACGAACATTCTCTGCTTTACGCTCAAATGATTTGATCTGGAATTATGTAGTCAATAATTATCTGAAGGGTAAAACGCCTGCACCGTTTGATTTACTCTACTGGAATAATGACTCGGCCAATCTGGCCTTGCCTATGCATACTTTCTTTTTAAGAAATATGTACCTAGAAAATAACCTCATTAAACCCAATTCATTCAGCCTTTGCGGTGTGCCGATTGATTTAACCACCATTACAACGCCGACATATATCTTTGCTGCGCGGGAAGATCATATTGTGCCTTGGCAATCTGCATATTTAAGTACGCGTATTTTCAAAGGCCCGCTGCGCTATGTACTTGGGGCTTCCGGCCATATCGCGGGTGCGATTAATCCGGTAAAAGCCAATAAGCGTAATTACTGGGTGAATGAAGATTTATCAGGCGATTCGGAAGCATGGCTGAATGGTGCGGAATCCCGCCCCGGCAGCTGGTGGCAGGATTGGAGCCAATGGCTGATTCCATTTTCTGGCGAACAAATCGCCGCGCCCAAAACGCATGGAAATGCGGCCTTCAAGCCGATAGAACCCGCTCCGGGCCGCTATGTAAAAGAGCGCTTAGATTAATGAAATAAGTCGTGCCACTTTGTCTTTTTCTTTTTGCTGAAAGAATAAGAGAGTAATAAGCGATTATTACGCTGTAAATGATGGCAGATTAATTCTGCTGATAAATGCATTGCTTAATCAGCTGTTGGGTCAATGCCCAAAACAGCCTTTTAAAAGGGAAATACCGCATGACTGAGATCGTGATTGTTGCTGCTGGTCGTACTGCTCTGGGCAATTTTGGTGGCGGGCTGGCTAAAGTGCCGGCTGCAGAATTAGGTGCGACAGTAATTCGTGGCCTGCTGGCTAAGACCGGCGTAGCAGCAGACCAAATCAGCGAAGTGATTTTAGGTAATGTGCTGACTGCGGGCCTAGGCCAAAACCCGGCGCGTCAGGCGCTGCGCCGTGCAGGGCTACCTGATGCAATCCCCGCTTTAACCATTAATCAGGTGTGTGGTTCAGGCTTAAAAGCAGTGGCTTTAGGCGTGCAGGCCATTCTATCTGGTGAAAGCGAGATTGTGATTGCAGGTGGTCAGGAAAACATGTCTGCTTCGGCGCATATTCTGCCAGGCAGCCGTGATGGCTTTCGCATGGGCAATACTGCGCTGGTCGATACCATGGTGTATGACGGTTTAACCGATGCCTATAACAACTACCATATGGGCGTGACCGCCGAAAACATCGCCAAAAAATATGGCATTACACGTGAAGAGCAAGATGCTTTGGCTTTGTCCTCACAAATGAAAGCCGCTGCAGCGCAGGAATCTGGCCGTTTTGCAGAAGAAATTTTCCCAGTGGTGATTCCGCAAAAGAAAGGCGATCCAATTGTGTTTGATAAGGATGAATTTATCAAACCCGCCACTACAGCAGAATCGCTGGCTAAATTGCGCGCCGCTTTTGATAAAGAAGGCACCGTAACCGCAGGCAATGCATCAGGGATTAACGATGGCGCTGCTGCCGTGATGCTGATGAGCGCGGCTAAAGCAAAAGAGCTGGGCTTAACCCCGCTGGCTACCATTCGCGCTGCAGCTTCTGCTGGCGTGGATCCAACCATTATGGGCATGGGCCCGGTGCCTGCCACACAACGTGTATTAGCGCGTTTGGGCTGGAATATTGATGATCTTGATTTGATCGAAGGCAATGAAGCTTTTGCTGCACAGGCCATTGGTGTAGGCCGTGAATTGAAATGGGATTTAAATAAAGTAAACGTGAATGGTGGTGCAATTGCTTTGGGCCATCCAATTGGTGCATCGGGTTGCCGTATTCTGGTGACGCTATTGCATGAAATGCAACGTCGTGATGCTAAAAAAGGCCTTGCCACATTATGCATTGGTGGTGGTATGGGTGTTGCACTGGCAGTAGAGCGGGTTTAATTTTTTTTAATCCTCCCCAAAAAAAGCCTCCGATATACCGGTAATGCCGTTCACTTAAGGTCTGTTTTCAAGATTTTTCGTGTCGGATAGCGCTTCGGCTGGGCTTTGACTACACGGGGGCATTCTCGCCCCCGTCTTCGTCCTGCAAGTAGTAAATCTCCAACCCGATTACGCTGATTTAACAGCTTTTTCGGTAACGTACCTGGGCTATTCAACGCCAACCAACTCCACTCACACAGTAAGTAGCGCAGCGCCATCTTGAAGCTCAAATCCGTCGCCGCAGCGCCCGCTTCTTTTGCGATTTCAGCCATCTCCAAGCGCACCAAATTATACGCAATCAGTGCTCCCCAAATCTCTTGTCGTACCCGTTCTGGCGTGCCGCTGCGCAAAGTAATTTCGTCGCCCAACATCGCCTGCTTGATTTCTCGATAACTCGTTTCTATGCGCCACCGCTCGCTGTATTGAGCCGCAATTTCACTCGCAGGGTACTTTTCTGCCTCAAGCAACGACGTTAATAAGATACGCTTTTGTCCTTGTCGAGTGATCGCTTCAATCGCACGAGCTTCCCAATACTCTGGCAAATCAGCTCGCTTGGCTCTGGCTTGCGGTGAGACTTTCATTCGCACCCGATAATCGTGAGGATCATTACTCAGGCGCTCCCACTGGGTATTGCTTTTGGCCGGAATCAACCAATGCCGCTGCCGACCTAGCTGTTGCAAGGGCAGCAAAATCTCGGCACTTAAAAAGCCTTTGTCGAATAGGGTCAATGAGTTATCTGGAATTTGTTCGATGATGTCATGCGCGTAGCGCATCTCATTTTTGCCGTACTCACCGAAGACGGCCTCTCGTACTAAGTGCGTTGCCAGCGCCGTGAGCGTCACTGCGCGCACCTGCGGATAGCTCGATACCACGCCTGAGGCGTAACTTTGTGCACCAAAATGAGCGCGATTTTCTGGTGAGTCTGCGGCACGTAGCGTCGTGCCATCGACGGCGTATCGACTCAAGCCACGCCAACTCTGTCCGCGTTGATGGCGCTCATCCCAAGCCGCAGCACACAAGCCGAATAAGAGCGCTAAGGGTTCTTCACCTAAGCGTTGCCGAGCTTGGGTCAGACTACTGGCGGAGATGTCTGGATTGATCTCATCAGGCAAAATCAAATTCAAATGAGCGACCACCTCGGGCATGGATTGGCGACGAAACAAGGCCATGGCAATCACGAGCCAGACTACGCGTTCAGCAGGCATTTTGCGGCGTCGCACGCTGGCCGTTCCGGTTGCAGTGAGCGCATCGTTGAGCCAGTTGGGGTTAATGCCGCGAGCGAGGATGGCGGGGTCAAAATCTTCAGGGGAGCGAACACGATGGCTGGGCATAAACAAATGCAAATTTAAACAAAAGGGCGTAATGATAAGCATAAAAAATGCCGCTCACTTGGCTTAAGTGAACGGCATTACCGATATACCGGGGGCTTTTTTCTTAGGGATTTACATAATGAGCAGAAAAAATAAATCGTGTATCTTGATTCAATCATTTTAAAGTTTTGAAATTGCAGTAAAGAAAACAGCATTTTTTCTAAAGATGTGCTGCCAGCAAAGATATTGTCTATAAATAAGTGAATATCATCTGATGATGTAAATACAAGGTTACTTTATTTAAAAGGAAAGTACCTATGCCAATGAATAGCGTACGGCTGGATTCCAGCCTAGTCAGCCCTCATCCAGATCACTGGGAAGTCGCCGCAATTGCGCTTGCCTTGCAAGAAGGTTTTGACTGGCACTATCGTTTATTCAGGGAATCCAGCCGTAAGGCCAAAGTCCATTTTATAGAGGGAGATTTTCATGCCCAGCGTGCAGAAGTGCGCGACAGAATCGCTTTTTATGATTTGCGTGTCATAGAAACGGCAGACCGGCTAAAGCAGGATTTTAATGCCGATAGCTTGCCGGATGCGACATGGTCTAAAGTAAAACTCTATTTTATTGGTTTACTGATTAATCACCAGCAGCCCGAGCTGGCCGAAACGTTTTTTAATTCGGTATGCTGCCGTATTTTGCACCGCACTTATTTTCATAATGATTTTATTTTTTATCGTCCGGCCGTCTCTACAGAATATATAGAATCAGAACCACCTATTTATCGCAGCTATTACCCTATTCAAACAGGGCTGAATGCTACGCTGGCCAATATGTTTACTGATTTTAATTTTGAGCTGCCTTTTGTAGATTTAGATCGGGATGTACACCGCCTGCTGCGGG
This sequence comes from Iodobacter fluviatilis, assembly GCF_900451195.1. NCBI lineage: Bacteria > Pseudomonadati > Pseudomonadota > Betaproteobacteria > Neisseriales > Chitinibacteraceae > Iodobacter > Iodobacter fluviatilis. Next base: position 933,961 of record NZ_UGHR01000001.1, read on the forward strand.
CCTTGCACAAGTTTTTAGGCCGCTGGCCAGAGTTTGCGCTGAATACCCAAATTCAGGTATTAGCCTCGCCTTTTTATCGCAATAAAGCCGTTTATATTATTGGCAAAGCCATTCATGAAGATTTAGAAATCCCCTTTGCCCTGCCGCTTTGCCGTGATGCAGAAGGAAAACTATTTCTGGATGCTGCGCTTTTTGAGCCATGGCAAATCAGCCATTTATTTTCCTTATCCCGTGCTTATTTCCTAGTCGATATGGAAGTACCATCGGCCTATGTGCGCTATTTGCAAAAGCTGATGCCGGATAAATCACGCGCCGAGCTTTACACCATGCTGGGCCTAGGAAAGCAGGGTAAAACCATGTTTTACCGTGAGCTATTTCATCATTTACGCCATTCCTCTGATTCCTTTGTCTTTGCGCCAGGCACCAAGGGCATGGTGATGATTGTATTTACCCTGCCCTCTTTTCCTTTTGTATTTAAAATAATTAAGGATGTTATTGCTCCACCCAAAGAAGTAGACCGGGCGATTGTAAAAGCCAAATACTTATTGGTTAAACAGCATGACCGGGTTGGGCGCATGGCCGATTCATTAGAATTCTCGGACGTGGCTTTACCCAAAGAGCGTTTTAATGAAGCGCTTTTAGATGAAATCCGTAAATTAGCGCCATCCATTTTAGAGGAAAGCGAAGATAAAGTGATTTTGCGGCATCTTTATATTGAAAGGCGGATGACGCCATTGAACATCTTTATAGAGAAACGCCAAGATGAAGAAATTGCCAGTGTGATTGAAGATTATGGCAATGCGCTGCGCGAACTGGCCATTGCCAATATTTTCCCTGGCGATATGTTGTTTAAAAATTTTGGTGTGACCCGTGAAGGCCGAGTGGTGTTTTATGATTATGATGAAATTGAGTATATGACGGATTGCGATTTCCGCCGTATTCCTCCTCCACCTGCGCCAGAGTTTGAAATGAGCAGTGATACCTGGTTTAGCGGCAATCCGAATGAAGTGTACCCGGAAGAATTCGGCACTTTTTTGTTAGGCCGTCCGGATGTCAAAAAAATTTTTATGCAGCATCACGCTGATTTACTGACCGTACGTTTTTGGCAGCATGCAAAAGATCGGATTAAGCAGGGTTTTATTGAGGATTTTTACCCCTATCCTCAGGAAGAGCGTTTTGCAAAGCGCTACCCTGATAAGGCTAAGGGCGTGCCCGTCTGACTGATACAGAGATAAAAAAGGCAGGACGCCATGACTGGCCCTGCCTTTTTGCAGGCTGAAAATTATTTTACATCCAGCAATTCAACATCAAATACTAAAGGTGCATCCGGTGGGATTACATTGCCCGCGCCGCGCGCACCATAGGCCATTTCAGCGGGAATAATCAGTGTGCGTTTGCCGCCTGTTTTCATTCCAGCCACACCTGCATCCCAGCCTTTAATGACGCGTTTTGCTCCTAAAGGAAAGCTGAAAGGGGTTTTCCCTACTGAGCTGTCAAATTGCGTGCCGTGATTTTTATCGGCTTTAGCATCATAAAGCCAGCCTGTGTAATGCACGGTAACCGTGCTGCCTGTTGTAGCCACTTTACCGTTTCCGGCTTTTACATCAATCACTTCAAGCTTTGTGATGGGGGAGCTGGCTGCCGCTGCGGCCTGTGCATGTGTGATGCCGGCAAAGCAGAGCGCCATTGCAAATAAACGGGTTTTCATCAGATGAGTCTCCTTACATTATCTTGACTATAACATGCCATTGTTACTTAATTTAAGTAAGAGGGAGTGTATTTTTTTATGGAGCCGCTCAATGCACCGATAAGCACACAGCGGGTATGGATCAAAGCCGGGATTTACTTCCTTAGTATTGCCGTTTATTGATCGAAAATCTGCTTTGTCATGTAATCACTGATCAGCCTGTTTAATAAATATTTGCAAGTCGCTTAGGATAAATCAGCCAGTGCGCTATATTTCAGCATCGATAGTCTCTTTGTGTAAAAATGAGGCAATCGCATATGTTTTGGCTCATGAATAAGGCTGTAAATGGAAAAGAGCAGAATAAAAAATCTACCACTGGCAAAAGAATTATTGCTGCTGAATGTGCTTGGTATCGCAAGTACATTGCTCGTTTGCCTTGCCTTGTTTTCTATTTCTTATAGTTATCTTGCTGTGCAGCGTTTAAAAACGGAGGCCATCGTCAATGCCAATATTCTGGCTGCAAATATTGCACCGATGCTGATTTTTAATGATCAGAAAGCAGCTAAAACCCTAGTTCACTCATTTATCACTACACCTGATCTTGCCTATTTAAGTATTGTAAATACGCAAAATCAAATTTTTGCTGATTGGGGCGCTTTGCATAAGGATAGCCAGCTCTTTTCGTTTACTCATATTTCTAATCAGCCACTCACAGATATGTCTTTTGATCATATTGCGGTATTGGTGCCGGTATCGCTGGATGGGGAGCTGCTGGGTGCGGTGCAATTACAGATTGGTTTTGATGCGGTTTACCGAGAAACACTGCAATTTTTTTTACTTGGGCTGATATTAACGGCGATTGCGATTGTAACGGCTTCTATTATTTTAAACCGCTTGCAGGTCAGGGCATTGGCCCCTATTTTTGAGCTGTCTACTGTTGCAGAGAATGTCACATTACAGCGTGACTACAGCCTTCGTTCCAGCTATATCAGCAATAATGAGCTTGGCAGATTGTCTTTTCATTTTAATCAGATGCTGGCAAAAATTGAGAAATGGGAAAACGATATTAAAGAAGAGTTGAATCAAAGTAAGGAATCAGAGCGGTGTTTAGATATTCTTGCAAATTATGATAATTTAACTCAGCTGCCTAATCGTCATTATTTCCACCAGGCTTTAGCAACAACGGTGGGGCGTTCTATTTTAGAGAATCAGTTTTCAGCGCTCATGTTTATTGATTTAGATAACTTTAAATATGTAAATGATCAATTCGGGCATGAGGCCGGTGATTTAGTGTTAACGATTATTTCCCAGCGTTTAAAAAATATTTTACGTAGCACTGATATGCCTTGTCGCTTAGGAGGGGATGAATTTGCGGCTATTTTGCCGCAAATTGCGGATGAAGAAGCCGCTAAAATTTTAGCGGAAAGACTGGTCGCCGGGGTAAAGCTGCCGATTATTGTTCATGGTGAAGTGATGCCGGTTGGTATCAGTATTGGTATTGCGTGCTGTCCTTTGCATAGCGATGATCCAAAAACTTTGCTGCACTATGCTGATCTGGCCATGTATCAGGCTAAAAAGGCAGGCAAAAATACTTTTTGCGTTTATTCTGAAAAAAAATGAAATCACTGTTTATTTTATTATTTCTATTTAGTCTTGCCCGGGCAGATTCTGGCGGTCCCAGCCTTGAGGATTTGCTCGATACGGCTTTAATTAACCCTCCCCACAATGTAGATGTTTCAACGGCATCTAAATTTTCTCAGGGGATAAAAAATGCGCCATCGGCAGTCCGGGTGATCAGTCGGGATGACATCCAGCTGTTTGGCTATCGCACTCTTGGGGAAATATTACGCAGTATGCCTGGCCTGTTTACTAGCTATGACGGCCAGAATACATTTCTGGGGGCCCGTGGCGTGGCTATTCCGGGTGATTACAATACCCGCGTATTGATTTTAATTGATGGAATCCGTTTAAATAATAATGTATTTGACAGTGCTTTTGTGGGAAATGAATTTCCACTTGATGTTGATTTAATTGATAGAGTTGAATATGTGCCCGGCCCGGGATCCGCTATTTATGGTAATAACGCTTTCTTAGGCGTAGTTAATGTATTAACGCGGGGGGCTGCCAGCTTGCGTGGTGCGGAAGCCTCGCTTGAATATGGAAGCTTTAATACCAGTAAATTACGTGCCAGTATGGCGAGCCGTTTAGATAATGGTCTTGAGTATTTAATTTCGGCCAGCCAGTTTTACAGAGGCGGCCCCAGCCATCCTTATTATATGGATTATGCTGTGCCTGCTCCAGAATTTAAGGGAGACCCAGTTATAGACAGCGATTTAAGCCGTTATCTCTTTACTAAAATATCATTGGATGGCTTGCAGCTGACCGGTGCATTTTCCAGCAGGGAAAAAACCAATCCAGTTTTATTTGGCTCAATTGATTCGCCTCTGCTGAGTATTAAAAATGGCACATCTGTAAATGAGAGCCAGCGTTCACTGATTAGTTTAAGTTATGATTTTGAATTGTTTTCAAACTGGAATATGCAGGCGCGTTTGAGCTACCACGAGGAAGAATATAAAGGCAGTTTCCCTGTTTATTTCGATTCTGAAACGATGTTTTTGGATAAAGAAAATGCGAAGGGCCGCTGGTGGGATGGCGAATTGCATGCTTTATATAATCAGCTGCCAGGCCATAAAATTTTATTGGGCGTTGAAGGCCGGGTGAATGCAGAACAATTCTGGAGTAACTACGCTGAGGGTTTAAATTGGGGAAAGCCAATAGACCAGTCTTCCAGTCACTACGCTTTTTTTGCTCAGGATGAGTATACTTTTGCGGACAGTTTTACTTTAATTGCCGGTGCCAGATACGATTACACTGAGTATGGTGAGCATCTTAATCCCCGGCTGGGTTTAATTTGGAACCCGATGGATAAAACAAATATTAAATTATTGTATGGTTCCGCTTTTAGAAATCCTAATTTTTTTGAGCAAACCCGAAATACAGAAATTAGTTATCCTGAAGCAAAAGCAGAAAAAATCACAACGCTTGAGCTGGTGGCAGAGCATTATTTAACCCCCAGTACTAAATTAAATGGATCTGTTTATCATTATGAAATGAATGATTTAATTGGCCAGGCGGCTACAGAGTATGGTCTGGTGTATACCAATTTAGAAAAAGTAGTCAGTACAGGGTTTGAAACTGAGCTGGAACAGCGATTTGAGGCTGGAATTCAGGCAAAGATGGCTTATTCATTACAAAAAACGGAGATTGGTAATGAGGTAGCGTTGTTTAATTCGCCGCGGCATATGCTGAATTTCAAATTTTTATTGCCATTTGCTGGTTCACGCTGGAAATTAGCCACGGAGCTGAGATATATCAGCGGTAGAGAGATTTTCTTTGGTGAGCTGCCAAAACAATGGCTGGCAGATATCGCGCTGAATGGTGAGGTCAGTAAAGACTGCTCTGTATCACTCTCTGTGCATAATCTTGCTGATGTGTCGTATGAAGAGGCGACAAGGTATATTAATTTTGATCGGTTTTCATTAAAACAAGATGGTCGTGATATTCGGCTTAAAATCAATGTCAGGTATTAATAATGGCTAAGCTGATATTGATGCTGTTATTTTCACTGCTCTCTGCCCGTGTATGGGCTGCTGCAGATGAAATAGAATTAAAAGCGAATTTTATTTTTCGCTTTGCTCAATTTACAACTTGGCCACCTCCGCCAAATAAAGAAATCCTGCTTTGTGTTTTAGGGGCTAGAGGGATTTATGATGAATTGGATAAATTTAAAGACAGAAGAATAAATGGTAATCCGGTTAAAGTTGTAAAAGTTTCGTCTGTGAAATCGGCAACAGACTGCAATGTGCTTTTTATTGGTGCTCAAGAGCGGATTAATCTGGCGGTGGTTTTGCCTTTACCTATTTTAGTGATTGGTGAAAATGCAGAAGCATTTGAAGAAAAAGCGATGATTGTATTGGTGACCGAGCCCAACCGCATTAGTTTTAAAATTAACCGCTCACAGGCTAATCAGGTTGGTTTGGTGATGAGTGCACAATTGCTTAAATTGGCAAAAGAAGTACGCTGAATCAGGGTGAAACTGAAGTGTCTATTCAGCAGCGGCATGGCTGCTGTTGCAAGCAATGTTGCGGTGTGGAAAAGGCCAGCGCTCATTTCGCTGGCCTTTTTACTGATTAGTGTTTAGTTAAATCTTCAAACACTTTGCTTAAGCGCTTTACCGATACCGGATAAGGCGTTTTCAGCTCCTGAGCAAATAGCCCAACGCGCAGCTCTTCGATCATCCAGCGGAATGGGGCAAGCGGGGTGGTGTCCCGGCCTTCTTTTTCCCATTTCAGCATTTCTGCTTCCCAGCGCTTATACAGCTCGTTGATTTCCGCACCGCGCTGGCCGTCTCTTTGTGGGTTGGCAACGCGTTTTTCGGCGCGGATACGCATGGCTTTTACGTAGATGGGCAGGCGGGGTAATTGCTCCCACGGGGTTTTGTGTAAAAAGCCTTTAAATACCAGCTGGCCGAGTAATTCTGTCATGGCGCTGGCAAAGGGCGATGGTTTGGCGATCAGTTTATTCAGCGCCACGTATTCGGTGGTCAGCTCGGCCAGGATGCGCATGACCGCATCACGTACTGAGGGCAGGCGGACTTTGGCGCGGGATTTCTGGCTGTCGAATTCTTTGGGCTTACGTGGGGCATCGTCTTCGCCAATAAAGGCGCGATCACAAATGCAGGCCACGATGTCTTCCATTAGCTCGTCGCCATTACACACACCGCGTAGCTGTAAAGCCAGCGGGTTAAAAGTCGGCAGCGATTTAGGCAGCTGTTTAACATGGTCTTTTAGTTCAAACTTCAGCAGGCAAATCACCCCGTCCCGATGCGCTGCAGCGGCGGCGTATTCGGTATCAAACAGGCGAATGGCTACCGCGTCTTCTTCAGGCACAAGGCCAGGGAAGCCGGTAATCGAGCGGCCTTGGCGCTTAAAATTGATTTTGGCCGGCAGATCGCCGAAATCCCATTTCATAATGCCGGTTTTTTCGATGCTGATGCTGTCGTCCGCCGCATCGCGGAAGGTCATTTGTGCCGCCTCACCCAGCTGGGCACGCAGGGCGATCAGGTCACGGCCCTGCGCCAGCTCCTGGCCTGCGTCGTCCACAATTTTGAAGTTCATTTGCAGATGCGGTGGTAGATCTTTTGGATTGAACTCATCACTGGGCACAATCAGCCCCGCGCCACGGCCCACTGCTTGCGCCAGTTGCGGTAGCAGTGGCTCGGTTCTGGAGGCTTTATCCAGAGCGATTAGCATCTTGGTGGCGAATTCTGGCACCGGCACACAGATACGGCGGATCGATTTAGGCAGTGATTTAATCAGGAGGGTGATTTTTTCGCGAATCATGCCCGGCACTAGCCAGTCAAAAATAGCGTGGTTGACGCGATTTAACAGATGCAGCGGCAGGGTGATGGTCACCCCATCTAGCGGGTGGGCTGGCTCAAAGCGGTAAGAGAGCGGCAGTTTGGCCTCGTTCAGGCGGAAAAACTCCGGGAACTGCTCTTCTGTTACCGCATCTGCGCCGTGCTGCATTAAATCATCGCGGGCCAGGAATAGGTGCTGGGCATTGTCCCTCTCGATTTGCTTACGCCATGCCTCAAAACCCGCTCCATTGACGATGTCGGCTGGAATTTTGGCGTCAAAAAATGCAAACAGCGCGTCATCGTCCACCAGCACATCTTGGCGGCGGGCTTTGTGTTCTAAATCTTGCACATCCAGAATCAGCGCTTTATTGTGCTCAAAGAATTTGGCGCGGCTGTTGTAATTGAAGTTCACCAGCGCTTCGCGGATAAAAATCTCGCGTGAGGCAACGGGATCAATTTTGCCAAAATGCACACGGCGTTTGGGCACAATCGGCAGCCCGTACAGGGTAACGCGCTCACTGGCGTTGACTTGCGCTGAGGTTTTTTCCCAGTGCGGATCAAAATAATGGCGGTTCACTAAGTGGGCAGCGATGCGCTCCACCCATTCTGGCTCGATAGCCGCCACGCAGCGGCCATAGATCTTGGTGGTTTCAACCACTTCGGCGGCGATAATCCACTTTGGCCGGGCTTTTTTCAGGCCAGAGCCGGGGAAAATATTAAATTTAATCCCGCGTGCGCCAAGGTATTCGTCGTTTTCTGGCTGTTTAAAGCCGATATTGCCCAGTAAGCCTGTCATCAGCGCTTTTAAAATCTGCTCTGGCGTGCCAGGTGCAGCTTTCAAGTCATTGACTTGTAAATCCATATCCTGACAAATTTCGGCGAGCTGGCGGTGTAAATCCCGCCATTCACGTAAGCGCAGATAAGATAAAAAGTGCTCGTGGCAGAGGTTGATCAGCTGACGATTGCTGGTTTTATTATCCAGTGCCTCGTTAAAGAATTCCCACATGCGTAAGAAAGACAGGAAGTCGGATTTATCATCCACAAACTTAGCCTGTGCACGGGCCGCAGCTTCTTTGGCGTCGAAAGGGCGCTCGCGCGGGTCTTGCGCCGATAGCGCCGATGCAATAATCAGAATTTCGGCTAAGCAATGCTCATCGCGCCCAGCCAGCAGCATACGGCCAATGCGCGGATCGACCGGCAGCCGGGCCAGTTGCTTACCAATGGGGGTTAGCTGGTCTGCCATATCGACTGCACCTAGCTCACGCAGCTGCTGATAGCCGTCACTGATTAAACGGCTGGATGGCGCTTCTAAGAAAGGAAAGTTATCGATATGACCCAGTTTTAACGCAGCCATACGCAAGATAACCGCTGCTAAAGATGAGCGAACGATTTCCGGATCAGTAAATTCGGAGCGGTTATTAAAGTCAGCTTCATCATAAAGCCGCACGCAAATACCCGAGGCTACCCGGCCGCAACGGCCAGAACGCTGGCGAGCCGAGGCTTGGGAGATTTTCTCAACCAGAAGCTGCTCCACTTTTGCCCGCGGTGAATAGCGTTTAATCCGTGCATGCCCCGAATCCACCACATAGCGGATGCCCGGAACGGTGAGCGAGGTTTCGGCCACATTGGTAGCCAGCACAATGCGGCGGCCACTGCTGGAACTTCTGAAAATCCGCTGCTGATCTTCGTTGGATAATCGTGCAAACAGCGGCAGAATTTCGGCGTCGCGCAGCTTGGCTTTGCGCAGCTCTTCGGCGGTTTCACGAATCTCGCGCTCGCCTGGCAAAAACACCAGTACATCGCCACTTCCGTCGGTACGCCACAGGCCTTCAATGGCTTGCACGATGGCTTCTTCCATTTCCAGCTCTTGATCGTCTTCATCAATGGCATGCAAAGGCTGATAGCGCACTTCCACCGGGAAGGTGCGGCCAGAGACTTCCATGACAGGTGCACCGGCAAAATGCTGACTAAAGCGATCGGCATCAATGGTGGCGGAGGTCACAATTACTTTAAGCTCGGGGCGCTTAGGCAGCAGCTGCTTGATATAGCCGAGTAAGAAATCGATATTCAGGCTGCGCTCGTGTGCCTCGTCGATAATAATCGTGTCGTATTTTAAGAGATAAGGATCAGATAAGGTTTCGGCCAGCAAAATACCGTCTGTCATCAGCTTGATATAGCTGGCATCGGTGGTTTTATCGGTAAAACGCACCTTAAAGCCCACGGCGTTTTCAGATTTTAATTCCTGGCCGATGCGCGTCGCCACCGATCTAGCGGCTAGGCGGCGCGGCTGGGTGTGGCCGATCAGCCCATGTACGCCACGGCCCAGCTCCAGACAAATTTTTGGCAATTGCGTGGTTTTCCCCGAGCCGGTTTCACCGCACACAATCACCACCTGATGCTTGGCAATTGCGTCGCTTAGTTCGTCTTTACGCTGATTAACCGGCAGATTTTCATCGAACTCCGGGCGCGGCAGGCGGCTTCTGCGCTGCTCGCTTTTGGCCAGCGATTTGGCAATCCCTGCTTCCAGCTCGCGCAATTCCTTATCGCAAGGCTGCTGCTTGGCTTGCCGCTGATTCAAGCGGTGCAGCAGGCGCTCCAGATGGCCTCTGTCGGTTAATTGCGTGTCGGCAATTTGCTGAAGGTAGTTTTGCTCTGGAAGAGGACTAGACGCGCTGCCGGTGGCCGTGGAATTCATCGCTGGGGTTAAGCTTGTACAGATAAGAAGGCGGCGATTTTACCATGCGGGCCTCATGATGCTAAGGCGATAAATAGCAAGGGCTAGAATAAGGATCAGGCAGACTTAGTTTAAATCATCGCTTGATTGTCATCAGTGGCTCTTAAACTACTCTTTTTTTATGATTAATTGAAATCATGTTAAGTGAATTACTCTGCTCATTTTTTGAAGTGGCCCGCCAGGGGAGTGTGGCATTAGCTGCGAGGCAGATTAAATTAAGCCAGCCGACAGTTACTTCAAGAATTCGCCAGTTAGAAGAGATTTATCAAATTGAATTGTTTTACCGGGGCGGTGCACGCTGGGTATTAAGCGATGCGGGCATTCGCCTGATGCCTATGGTAGAGCGCTTATTACAGGAAGAAGCCAATATTGATTTTACCCTGCGAAATGCAGGGGGCGCTCAGCAGGGTAATTTGCGTATTGGTGCAACGGGGCCTTATTTTATCAGCCACAGCATTGCCCGTTTTCATGCTGCTCATCCGCAAATTCAGCTTTCTATGCAATTTGGCAATTCTAAGGAAATGCTGAAGGCATTAAATGAATATGCAATTGATGTCACTGTTTCTTCAAAAAAAATGGAAGATGCGCGTTTAAACTGTATTTTGCTGGCTGCAGAGCCTTTAGTTTTGGCGATCAGAAGCGATCATCCATTGGCTAAGCAAAAAGATCTGGATATTGCTGATTTAGCCAGAGTCCATCTTTTACTACGTGAAGAAGGCTCTGAAACACAAAAGCTGACTCAGCAATTTTTGCAGGAATATGGGATTCAAGCCAAATCAAGTTCGTGTATTGCCAATGGCGAGGCCATCCGGCAGGCGATTATTCATGGCTTTGGCGCGAGCATTATGTCTGAAGGTGAAGTGCCTGATCATTCGGCTCTCTGTACTTTGCCATTCAGACAAACCAGTCCTTTGATTTATGAGTATCTTTATTATCTGAAAGACAGAGAAAAAGTGCCTTTAATTGCCGCTTTTCTACGGCACATTACGCCTTTGGTTTAAATTTTTACTGGCAGAGGAGGGCTAAAGTAGATATCGATAAAGAACACGAAAAGTAGGATAAAAAACGAGTTATTGTTTTTGGTTTCCTCCGTGTAACTCTGTGTTCTCTGTGCCCTCTGTAGTTCAATATTTGGTTTTTTTTTGCATAAAAAAACAGCCCCTGAGGGCTGTTGAAATGATGCGGTTTAACTGGCTCGTTTTCTATACCTCATCACAGTTCCTGCATTAGTCGGGTCGCTGATGGAGTGTTTTCCGGTTTCTACCCTGCCTGCAAAGCGCCTTACAAAGCCATTGCTGCCTGTTACGCTAAAGTCGTACCAATGGCTGCTTTCGTATAAAGGCCATGAATGTTCAGCATTTGCGCCAGGTGCGATGGTGACAGGCCATGGGCCGTCGGTGCGGTAGTCATTGGCGGTGATGGTGAGTGCGGCATCCTTGCTGCCAGTGTTTTGCAGCTGCAGGTAAACATCGCCATTCACATAGTCATAGCAAACACGGATTTCCGGATTACTTTCCTGGCTGTTGGTATTGCCCTTAAAGTGGCGGTGAAAGCCGTTCGGCCCCAGTACCCATAAATCGTATAAACCCTGATCGCCCGTGGTATTCCAATCGTCTGATAACAACTTACCAGGCTCGACAGTATAGCGACGTGGGCCACGATCTAGATGCAGCTGATCGTAAACATGAAATACGCCTGTGGCCTTGCCGGTATTGCTAAAAATCAGCCACATTTTGCCGTTGGCGGCTTCGCTGCGGCCACTGGTGTGTAATTCATAAGGCAGGGCGCGCGATGGCCGCGTGCCCTGGTTTTGCCTTGGTAATACCGGGACCAGCGGCGCAGCAGGCTTGGGTAGCTTACTTTGGTTCAGCACAATCGTATCGGCCTGGCTGGTGCTGGGCATAGGGGGCACGGTAGTGTCATTGGGTGCGGCAAAGTTAAATGCCGACATCAAATCACCGCATACGGCACGGCGCCATGGGCTGATATTGGGCTCGAACACGCCAAAGCGGTTTTCCAGAAATTTAATCACCGAGGTGTGATCGAATACTTCTGAATTCACCCAGCCGCCCTTGCTCCAAGGTGAAATCACATACATTGGCACGCGCGGGCCTAGGCCATAAATCTGACCATTTGTGTGGTAATCAAGCTGGGTATCAACGGTTGATTTACCCGCGTAGCTGCCATCTGCATTTTTTGCCGGGGCGGCGGGTGGCGGGACATGATCAAAAAAGCCGTCGTTTTCATCAAACATCACAAATAAAACCGTTTTGCTCCAAGTATCCGGATTAGCGGTAAGTGCGTTTAGCACCTGCTGCGTGTATTCCGCGCCTTGGATCGGGCTGGATGGGCCGGGGTGCTCTGAGTATTTTCCGGGGGCAACCAGCCAGGAAACTTGCGGCAGCGTGCCGCCAGCTGCGTGGGTGGCAAATTGCTCCATGGTCCAGGTGGACATGCCATTTCGCCACAGGCTGCTGTCTGGTTTGGCGCGGCGGAAGTTTGCAAAGCCTTCCACCGAGTTGTCGCCAAAATTATCATTAGCATCCTGATAAATACGCCAACTTACACCGGCTTCTTCAAGCCGTTCCGGATACGTGGTCCATGAATATTCAGCCGGGGACGTTTTACTTTCTCCGTCATTATTAATGACAGGGCCGCCGTTTTTGCCACTTGGGTCAATCATGCCGGTCCACAGATGCAGGCGGTTTGGATTAGTGCCGCCGTGAAACGAGCAGTGATAGCTGTCGCAAATGGTAAAGGCATTAGCCAGTGCAAATTGAAAAGGCAGGTCTTCCTGGCGGTAATAGCCCATCGAATACTGAGTCTTAAATTTTGGCCATTCATCCATACGCCCGCCTGCCCATGCACTTTGTGCGTCAGGCATTAAATGGGGCGTGCCAGGTACGCGTTGTGCGCTGGTGAGACGGGTATCCAGATGGAATGGCGGCATTTCTTTACCTGTTCCATCTTTTTGGTTCCAAACTGACTTGCCACTAGGCAGCGGAATGGGCAGCTTATCGCCAAAGCCACGCACACCATGCAGGGTGCCAAAGTAATGATCAAAGCTGCGGTTTTCCTGCATCAGGATGACCACATGCTCTATATCGTTGATTGTGCCGGTTTGGGAATTCGCCGGAATAGCCAGTGCTTTCATAATGCTGGGCGGGATAAATGAGAGCGCCGTTGCGCCCCCCGCTGTTTTTGCCGCAAGGCTTAAGAAATTTCTGCGATTAATTGCTTTCATTTTATAAATAACCTGTTGTGCTTCAGATGAGCCGATCGCTCAGAATTAAGGGGCGCAGTGCAAAGCGGGCGGCTGGGGCTGATTGCCAGAGCTTGTCGCCGCGGAGGCAGCCGTGGCCGTTGCAGAGGCGGGCTTTGCGCTATCTTTTGCCGGGGATTCATCGCTATTACATGCGGCGAGGCCAAGCAGAAGCAGGCTGCTGGCAAGGCTCAGCAAGCGTTTACGGGTGATGTGCATCATGCTTTCCATTGATTAGGGATTAAACGATTTCAGTGATTTACCGGTCGTGGCTAGGCCTAAAACATCGTCTTGGCTGAGTGTCCGATTCCAGATGGCTAAATCGCTATAATCAAATGAGCCTGCTGTGCCGCCTTTGCCTGCAGTTACATAATTGCCCTGAGCGTCTTCATTAATCCCTAAAATATTCAGACCGGTAAATTTGCTTAAATCAAAAGCGGAAAGATTGGCTGTTGCTGTTTGCAATGGGCGATTAGGATCGGCAATAAAGACTTGTGCTGTTTTCTTTAATGAATCCACACTCATCACTAAATAAACCCAGCTGTTTGCAGTAAATGAAAGCTGTGGATCAACGCGGTTTTTGCCATCGCCAATATTAAATTTAATGCTGTTTAAATACTGGCCAAAGGCAAAGCCTATATTGGCTCCGCTCTTGTAATCTTTATTGGCAATCACCGGCACATCATTACGCAGTGCATCAGAGCGGAACCAAAAACCAATAGAGAAGCTTGGGTTTTTAGTGAAATCAACCACTAAGGGTGCTTTAAACCCTCCATCGCAGCTGGCGCAGGCAGGAGTGCTGCCATTGGATGTAGATTGCAGGGCTTTATTTGCAAACGGGCCATTTACATAATTGGCACTTCGTCCTGCAATAAAGCTTGTTAATGCAGGGTTGGTTTTATTGGCGTTCAGGGTGCTGTCTAAAGAGAAGTACTGGGCTAAGCCCACTAAAATACTTTCATCCAGTGTGGCTGGTTTTATATAGTCAATTTGAGCTAGATAAGAGGTGAGCGTTTTGCCTGCGCTTAAGGTGTAATTAAATTTATACAAGCCGTTTTTGGAAACATCTAAAGCATTGTCCGTAAAGTTATTTACACCCGCCGGCAGCTCTTTAATGAACTTGCCATTACGATAAATACGCACAGGCTGTTGTGATTTCCAGCTGAGGGTAATGCTGCTGCGATCTGGGTTGGCTCGCGCTTGTAATTGTTTAACAGCAGGGGCTTCTAATAAAGAAACACCATCCATTTTATGGTTTTCGGCTGTGTTACTGATTGATAAATAATTCAGCAGAGTAGGCGCAATATCGGCTTGGCTGGCATAGCTATACCAATCAGCAATATTTGCCGGGGCTTTCAGTGGCACGCCTGTAACTTTTTCAGCTAGGGGTTTATTCATGGCGATAAAGCCAGCTTGATTTGAAGGCCTTGGCAGCCCGTCACTATTGCCCCCTTCGCTCAGCCCGTGGCTGGAGGTCAGGATCAGCAGCCAGTCTTCATTATTTAGTTCCTGGCGCTTTTTAATGGTTTCAATTAAAGCACCAATTTGCTGATCTAATGTTTTGAGTGTCTGTTTATAATCATTTGCAAGGCCGCGGTGTAATGCTGTTTCTTCCGGGGCGTGCAGATTGGAAACCACTAAATTAAAATTGCCGCTGTTAATAGCTGTTTGGGTGGATGAAACCACGCAGCTGTCAAAGCCTGCACAATCAATTGCATTACTTAATTGCCCGGTATTGATATCCAGTTTTAATAATTTATTTAAGGTGCCCCAGCTGGCAATGCTGGTGGACTGGGCCTGATTTAATTGTTTGAATACAGAATCTGTTTTGAATACTTGCCCTGCGTAATCAGAGCGCACTTCATGTCGGTTGGCCCAAGCCCCGCTTAAGATGGATGCCCAGCCCGGGCCGCTGAGTGTTTGCTGCTGGGTGGCAGAGCCTGCAATTCCGCCTGCATAGCTTGGGCTTAAATTGAGCTGTGCAATATTGCTTAATTGCTTATTCGCGAGTGCATCAAGTAGAACATCGTATTGGATACCATCCACACCAATCAGGAGCGCTTTTTTAGTGGCAGGCCCAAGAGGGGGTTGTGGTATTTGTGTAGGAATCACCGGAGTGCCCGGAACGGGGGCGGGCGTTGGCACAGGGCTTGGGCTGGGAGGAATGGTTGGAACGGGTGTAGGTGGCAAAGTGGGTACATTGCTTGGAACCGGGGCCAGCGTGGGAACAGGATCGGGTGTTGGATTGGGGTTTTCTGGCACAGGTGCAGGGGTAACAACAGGGGGAGGCACCGGGCTGGGGGTGGTTACACTGCCTGGTGTGCTGGGGTTTGTGCTAAGAGGGGTATCTTCAGAAGAATTACAGCCGCTGATCATGGCACTGGAGAGTGCGAGCGTGATTGATAAATAAATACTTTTAGACATTGGTGTGATCTTCCTCGGGCGCGTGTAAAACAATGGATTAAAAATAAATTAATCAATTTTTTGAGCATATTGAATGCTGTCTATGGCGCTTAGCATAAGGAGGAGGGGTGACCTGCGGATTAAAAAAAACTTAAGTTTTATAAGTACCCCATTAAGTTTTTTTTGAGTGTGACCAATTTATATTTTTAATATTATTTATTTGTTGCTGAAGGCGTGGTGGCGGGACTTAGGCCTTTGCAGGTGGGGCGTATGCATGAATGGGGTGGGATACGATTTAAAAATAAAGTGCTCTGCATTTTTTGCATAAAAAAATAGCCACATCGCAGGATGTGGCTATTTGCAGGCTTGGGTAAAAAAGATTTCACCTCTTTTTTGCACCGTGCAGACTGGCGGCTCGGGGATTATTTAAAAATCACCAGCTGGTTTGCCATATTGGTGAGTTCAATAATCTGATAATTGCTGGAATCGCCATTGGGATCGATTAAGCTTGTTAGTGTTTTTCCGGTCAGCTCTTTATTGGTCTGGCCTAATAAAGCTTCAGCGCCTTGGTTGGCAAAGGTAATCACGCCCTGTTCAATTAATACAAAACGCACAGGTAGCGCATCAGCTACATTGCGAATCAGGCTTTGGATATCTTCCATCGCTGCTTCAGTGCTTTTTAAATGCGAAATATCCATTGCTATGGATAAAATATAGGTATTTTCATCGCGCACAATGGGCAGCTTGGTGATATCAAACCAGTGAACTTGATTGTCCGGCATCAGCCACGAATCTAAATGGCGAATCGTCTCGCCTTTTTCTAGTACATCTGCATCACCCAGTGTAAAAGGCTGGGGTGAATCAACTAAGCCCATATGTGATTGCACTAAAAGCTCATGGCCAAGCTGCGTTTGTGTTGCGTGATTAACCAGCAGAAAGCGCCCGTGTTTATCCCGCACAAAAATTAAATTAGGGCTGGAATCAATAATTTGATGCACAAACAATTGCTGGTTTAATAATGCCTGCTCGGTATCTTTGATATGTGTGATATCACGAATAACGGCCATGCAGTCTCTTGAGGATTGCGGCAATAAACGGGCCTCAAAATAGCGCTTAAGCTGATCGTTACCCCCATACTGGTATTCAAATGTTTGTGGCTTTTGTGTGCTTTGCACCGAAATTAAGGCTTCAAGGTATTGGCGTGAGATTCGGGCAGGAAACAGGCTGGATATTTTTTTATTTTCGGCGGTGGCCTGGGGATGAATGTCGGCAAAGCTGTGGTTCAGCGGATTAACACTGCGATTAGCAAAGCTGATACACCAGATTAAATCGGGCAGGCATGCTGAAAAATCATCGGCAAGCCGTGTTTCTGTATCTGGGCCAGATAAAATGCGTTTTTGTTTTTTTCGCAAAAAAAGGGCGAGGGCGCAGGCAAGAAACCATAGCTCCAGCGCATAGCCCATTGGGCTTGGCTGTTGTGCTAAAAGAAAGTGCAATGCCAAAATACCTGCAGCCAGTGCAAGGCAGATCATGCGCGTTGATAGCGCTGCGATCATGGCAAGGGGAGATTTCATATGCTGTGACCACCTTGCTAAGAGGCTGCTAGTTTAGCGGTTGAATCTCTTATTTGCGATGAATGAATCACAAAAAAACAAAAAATAGTGGTTGTGAAACAACAAATGAGCAATTAATTGGGATATAAAAGAATAATAGCGACATTGTTTTTCAGTTATGTGAAAAAAAATGCAATATTTGAGAAAGGATTTATTTATTTAGGAGAAAGGCAAAAGGAAGGGGGGTGGTGGGTGATGACGGGGTCGAACCGCCGACATTCTGCGTGTAAGGCAGACGCTCTACCAACTGAGCTAATCACCCATCTGTAAATCATTTAGCACACTGATCGATAGATCAAATGTACAAGGAAACGCTCTAGCAACTGAGCTAATCACCTACTGAACAACAATAATACTTGGCGGAGCGGACGGGACTCGAACCCGCGACCCCCGGCGTGACAGGCCGGTATTCTAACCAACTGAACTACCACTCCGCAGCGGTATATTTTAAGTCTTTACTACAAAAGCTTTTGGTGGGTGATGACGGGGTCGAACCGCCGACATTCTGCGTGTAAGGCAGACGCTCTACCAACTGAGCTAATCACCCATCTGTAAATTATTTAGTACACTGATCGATAGATCAAACGTACAAGGAAACGCTCTAGCAACTGAGCTAATCACCTACTGAACAACAATAATACTTGGCGGAGCGGACGGGACTCGAACCCGCGACCCCCGGCGTGACAGGCCGGTATTCTAACCAACTGAACTACCACTCCGCAGCGGTATATTTTAAGTCTTTACTACAAAAGCTTTTGGTGGGTGATGACGGGGTCGAACCGCCGACATTCTGCGTGTAAGGCAGACGCTCTACCAACTGAGCTAATCACCCATCTTTAAAACAATTTAAAACTTAATAATGATGTTGCTTGGCGGAGCGGACGGGACTCGAACCCGCGACCCCCGGCGTGACAGGCCGGTATTCTAACCAACTGAACTACCACTCCGCAGCGGCACCATTATTTTCTTTCTAAGCAACTTGCTATTTATAGTGGTGGGTGATGACGGGGTCGAACCGCCGACATTCTGCGTGTAAGGCAGACGCTCTACCAACTGAGCTAATCACCCGCTAAAACAACAAATCTTTACTTCTAGGTAGCGGCTCTGCTTACTGAGCTGCTTGCCCTGTCTCGAAAGAGGTGCGCATTAGATCACGCCGTAAAAAACGTGTCAACACCTTTTGAATGAAATATCTATGCGGTAGTCAGTTACGGGGGTTTACGGTATAAATGTTGATTCCCATTTGTGCAAAGTACCTTGCCTTCGTGAAAGCTTTCCGTGTGTCTCATATCACTACTCTTATAGCAAAAGTACAGCCAGCCTTACTTTGCATCCTGTTGTGGCTATTAGCCGGCTTGTTTTGGCGTGTTTTTGAGCCAAGTCCGAGTGCTTTACGTTTGATTTTACCTGCTGAAATTTCTGCTCAAAAAGCCCAGGATTTTTCTGCTGCTCAAGATTGGTTTGGCAGCGAGGCTGGCCAGATGGCTGTTGCGCCAACGATTCAGGCAAAGCTTTTAGCGGTTATTGCCGGTCAAAAAGGATATGGCGCTGCTATTTTTACGGGATTGGAGGCCAGTGCGGTGGCGGCTCAGGTAGGCCAAACCCTGCAGGGCAATATAAAACTGTTAGAAATTGCCAGCGATCACGTGGTGCTGGATGACAACGGCCGCCGTCAGACGCTGATGCTGGAGGGTCATAATGCGATGGCCCCTGTTGTTTCTGGCACAGGTGTGGCCGTGGTTCCAGGTGTGCCAGTTGCCGCAGCAGCTACTCAGACTTCTCTTTCCCGTGGTCAGTTGGCTGGCGCGATGCAAGGCGCCAATGTGGCCGATTGGGCGAAGGGGTTGTCTGCCTATCGCGAAGGAGGCATCCAGATTGATAATATCGCTGCTCAGCCTTTCTCTAGGCTTTTGCAATTGCAAAATGGCGATGTGATTAAAACGATTAATGGCCAGAATGTGGCCCAGGTCGCCGATATTTCTCTGATTTACACTGTTTTTAGTCAGCAGCCCCAAGTGTTGCTCGTTGTGCTTCGCAACGGCAGCTCGGTCAATTTGCAATATCTTATTCAGCCTTGAGTTGTTAAATCCCATGATTCTGCGCCCCTTCTTACTAGCTTGCCTTTTAGCCTCTCAGTTATCGATTGCTGCCGACGATAAGGTCACGCTTAATTTTGTTAATGCTGATATTGAATCAACCATTAAAGCGATTGGTTTAATTTCAGGTAAAAACTTTGTCATCGATCCAAGGGTAAAAGGCACGCTCAATATCGTGTCCAGCCAAGCGGTGAGCAAAGAAATGGTGTTTCCGATTTTATTATCGGCACTGCGCCAGCAAGGTTTTACCGCCGTTGAATCAAGCGGTGTGGTGAAAGTATTGCCAGAAGCCGATGCCAAGCAGCATTACAGCAATACCGGCAATCGCAGCATGAAGCTGGCAGGGGATCGGATGGTGACGCAGGTTTACCCGCTGAAATACGAATCTGCGGTGCAAATGGTGCCGATTCTGCGCCCCTTGATCAGCCCGAATAATACGATTGCCGCCTATCCTAGCGGCAATACGCTGGTGATTACTGATTACGCCGACAATATTCGCCGCCTGAACGAAATTATTGAGCGTATCGATCAGCCTGCCAGCTCGGATATTTTTTCGGTCACACTTAAATACGCATCGGCCATCGATGTGGCACAAAACTTAGGCCGTTTGATGCCAGAAATCATGGTGCAGGGCGTTAATCAAGGTATACCCTTGGCAGAAGGCGTAAAACGCAGCGTGGTGGTGCCGGATTTACGTAGTAATAGCTTATTGGTGCGTAGCGAAAACATCCTGCATGCCCAACAAATTAAAAAGCTGGCGGCAACCATGGATAGCCAGGGCGCAGCAGGTGGCAATATCCATGTGGTGTATTTAAAAAATGCTGAGGCGGCCAAGCTGGCCAATACCTTAAAGGGGATTATGACAGGGCAGGATTCTGGCTCTTCCTCAACGACACCATCCAGCAGCAGCATGACCGCCAGCCCAGCGGGTGGAATGCCAGCCAGTGCACCTGCCGCGCCAACATCGGCCGCGGCAAATGTTCAAATTGGTGGCGTGAATGTAATGATTCAGGCCGACAATATGACCAACTCACTGGTGATTACTGCGCCGGATAATATCTACAACAATCTGCGCTCGGTGATTGATAAGCTGGATGTTCGTCGTGCTCAGGTTTATGTAGAAGCAATGATTGCTGAAGTGAATGTGTCTAAAGCAGGTGCATTTGGTGTGCAATGGTTGCTGGCAGGGGGGAATGAGAATGTTTCGGCGGTGGGGGCAGCGTCGTTAAATGGCTTAGGTTCCCTGCTGAAGGGCATTGCGACTAAAGACCCATCGGTTATCCCAGGCGGTTTAAGTCTTGGTATTTTAAATGGTAATCCGGTGAATGGCCGCACGCCTACACTGGGTGTACTTGCCTCGGCCTTGCAAGATAGTGGCGATGGCAATGTGCTCTCCACGCCTAATTTAATGACGTTGGATAATGAAGAAGCCAAGATTATGGTCGGGCAAAATATCCCGATTATTACGGGGACTCAGGCTTCATCAGGTGCAAATGCTAATCCTTTTGTATCAATTGAGCGCAAAGATGTAGGGATTAAGTTGCGGGTTCGTCCGCAGGTGTCGGAAGGCGGCAGCATTACGCTGACGGTGTATCAGGAAGTCTCAAGCATCGATAAATCGGTCTTAACTGATGGTGCTGGCCTAGCAACAAAAACACGTTCGATTGATTCCAAAGTATTGGTCGACGATGGGCAGATTATTGTGCTGGGTGGGTTGATTGAAGATCGGGTTACGGTCAAACGCAGCCAAGTGCCTTTATTAGGCGACATACCCTATCTGGGGGCTTTTTTCCGCTACGAAGACCGTAAATCAGAGAAAGTAAATCTGATGGTGTTCCTGCGCCCTGTTGTGCTGCGGGATGCTGATGCAACGCGTAATTTATCTTCTGATCGCTATCAGTATCTACGTGCAGAGCAAAATCGCTTCGAGCGCCCATCCAGCATGCTTTTGCCTGAGATGCCTGCGGTCGCCCTGCCCGAAGTGATCGATGCGCGTAAAGCAACGCCACTGGCTCCAACTGAACCGGCTGTTAAACCATGAGCCGTTTAGTACCCTATCATTTTGCCCGTGATCGCGGCGTGGTGGATGCTCATCACGAGGCCGATTCGGTTACGGTATTGTTTCGCAAAGGTGGTGATTTTTCTGCGCTCAACGAATTACGTCGGGTAGCCGCTAGGCCGCTGAATATTTCGGTAGTGGATGCGGCGGAGTTTGAAGCGCAACTGTCCCAATTGTTTGGCCAGGGCAGCGGTGCGGCGATGGTGGTGGATGATCTGGAAGAAAACCTCGATCTTTCACGCTTGGCTCAAGAATTACCCGAAATCGAAGACCTGCTCGAAACCGAAGACGACGCGCCGATTATTCGTCTGATTAACGCTTTGCTCACCGAAGCGCTGCGTGAAAACGCCTCGGATGTGCATATCGAGCCCTTTGAAACGCGCTCGGTGGTGCGGTTTCGGATCGATGGCCGTTTGGCCGACGTGATCGAGCCTAAACGCGCCCTGCATGCCGCGTTGGTGTCGCGGATCAAGGTGATGGCGGGTCTGGATATTGCCGAAAAACGCCTGCCACAAGATGGGCGGATTACCCTAAGAATTGCGGGCCGCCCAGTTGATGTGCGGGTATCAACGCTGCCAACGGGGCACGGCGAGCGGGTGGTGCTGCGTTTACTGGATAAATCAGCAGGGCGCTTAAATCTCGCCAAGCTAGGGATGGCCGCCGATACGCTGGCTACTTTAGAAACGCTGCTTGCTCAGCCGCACGGCATTATTTTAGTGACAGGCCCTACCGGCTCGGGGAAAACCACCACGCTGTATGCTGCGATGAGCGGTATGGATGCCAGCTCCAGCAATATCATGACGGTGGAAGACCCGATTGAGTACGATCTGGATGGCGTGGGGCAAACCCAAGTCAGCACGCGCATTGATATGACTTTTGCCCGTGCACTGCGCGCTATTTTGCGCCAAGACCCGGATGTGGTGATGATCGGTGAGATTCGCGACCTTGAAACCGCGCAAATTGCGGTGCAAGCATCGCTGACGGGGCACTTGGTGTTGGCTACTTTGCACACCAACGATGCGGCCAGCGCGGTTACGCGTTTGGTAGATATGGGCATCGAGCCTTTCCTGCTGGCATCGTCACTATTAGGCGTACTAGCCCAGCGTTTAGCACGTCGCCTTTGCCCGGCTTGCCGTCAGCTGCAAACGCCGGATGCCTTAACTACCGGGCAATTAGGCAGTGACAAACCGGTTTATCGCGCCGTAGGTTGCGCTGAATGCAAACAAAGTGGCTATCGTGGCCGTAGTGGTCTGTATGAATTGCTGGTGATTGATGAAACTATCCGCAGCATGATGCACGAGCGCGCTACCGAGCAGGCCATGAAGCATTACGCCAGCAGCCAAGGCATGCTTAGCCTGCGTCAGTATGGCGTGCGCCGGGTACTGGATGGTGAAACAACACTGGAAGAAGTCTTGCGTGTAACTCGGGATGTATAAGCATTAAAAGGCGCACCATCACTTGTGGTACGCCTTTTAATGATGGCGGGTACTCATAAAAAAACGTTGTATTTTGCAAGGCCGCAAAGCCATTCTGGCCGCGTATTCTCTGCCGCCGGTAATTTATTTCTTAAGCAAAAGTATCGATTTTATTGCGATATTCACTCAATACTTCATTCATTGCATTTGAGCGTTGAATGCTGGCCAAGCCCACATCTGTAGCGGCTTCAGATTTTTTAGAGACTCTGTTGGCAATTTGTTCCAATTGTTGCGTAGTCTGTTGCGAGGTCTGTTTTAGCGCTTGGTTCAGATTTACGACGTAGGATTTAATTGCAGAAATATCCGACATGATCACTCCTCCTTGGGGCATTCTCGAACTAAGATTGTGAATACGGCATGAAATTAGTTTAGCTGATATTCTTTCTTTTTCGATCGCCATCCAACAGGATTTTCTGCATGAAAGCCGGTATGAGTGATCACAATAAACGGGATGCATTGCGTGTGCCCGTTGAGTGTAAAGTTAAAATCCGACCACTTGATTATGGGGCTGCTTATTATGGCGTCTGCACAGATTTAAGCGTAACAGGCTTAACGGTGGTAACCAATTATGTGCCAAGACCGGATGAAAAATTTGATTTGTTTGTGATGCCTCCTCTGGAGGGGGCAGGGCCCAAAGAGCCATTAGCAGTAAGGGTTAAAGTAGTGCGCTGCCACCAGATAGAGCAGGGGGCGATGTATGAGCTGGGCTTGTCCATCTTAAAGGTGATTCGATGAAATTTGCGTTTTTAGCAGTTCTGCTCAGCTCGTTTGCAGTGGCCAGTGAGGTTAGGGTAGATGCGCGTAAAGACGCAGAATTAGTCAAAATTGATGCTGAATTCAGCGTGCCGGTCAGTAAAGAACAAGCCTGGCAAGTAATGGTGGATTTTGAACATATGCCACAGTTTTTGCCGCAATTAATCAGCAGCCATATTCTCAGCCAATCGGGCAATCACCTGCGTGTATCCCAGGTTTTAAGCGTGCCTTTAAGCTTGTTTAGTTATCATTACGAATCGGTGCGTGATATCGATTTAAAACCCCTCAGTGAAATTCGCGCGACATCGGTGGGCGGCAGTGAAGCCTATAAAAGTGTTGCACTACTGAAACCAGCCCCAGGGCAGACCATGATAAGCTATCACGCAGAATGGCAGCCGCAATCCAGCCTGCTTGCTGGCTTTGCCCTTGATACTATGCGTGATCAGATTCGCCAGCAGTTCACCGCGATGCAGCAAGAAATGCTTAAAAGGCATGATCAGCATGCAGCCGCCTCTACCCCACAAACTCATTAAAAAAAACCATCTGAATGAAACTTCTAGCCTTAAAAATTGATGTCGACACCTATCGCGGCACCCGCGAAGGCGTGCCCCGCCTAGTAGAATTACTCCAGCGCTTGGGCGCAGATGCCACCTTCTTATTTAGCCTAGGGCCAGATCACACCGGCCGCGCCATTAAACGCGTGTTTCGCCCTGGCTTTATGAAAAAAGTATCCCGTACCTCGGTGGTAGAACACTACGGCATTCAAACACTGCTCTACGGCACGCTCTTGCCTGGCCCGGATATTGGCCGCCGCTGCGCTGATATTCTGAAGAGTGTGGCAGCTGCTGGTTTTGAAGTCGGCATTCACACATGGGATCACATCAAATGGCAAGACT
Source organism: Iodobacter fluviatilis (assembly GCF_900451195.1). Classification (NCBI taxonomy): domain Bacteria; kingdom Pseudomonadati; phylum Pseudomonadota; class Betaproteobacteria; order Neisseriales; family Chitinibacteraceae; genus Iodobacter; species Iodobacter fluviatilis. The sequence continues at coordinate 958,358 of NZ_UGHR01000001.1, forward strand.
ATGTGGCAGGCGAATCCGCCGCATGGACGCGCGAGCAAATTGATTTAGCCGCAACGCGCTTTGCCGAAGTCTTTGGCACACCCGCTAAAACCCACGGCGCAGCAGGCTGGCAAATGAATCCGGAAGCCTACCGCCATCAGCAGCGCATGGCTTTAACTTACGCATCAGATACGCGCGGCACCCATCCATTCTGGCCCGTGGTAAAGGGCGAGCCTGTGCGCTGTGTGCAGCTGCCCACCACGCTGCCTACCTTGGATGAGCTGATCGGCGTGGGTGATTTAAGCCCAGATAATGTGCACGAACACCTGCTTAAGCTCACCGCCGTCGAGCCAGAATTCGGCCACGTCTACACCCTACACGCCGAGCTGGAAGGCATGAAATTACTGCCGACATTCGAGCGCCTACTGCAAGGCTGGCTGGAGCAAGGCTATAAACTGGTCTCCACTCTCGAGCTATTTAACGCGCTCGATACCGCCAGCCTGCCTTATCACAGCGTAGAAATTGGCGAGCTTGAAGGCAGAAGCGGCACGCTTGCCCTGCAAGGGCCACGGTTTCCTGCGTAGTTTTCTACCAGGTTATCCTAGTGTTTAATTTCCGCTTGCGCTGGAGTGCACTCCAGCTTTTATGCTGATGTCCATGGTGACCTTATCCATTTCTGAAGTCGCAATACGCAGTGGTTTATCGGTGGATACGCTGCGTTATTACGAGAAAATCGGCTTGATCGATGCGGTGCCGCGGGCTTTAAATGGCCAGCGTCGTTATCGGGAAGAAGACTTACGCTGGATCGATTTTTTGCTGCGTTTACGTGCTACCGGCATGGGCATTGCTGATATGCAACGCTACGCCCGCTTACGGCGGGAGGGGCAAACGCTTGCAAGTGTGGTGCCAAGGCGTGAGATGCTGGAAACGCACGCCGCTGCGCTGGCTTTGCAAATTGCCAGCTTGCAGGAAAACCTCTCGCTATTACACAGCAAAATCGCTACTTATCAGCAAATGGAAGCGTCACTCTCTTCAGGGCCGCACTAAAAACAGTTTTCCCCAGCCGTGCTTGCTGGGGACGGATTGTTTCTGGATGCGCTCTTCACTCAGGGAGCATGGCATGCATCATTTATCAGGTTGGAAAAAGCTTAAAGAAGTAGACGATCAGGCAGGCGAGCGGGTAATTAATGGCCTGCGTGACATTGCCCCCGATCTGGGCCGCTATATTATTGAATTTGGTTTTGGTGAAATTTATTCTCGGCCTGGGCTTTCTCTTGCTCAAAGAGAGCTGGCAACGGTGGCCATGTTGTCCGCCATGGGCAATGCTGCACCGCAATTAAAAGTGCATTTAGAAGCCGCCTTAAATGTGGGGCTAAGCCAGACCGAAATCATTGAAGTGCTGATCCAGACTGCCGTTTACGCAGGCTTCCCCGCCGCGCTCAATGCCGTGTTTGCAGCAAAAGAAATCTTTGCCCAATACCATGCGCCAAGCCGCCCACTGGCTCCGCTCGCTGTGGCTAAGGCCTTTATGGCTGACTTTATCGCGGGTCAGCCGCCTTTAGATTATTTAAGTGAGGCCGTAAGCTGGCATATTCCGGGGGACCGCCAAATTGTGCCATGGGCCGGGCTTTGGCAGGGGCGCGCCGAAGTTGAGCAATGCTTAAAGCAGATTGCAGCCGCCGGGCAAGCCACGCAATTTGTGATTGATCGTTGGTACGACGGTGAAAACGAAGCCCTAGCTCGCGGGCATTTTGCATGGCAATACCGTAACGGCCATGTTTATCAGGGCGCATTTATGATGCGTTTTGTGGTGAGGGACGGCGAAATTCAAAGCTATGAGATGTTTGAAGATAGCTTTGCTATTGCAAAGGCTTGGCAGGCTTAGGGAAAGCCGCTCCAATCCTATCAATTCAGGGGGAATTTGTAGGTTGGGTTAGCAAGTTTTATCGCGTAACCCAACATTCTTTTGCCCCTAAACTTTGGGTTACGCTGGTTTATCCGCACCAATAGGCGAATAAACCAGCTAACCCAAGCGATAAAAGCATCGTGCCTTTGCGGGTTTTGCTTAAGTTGATAGGATTATGCTTGGCTCCCTCAAAAAGGGGGAAGCGGTATCAGCCAAGCACTTAGTTTTTAGATTCTGTCTGCTGATCCAATTGGCTTAATATTTGATAAGCCGCCGTCACCCGTGGTGGAATTGGATAGTTTTTATTAGCTAGAATCACAATGCCAATTTTTTGGGCGGGAATAAAAGCCGCATAGGCAGCAAAACCATTGGTAGAGCCAGTTTTATTGATCCATACATTTGCTTGTGGCGCTAAAGGCGGGGTGATTTTATTGGCTGTATTGGCTTTATACGCCATCGCATCTTTATTTCCCTCTAATAGAGTACTTAATTTTAATGGATAAGCATATTGCTCCCAGATTAAGTCTTGTGTGAGTGCTCCAGATTTAAAATAGGCGCTGTGAGTATTGATCAGCGCCTGTTGTACTTTAGAGTCTATTTTACCCATTTGCATATTGGCATTTACAAATTGAATCATATCCGCCGGGCTGGATTTTACGCCATAGGCTTCTGAGGATAAAACACCGGGATTAACTCTAACGGGCGCGTCTTTTTTATTATAGCCCTGAGCGTAATTTTTCATTTGTGCGGCGGGTACATTGATATAGCTATGGGCCATTCCCAGCTCAGGAAATAATTTCTTTTCAATAGCATCTTCAAAAGAAGTATTCATGCTTTTAGCGGTAATGACGCCAAGCAGGCCAATACTGGGGTTGGAATAAACGCGGTATGTGCCTGCCGCATATTCAGGCTGCCAGTTTTTAAAATAGGCCATTAATTGATCATTATTTTTAATCTCGTCAGGTACTTGCAGCGGTAAGCCCCCGGCGGTATGCGTCGCAAGATTAAGCAGGCTGACTTTATCAAAGGCACTACCGCGTAAATCAGCTAAATGCTGGCTGACGCTATCGCTAAAAGAAAGCTGGCCATTGATTTGGGCAGCCGATGCTAGCGTGGCGGTAAAGGTTTTACTAATCGAGCCAATTTCAAACAATGTATCTTGGCTAACTGCTTGCTTACTTTCTTTTGAGGCTACACCATAATTAAAAAAATAATTTTTGCCATCCACACTCACTGCAACTGCTATGCCGGGAATATTGAATTCTTTTTGTATGGGGGTGATTGCGGTGCTAACTATTTTTTGAATATAGGCTTGATCTATATTTTCTGTCGCATGGCTTAAAGGACTGATGCATCCCAGTAATGCCATTATTTTTATTAAAAATACTTTTTTCTTGCACATGAATAATTACCTTCGGGTGTGATGATCGTCGCATATTAAGGGTTTATATAGCGATATCTTATTCAGATCGAGTATGCCTGCTTAAACAAGCTGCATATAGTAATAAAGGCTGCGCAATTTGGTAAATATACTCATCTGTAACGTATGTAACCTAGCTATCGCTTATATAATCTGATCATCTCAATGTCATGATGTGATTCCATGCAAAGTCTTCACGGTAAAGTGGTGCTTATTACGGGAGGAACAACCGGTATAGGCTTGGCGGCGGCAAAAGCTTTTTTGAAAAATGGCGCCAAGGTGGTGGTGGCCGCGCGTAATAGTGAACAAGGGGCGGCGGCAGCGTCAGAGCTTAGCGCATTGGGTGATGCCGTTTTTCATGCTTGTGATGTGATAGATCCTTTGTCTGTTGCCGCTTTGGTCAGTTTTACTATTGGGCACTATGGTCAGTTGGATGCGGCAGTTAATAGTGCGGCATGCGATACGCGCCCAGGCCCGACTCATGAAGTATCTTTTGAGGATGCAAGCAAGACGCTGTCGACGGATGTTTCAGGCGTTTTTAACTGCATGAAGTATCAGATTGAAGCGATGCTGCAGTCGGGGGGCGGCACGATTGTGAATGTGTCATCGGTGAATGGCTTATCTGGTGCGCCGACGGCGGCCATGTATAGCGCAGCCAAGCACGCGGTGATTGGGCTGACCCGTTCCACGGCTAAGGAGTATATAGGGCGAGGCATCAGGATTAACGCCGTTTGCCCCGGCGCAACAGAAACACCTCGCCGCACGCGCAGAACGGCCCATCTGACAGAGGATCAGTTACTTGAACATCAGGCGCAGCTGGCCCAGGCGATTCCTATTGGCAGGCTTGCCCAAGCGGATGAAATTGCCCATGCCATTCTCTGGCTAAGCTCCGCTGCATCATCGTATGTGGTTGGGCATAGCCTTGTGGTGGATGGGGGCTTGCACGCTTGAGGATGAGTACTGAATTGCATTCATCTGCGTTTGTCTCTTGATCGTCTGCTAATGATTGTTTGCTTCTCAGGTTTAGCAGTTGCGTTATGCTGAAGGCTGGCTTTTCTAATTGCAGTACGTGCTTTCTCTTAGTCGTAGATTTACAACAAATTACAGAAAGGCTGACTCTTTAAATCCTTACATCGGCATAATCCAGTGGATAAGCAATTAATAATAAACACGGGAGAATGTAATGAAGGGGCAAGCTGGCATGACTTTACGCACCAGACTGGTGTGGGTGGCTGGAATTACTTTGCTGGCTTTTATTTTGTTAGGTGGTTTGTTGTTGTCTCATTTTAAAGATGAAATGCTGAGCAGCCGTAAAGATAAAGTGAGAAATTTGGCCGAGGCAGCGCAAACAATTGTGGCTCATTTTGAGCAGCAGAGCCGCGATGGAAAAATGGATCAGCCCGCAGCTCAGGCTGCGGCTTTGCAGGCTTTAAGAGCAATTCGTTATGATAAAAAAGAGTATTTTTGGGTGAATGATCTTAGCCCGAAAATGCTGATGCACCCTATGAAACCAGAGCTGGAAGGCAAGGATTTATCGCAGCTGAAAGATCCAAATGGCAAAGCGTTGTTTTTGGAAATGGTGCAGGTGGTTAAAAATGCTGGTGCGGGCTTTGTCAGCTATCAGTGGAGTAAGCCTGGCAGTACCGAGCCGGTGGATAAGATTTCTTATGTGCAGGGTTTCAGCCCTTGGGGCTGGGTGATTGGGACAGGCATTTATATCGACGATGTGGAGGCTAAGTTTCGCAGCGCCTTGTGGGTGATTTTACCCCTTGGTTTATTGATGATGGGCATGGTGGGCGCGTCACTTCTGCTGCTGGGGCGCTCATTATTTAAGCTGCTTGGCGGTGAACCGCACGAGGCGGTGGCGCTGGCCAGAAGTGTGGCAAGGGGCCATTTGGATCAGGTAGTGACCTGTAAAGCAGGGGATAAAGACAGCCTGATGGCTAGTTTGCGGGATATGCAGCAAACCTTACGCACCATGATTGCAGAGGTAATCAGCGGTGCAGGGCAAATGAGTGTGGCAGCCAGCGGCCTGAGCCAGAGTGCGGCCGAAGTCGCCCGGCGCTCGAATGAGCAAAGTGGATCGGCATCGTCGATTGCCGCAGCGGTAGAAGAGATGTCGGTGTCGATTGATCATGTGACTGCCAATACCAGTGATGCCCGTGGCTTGGCCGAAAACGCCAGAGAGATGTCTGGGCGTGGGGCGGTGGTGATTCATCGGGCAACATCCGAAGTGCATAAAATTGCTGAGCTGGTTAAAGGCTCGGCAGTTAGCATTGAAGAATTAGGCCGCCAGTCTGACAAGATCACCTCGATTGTGGGCACGATTAAAGATATTGCCGACCAGACAAATCTGCTGGCGCTGAATGCCGCAATTGAGGCGGCAAGGGCGGGTGAGCAGGGCCGTGGTTTTGCGGTGGTGGCCGATGAAGTACGCAAGCTGGCCGAGCGCACCAGCCAGTCAACCGTTGAGATTGCCGCCATGGTTGGGCAGATTCAAACCGGCACCCGCGAAGCCATTGTGCAAATGGAAAATGGCGTGCAGCAGGCAAATGCCAGTGTGTTGTTGGCCAATGAAGCGGGCACTGCTATTGAAGATATACGTCTTGGGGCAGAGCAGGTGCGCAGCGTGGTAGACAATATCAGCAGCGCCATCCGTGAGCAGAGCATGGCCACTACAGAAATCGCTAAAGCGGTGGAGCAAATTGCCCAAAGAGCAGAGGCTGAAGCACTGGAAACTCAGCTCAGTGCCCGCTCTGCACAAGATTTACAAAATTTATCGACTCATCTGCATCAGTCGGTGCAGCGGTTTAAGCTATAGATCTTGAGTATTTTTGATGCAAAAAAGGGGAGGCCGCTGGCTTCCCCTTTCGTTTTATGCCGCTAAATTCACAATCAATTGCCTAGCGCATTCATTTAAATCACCCGATGGATCAATCAGCAGTGGCCTTGCATCGGCGAGCCTGAGGTAATTGCTCTGGCTGCTGCGTTTGTAGGCAGGGTCGTAGTGTTTGCTGATCAGCTCGCTGAATAACTCGGCTTTTTGGCCCGCATCGATCAGCTCATTCCAGTGGGCCAGCACCACTTTGCCGTGCGTTTCAACCAAGCGGGCCAGCTTGGTTTTAAAGTTGGCGGGGTAATCAAATAGGCTGGCGTAGTCGTCAGATAAAAAACGGATACGGTCTTCAAAGCGGGCTTGCACCAGGATGCAATCGGCCGCGCGAATCGCCAGCATCAGGCTGGCGGGCAGCTGGATTTGGCCTACGCGTTTACTTTCGGCTTCCACAAATACCGGCCGAGTAGGGTCAAACTGAGCCAGATGGCGGATCAGCAGGCTGTCGAAGCTTTTTTGAGAGGGCTGGCTGGTAGCAGGAAAGCTGCCAAGGACAGATCCGCGATGCTTGGCGAGGCCTTCCAGATCCAGCGTTTGCGCGCCGTTTTGGGCTAGTGCATGCAGCAAACGGGTTTTGCCGCAGCCGGTGTGCCCTGCCAGCACAATAAAGCGTGAGGCCGCAGGCAGCGTTTCTAAAAGCTGCAATACCTGGCCGCGATAAGCTTTATATCCGCCCTCTAATTGCCGAGCTTTCCAGCCGATAAGATTAAACCAGGTGGCCATCGATCCGGAGCGTTTGCCACCACGCCAGCAGTAAATCAGCGGCCTCCAGTTTTGTGGTTTGTCTTTAAATGTGCTTGCTAGGTGAACCCCAATATTTTTGGCAACGAGGCCCGCGCCCAGCTTTGTGGCGGCAAAGGGGTCTTGTTTATAGAGTGTGCCAACAATCACGCGCTCTTCATTGCTGAGTACAGGGGCATTGATTGCACCGGGGATATGATCATCCGCAAATTCAAGCGGGGTGCGTACATCGATTATTTCTTCAAAGGCGGGAAGGTCGACCAAGCTTACCAATAAATTTTTCACGTTATTTCACTTTAGGCTCGCGATTAGTTGAATTGTCCCACGCCCGTGCCAGAGCCGTGGATAAATCCGCGCTTACTGCAGCTATCCCGCGCTCGTCAAAGTAAGGGCAGGCTGCTAAGGTAGGCCATAAATATTTGTTCAGGAGTATTTAATGAGCACAAAGTTAACGTCTTTATCGCATGGCGGCGGCTGCGGCTGCAAAATCGCCCCGGCCGTTTTATCAGAAATGCTGTCAAAACTACCCGCAGCGGCCATCTTCCCCAAGCTTTTAGTGGGCACTGAAACCTCGGACGATGCCGCTGTATATTGGCTCAACGACGAGCAGGCGCTAGTGGCCACCACTGATTTCTTTATGCCGATTGTGGATGATGCCTTTGATTTTGGCCGTATCGCCGCCACCAATGCGATTTCTGATATTTACGCCATGGGCGGCACGCCGATTATGGCTTTGGCGATTGTCGGCATGCCAGTCAATCTGTTGCCGATCGAAGATATCCAGCAAATCCTAGCCGGTGGTGCTGCGGTTTGTGCTGCAGCGGGTATTCCGATTGCAGGCGGGCATTCGATCGACGCACCCGAGCCTATCTATGGCCTAGTGGCAATGGGCTTGGTGCATCCTAAGCAGCTTAAAAAAAATAGCGATGCCAAAGCAGGCGATGTGCTGATCTTAGGCAAGCCGCTGGGTATCGGCATCTTAGGTACGGCCATGAAAAAAGGCCTGCTGGATGATGCTGGCTATCAGCAGCTGATTGATACCACCACCCAGCTCAATATGGTCGGCAGTGATTTGGCTAAATTGGCCGGCGTGCATGCCCTGACCGATGTAACCGGTTTTGGCCTACTTGGCCACCTGTTAGAAGTTTGCCGAGGCGCCAAGCTGACGGCGAATGTGCTTGCCAATGATTTACCGCTGCTTTCTGCCGCCGTTGGCTTTGCCCAGCAAGGCATAGGCCCCGGTGCGATAGAGCGTAATTTGGCTAGCTTTGGGCAGGACGTAGATTTTGCCGAGCAGGTGCCGGATTGGCAGCAGCGCATCATGGCCGACGCGCAAACCTCCGGCGGCTTGCTGGTGGCCTGCTCTGCTGAAACCGTGGATGAAGTCATGGCGCTATTTAAGGCACAAGGTTTTGCACAGGCAGCGGTGATTGGGCAGCTTGCTGAGGGTGAGGCGAGGGTGCTGGTGGCTTAGGTTTCAATTATTTGAACAAAACCCAAATCTTGAACCGCAGAGAGCACAGAGGACACGGAGAAAACCAAGAGAATAATCAGTTTTTTTTATGGGTATCTATTTTTAGCTTCCCTCTCTTTAGTGGAAAGGGGTTAGGGGCTATGTGCTAACCAAATGGTTTTTTTATTAGCGAACAGCGAAAAAACATAACAACCACGCTCTTTACATAGGGCTTTTTATAGTCCCCTTGAAACACGCCGGAGCGAGGAACAAGCGGGGCGGGGTTTCGGCCAGGGAGCGAGGCAGCGAGCCAATCCCGCCCGCCGCCGACCCGATTGTCCGCAGCGCAGGGGCCTTCGTGTTTCGTGGGGTCGCCTTCTTTGGCTTCGTTTCTTGGCGAAGCAAGAAAGGAAGGCCCCGCGGTGGCTAACCGCACCTAAATCAACGTGCCGAAGGCACTAAAAAGGCCTTTTTGACTTTGCTTAGCGCACATGGGGGCAGGGCGCGAGGGTTAGTTGGCGCTTGTAAGTAGCGTATTCCATCCGTGTAATCAAGCATCTTTAAATGGTTGTTTTACATGCCCTTTTCATGACAGCTTCACGCATAATAAGGGCAGTTAATCAACGGGGGAGGATGGCTATGACTGCATTGCAGCGCATCGTAATTGTAGGAGGAGGGGCTGGTGGTTTAGAGCTGGCGGTTAAATTGGGTGAAAAGCTGGGCCGTAAAGGAAAAGCGCATATCACCTTGATCGATGCAGCACGCACTCATATCTGGAAGCCGCTCTTGCATCAGGTGGCGGCAGGTACTTTAGATAGCCATGCCGACGAGCTGGAATATATCGCGCTGGCCCGCTGGCACCATTTTGATTTTCGCTTAGGTCGTATGACAGGGCTGGATAGAGAAACTAAGCAAGTGGTGCTGGCCCCTACGCTAGATGAGGAAGACGGTAGCGAGCTAGTGCCTGAGCAAACCATTGCTTATGATGCTTTGGTGATGGCGCTGGGCAGCCAGACCAATGATTTTGGCACGCCGGGTGTGGCAAACCACGCCATTATGCTCGATACCCCAGAGGCCGCAGAGCGCTTTAATAAACGTTTTATTAATAGCTGTTTACGTGCGCAAGCAAGGCGTAAACAGGCGGGTGAAGGGCGTTTTACCGTGACCATTATTGGTGGCGGCGCAACTGGGGTCGAGCTATCTGCCGAGCTGCATATGGCGACGCGCATTATGAGTAGCTTTGGCTTTGCCAATATCCACCCTGAGCGCGATTTAAAAATTGTGATCGTGGATGCTGCACCCAGATTATTGTCGGCTCTGCCAGAGCGTTTATCAGATGCCGTGGCACTTGAGCTGCGCAAAATGGCGGTGGAAATTCATGCCAATGAGCGGGTGGTCGATGTGTCTGCCGCAGGGGTAAAAATGGCTTCGGGTAAGTTTATCCCTAGCGATCTGGTCGTGTGGGCTGCGGGGATTAAAGCGGCAGATTTCCTTAAAGAGATCGCCGGGTTGGAGAGCAATCGCCTGAATCAGCTGGTCGTCAGCCGCACATTACAAACTTCGCGTGACCCAAGTATTTTTGCTCTGGGTGATTGTGCGGCCTGCCCGCTTGGCGATGCAGGAGCCACGGTGCCGCCGCGTGCTCAATCCGCGCATCAGCAGGCGATGTTGCTGGCGAAAAGTATTCCTTTGTATTTGGCGGGTAAGCCTTTGCCAGAGTTTAAATATCAGGATTACGGCTCGCTGGTTTCCCTGGGGGAATACAGCACCGTGGGCAGCTTAATGGGCGGCATCGCCCGGGGCAGCGTATTTATTGAGGGCCAGTTTGCCAAAATGATGTACTGGTCACTTTATAAAAAGCATCAGGTTGCGGTGAATGGCTGGTTTAAAACTTGGCTGGCCACATGGGGCGAATACATTGATCGTGTGAGCAAGCCAAGAATTAAGCTGCATTAAGTATAAATGTAGGTTGCGGTTAGCTTATTTACATTGCTGTTGTTAGCTATGTAAATAAGCTAACCCAACACTCGAAAGAACGTTGGGTTACGCGATAAATCGCTGCGTGAGATCAACCGCACACGCAGACCGATAACCCAACTTACACGTGCTGATCTCTGTGTCTACAGATCTTTTTCAGAGCTGGCGCACAGACGATCTATTTGCCAAGCCCCGCCCGACTGACCAGAATACGTCTTTTGCTTGCAGTTACCCGCCATGAAATCCATCCGTCACCAAGCCTTGCTCGCGCTGCAAATGGCCAGTCACCAGGAAAAAATCGCCCTTGTGCGTGCTATTGAAGATCAGCACCCTCTTGCTTGTGATGAACACATTATCAGTACTGAACAAACGCCGGGCTTGAGCGATCGCCCGCCTTTAGTGCCGCCTATGGATGTGCCGCGTCGTAAAATCAGTACGCCAGAAGGGCATGCTGCTTTGATCCATGCGCTGGCGCATATTGAATTTAATGCTATTAATCTGGCGCTCGATATTTTGTGGCGCTTTGCCGGACAGCCCGAAGACTTTTACCGAGACTGGCTGAAAGTAGCCCGCGAAGAGGCTTATCATTTTGAGCTGTTGCAAAACCATCTGTTAACGCTGGGCTATGCCTATGGCGATTTTACGGCGCATAACGGTTTATGGGATATGGCAGAAAGAACGCGTGATGATTTGCTGGCAAGGCTTGCGCTGGTGCCGCGAACGCTTGAGGCGCGTGGTCTGGATGTGACGCCGCAAATTCGTGACCGGCTCAGGCATTGTGGCGATAAAGCAGGCGCAGCAATCCTGGATATTATTTTACGGGATGAAGTGGGCCATGTGGCCATTGGCAATCGCTGGTACAGGGCGCTGTGTGAAGAGCGGGGTTTAGACACGATCGTGGCTTATGAGCAGTTGGCCTTGCAATATCAAGCAGCCAAACAGCGTGGGCCATTTAATTTAGACGCTCGCAGGGCTGCCGGTTTTAGTGAGGCCGAGTTGTCGGCGTTACAGTCCGCGGATTAATGTTTGGGTTTTGCGCTGACAGGGGCGGGCGGTGGTGGAGGCGGCTCAGGCTTGCTGCGCCGTAGTTTGGGGATGAGTTTTTTAAGATCAAAAGCCCCGGTTGCCACTATACCCAAGCCACCTGCAATGACTAATACATACCACAAGATTAGCGTGCTGCCCGTAGGCTGCATCAGCGTGCTGGCATAGAGCATTAATTCGGCGGCTGCAGCTGCAGCCAGTAAAAGCAGTAAGCTGGATAAAAACCAGGCCAGCAGCCGCAGTTTTGCAAAGCGGGGTGTGAGCGTCAGCAGAAAATACCCGCCAATACTAAAGACAGGAAACAAGAGCCAAAGCCCTATTCCCGGCGTGATTTCAAGAATGCCGAGGGGGGCGATCAGTAAGAGGCAAGCCGCAAGCAGGCCAAATACAATCAGCAAACTGCCAAATAATAGTAATGCCATTGGGCTATACCCCATTCCAGATAGCTGCTATTCGTCTTTATAGACCAAGCATCCGGCGCTCATATTTTTCATCCAAAAAAATATGGGCGGTTAAAACTCTGTTTTAATGAGTATTAATCGCCCTTATTGATATCAGATGATTTACTTCACAATCACATTACTAAAATCCTGGCGGCTGAATGGATTGATTTTATAGCCGCTGATATTGGGTTTAGTCAGCACAGCGGCAATGGGATGCGCTAATGGAATCCACAATGCCTGATCATGAATTATTTTTTGCGCTGTTTCATAAAGCCTTGCTCTTGCCGCTTGATCGGCTATTTTTTTGCCATTGCTAATGAGCTTATCCAGTTGCGGGTCGCAATAGCGGGCAAAGTTCAGCCCTGATTCCAACGATGAGCAGGCAAATTGCGGTGTTAAGAAATTATCCGGGTCACCATTATCGCCACTCCAGCCCATAAATAAGAGATCGTGCTCGCCGGCCTTGGCGCGTTTAATTAACTCGCCCCATTCAATCACTTTTAGCTCGGCTTTTACACCAATTTTGGCCAAATCAGCCTGCAGTAATTCCCCGCCAGCCCTTGGATTTGGATTAAGCGTGCTACCCGCCGGGCGTATCCAGATGGTGGTGGAAAAGCCATTGGGAAACCCTGCTTCCGCCAGCAATTGCTTTGCTTTAGCGGGGTCATATTTATAATCCTCTAAGTTGATATAGCTCCAAGTATTGGGCGGATAAGGGCCATCTGCTGCGGTGGCTGTACCGTCAAAAACCTGCTTCAGATAAGCTTTTTTATCAAAGGCATAATTAAGTGCCTGGCGCACTTTTATATTATCAAAAGGCTTGTGCTGGCTGTTAAAAGCAATAAAGGCGGTAGAAAATGCAGGGGTTTCTATCACTTGTATGCTTTTATCCTGCCTTGCCGCCAATACATCCTGTGGCTTGGGTGAAAGCGCAATCTGGCATTCACCTGCTTTTAATTTTTGCACCCGCACACTGGCATCAGGGGTGATGGCATAAATCAATTTATCGATTTTAGGTTTATTGCCAAAGTATTGTGCAGAAACATCAAAGCGAATGGTGCTGTCTTTTTGATAGCTTTTTAATACAAAAGGCCCTGTGCCGATTGGTTTAGTATTTAAATCACCGGTTTTGCCTGCTGCCAGTAATTGATGGGCATATTCGGCAGAGTAAATCGAGGCAAAGCCCATGGTGAGTAAGGCAGAGAAAGTGGCTTCGGGTGCGTTTAATTCAAAGCGCACCGTTTGCGCATCCATTTTTTTAACGGCCTTGATATGTTTGGGCAATTGAAAAGTTTGCGCGTGCGGATAGCCATTTGCGGCACTCTTATGCCATGGGTGATTGCTGTCCAGCATGCGGTTAAAGGTAAATACTACATCGTCGGCATTCAGCGGGCGTGTAGGTTTAAAGTAATCGGTGCTATGAAAGGAGACATTCTTTTTTAAGGTAAAGGTATAGCTCAGGCCATCTGGGCTGATTTCCCATTTCTCAGCAAGGCTGGGCACCAGCTTACCGGTGGCGGCATCATAATCAATCAGGCGATTAAACAAGACGTCAGCTGATGCGTTGGTCGTGGTCAGTGAATTATATTGCACAACATCAAAGCCATCCGGGCTGGCTTCGGTGCATACCGTGAGCGGCTTGGCTTCTGCGGTAACAGCCCAGAGTAAAACAAAAAGCGATGAAATCAAACGCATGGCAGATTCTCGATGTGTTGCGATTCTTAGATAATACCGTGCTATCTATGGTTTAAAAATAGCTTTTTTTGCATATCGTTAGTTAAAAAAAGCTTTTTTGACTCTAACCAATTATTTCGACTCACAATCAATAAACTTACTGCGCATGTTTTTTAGCACAGCTCCTTTATGGCCAAACCAAAAGAGCTATCTTCGTTCTTTTTGATAAAATCCCGCCCGCCACGCAAATTCACAGAAAGTTCTGTGCTGCCCTGATCATCAAATAAAAAGGTTCGAATCGGGGATACTGTTTTTTTACTGCAATTAATTTGTAAATCGGCCTCAATGCGGGTGATATGGCCATTTTCCGTTTGCTTAGGCTCGGATAAATCATTTCGGATACGGGTGGTGATAATGTCACCTTTACGAATTTGGGTATCAAGTACAGAAATCAGATTGCCATTGGGTGTATTGCCTAATTCCTGCCACTGGCTGGCAAAGCATGGATGAGCAAGGCTCAGCAGCAGGCTTAGCAGGGTAAAACGTCTCATAATTTGTGCCATGTCAGTGTGAACCGGCTAATCATAAAAGAATGGCAGGATGGCTGCGTGCGGCAAAGTACCTGAGGGGAAAAAGACCACCCGGTACTTTGAGCAAACATTTAGTTTGCTTAGCATTTTTTGTTTTTTTAATGTTCTGTCATAAATTGGTTTTTTGCTTGCATGAGTCATTGCTTATATTTGAATATATAAATTCAGACGGAATTAAATGAATTGCTGGCTATGATATTTCAATGCTAGTAATTGATTTTATATTTATATGTAACTTTATAAATATATAAGCGTAATCTCCTGGAGGGGCCATGAATACTTTTAAATCTTTTGCACTAGCCAGCATATTTGTATTATCTGCACCTGTGAGCGCTCAGCTGATTGATTTTGATACGCTGGGGCCAGATAGTGTCGCGATTACAAATGGCTATGCGGGCTTTAACTGGTCTAATTTTGCTTCTTTAGCCGGGGCGTATATTCCGGGCTCTGGCTTTGAGGCCGCTGTGGTTTCCGGCCCCAATATTGCTTACAACGAGGGTGGCTCTGCGGCTTCTTTTTCCGGTGATACAGCATTTACGCTGCTTGATCTTTATGTCACTAAAGGTTATGAAGCTGGCATTACGCGTTTTCAGGGCTATGTGGGCGATACGCTGACTTTTACTCAGGATGTTTTTTCAAGCACAACGGCTCCTACGCATGCGGTGTTTAACTGGGCGGGTTTAAGCAAGATTGTGCTTACTTCCGAAACGGGCGTTGCATATTCTGCCATTGATAATATTCATATTGCTGCAGTACCAGAGCCGGAAATCTATGCCCTGATGGGGATGGGCGTGCTGGGATTACTGGCCGCCAGAAGACGTAAAGCAGATAAATGAAAAATGGCCGGTTTAAAACCGGCCATTTTTTTTAGCGCTGAATTCGAATTAAACGTGGGTTTAAACCATCAGACAGCGATAGTTCAAATTGCCCCCCAGCAGGAATGCCTGCCAGATCAATCGCTATTTTTCCGCCTTGCACCTGATGAGCAAGCAGCTGACGGGATAGCCCAAGGTGCATCACGCTCAAATACGGGTAGCGCTTGTTATCCCAGTTCATCACTAATTTACCTGATATTTCCTGCCACTGTACTTTTGCTCCGCTTGGGTTTCCGGCCACTGCACCAGCCCGTGTCTGGCTTTGCTGGCTGCCGATTTTCTTGCCTTTATGCCAGACCTCTATGCCTGTTAAAGCGCCTGTTTGGGGGATGCTGACAAAAAAGTGCATGACAGCGCCTTTGGCATCGGCGACTTCAACCGGGTTAAAGCGCTGAACAATCGCCTTGCCATTGCTTTGCATTAAATGCAGCTCGTAATCGCCCTGAGTAACCGCTTTGGTATTGCCGCTGCGAAGGTTGATCGGATCAAAGCTCACGCCTGTTGCGCTGATGCTGCCAGAAATATCCATCAGATTCATGGGGAGAGAATATCCCGCTGCCATGGGTGCAAGCGCGTAGTTATGCTGCTCCAGGAATTCCTGAACCTTTGCATAATTGAAGTCAGAGAACCAGCTGCCATTGCAATAGCCCATGATGTCTGAATTACTATTTTCATCCAGTGTGAGCAGGCGATTGCTGATTGGATCAAACGGTAGTGTGTCGCCAATTTTGCCACCCGCATAAGGGAAGCTGCGGTCCGGGTTGCCTACGCCACCGCAAGGTGCGTGGGGTCTGCTCAGATTGTGCCCAAGCTCATGGCCCATGGTGGTTAAATCTTCATCGTAATTTGCATCAAGGCCAATGGCCGTGGTGTTTGCATTGCTTGAGCTGGTTGGATTGACATAACCAAGCCCTGCAATGCCGCCGCTAAATTTGGGGTCTGGCACAAGGCCATAATAGTGACGGCCACTGCCTTCTTTGATACGCAATTGGCTGAGCTCTGAAAGAGCACGGTTCCAGCCTGGCGAGCCTGTGTTGGCTTCATCAATGCTTTTCATTTCTGTGGTGGAGCTCACGGTGGTCAGCGTATAAGGGCTGCGAAAGCTGATTTTGAGCGAGCTGCCCGCAAGCGGGAACAATCTGCTCAGCATTTGCCGCACAGAGGCCTCATCAGGCGCTTTGGCGCTGATGCGGTTGCCCTTGCCATCGTTATTAATTTGTAAGGGCACCAGTACCAGATCCATATTAGTGGCTAGGCCAACGGCCGGGCTGATGCTTTTGCTGGAGCCATTGCTTACTTTTTGATCAGGATCGACGTCTACCCGAAGGTTCAGCCCCTGTTTGATCCATTTTTCAGGCAGTTTTACATTAAAACTTTGATCAAGCTGATTGCGGGCAACAGATGAAGGAACAACCGCTGGCCCGATCATTTCTAATGGCTGGCCTTGAGAAACGCCATTCAGTGTGGCACTCAGGAAAACACGCGGGCTGCTCAGCTTATTGGCGCTGGTGGTAAGGCTGGCACGAACAATCGTTGTTTTGCCTGGCACCAGTCGCTGGTAGGTTTCTCCCACTAATTGTGAGTAGTTTTGTACTACGGCTACGCTTTCTAAATTAATGGTTGGCTTCACCGGAGGCACTACGGTTGGCGGAAGAACAACTAATTTAAAGTTGCCGGCAGATACCGTTTGCGTGCCCGATTTTAATAGCACTTCTCCATTGCCATTTGCAGGGATTTGCACCAGCAGCTGTGTGGGCGTTTTGCTGATGATTTTAGCGCTGATGCCTGCCACGCTCACACTCGTAACGGTGTCTAAGCCTTGGCCTGAAAGTGTAATTTGGCTGTCCGCCTGGCCGCTTAATGGGCTCATGGCACTGACGCTGACTAAGGGCGTAACCTCAAAGCGGGTATTACTTTGTAAACTGCGTTTCCCCCACTGCAGTGTGATCGGGCCGCTCTGTGCATTGTCAGGAACGCTTACGCTAAGCTGGCCTTCGCTTCGGCTGCGAATAACCGCTGTTTGCTTATTGGCAAATATAACTTGTTCAATTTGCTCAATCCCCTGGCCTTGCAGACTGATGGTTTGTCCGGGTAAGCCCGCGGCCGGTAGCAAAGCAGGCTGGGCAACGGTTTGCCAGATTTGAATGGCTTGTGCCAGAGTGATCATGTCGCCGTTTTTGTCTTCAAGGCTGATAAAACCTGAGCGGGCGCTTGCAGGGATGCTAACGATATATTGATTATTAGTCTGGCTGACCTTAGGCAGAATCACGCCGCCCAGACGAATACTTTTTACCTGATTTAATTGCTTGCCACTCAGCACCAGCGTATCGCCGGTATTCAGTTCTGTGCTTGAAAGCGTGTCCACCCCAGGACCTGCTATGGTGATTTTTTGGGCAGACTGAACCACTGCGCCCTCTTTTTGCAGCGTGACTACGCCTGATTGGGCTTCAGAAGTAATGGTGGCTTCAATTTGCTGGTCGGAAATCACTTTAAATGGCAGCTCTGCCTGATCAATTAATACTTTTTTGACCTGAGCTAGGCCAAGCCCTCTGATCATAATCGTGACACCTTCGCCCGCTTCAAGGGGGCTGATGGTATCGATACTAAAAGGTGATGCAGGGGGCAGTACGGGGATGACAGGGGGGGGAGTAGTGCCGACCAGCCCCGTAGAATTGCCCGGTGTGCCGGGATTGACCGGCGCATCATTGCCGCCCCCTCCACCGCCACATGCGCTGATTGTCAGCACAAGGCTTACGCTGAAAAGTGACCGGATAGTTTGTTTGGGGGCGAGTTTTGCAATGCTTGAAAACACAGAGAATCCTGAGGCGTATTTAAAATGGGCTCAGTCGATCAGGGATGATTTCGTATGCCGAATGAGTGGCCTGGATTCTATGCAAATCAAACAATTGTTTATGTAACACGTACTACGTAAGTATTTCCTAATATATTGGATTTAAACAGACGCAATATGGTTTTATCCAAATTTGATCTGTAGATTGAATGAAAAAATGATTCTGTTTTATTCCCGCTCACTAGGCGGCAGTTTTTGTGACCTAAGCACGGATGTTAATACCGGCTTTTTTTTGCTGATGCAGGGTATGTGCGCTTTGCCAGCAGGTCAGCATAATACCCAGCCAGATTGGAATATAGGTACCTAATCCTGCGGCACTGAAGGGCTCTCCAAGTACAAACAGCGAGATAAAAAAGAGTAAAACCGGTTCAACATAGCCCAAAATACCAAGTAGGCCAATTGTCAGCAATTTACTGGCCATTAAATAACAAACAAAGGCGGTGGCCGTCATGATGCCAAGGCAGGGTAATAAAACCCAAAGCATGGGCGTTGTGTGCAGGGCATCTGTTGCAGCAGGGTGCAGATAAATCATGAGCGCTGCAACGGGTAAAATAAATAAGGTTTCAATTAAAAAACCACTGAATGGGTCGAGATGCAAGGCGCGGCGTATCATTAAATAAGGCGGGTAGCCAAGCGCGGTTACTAAAGTCACCCAAGAAAAAGCGCGCGTCAGCCATAATTCATGCATTACACCGATTAGAGCAAAAAAAACAGCCAGCCATTGCAATTTGCTGGGGCGTTCTTTGTAAATAAAAAAACCGACCAGCACCATCACAAGTGGTAATAGAAAATAACCGAGTGATACTTCTTGCAGGCGTCCTTCTAAGGGAGCCCACATAAACATCAGTTGCTGTATGGCCAGCAAAAGCGCATTGACAGGAAGAGCCAGCCAAAGAATCGGTTCGTGTCTGAAGCGCTGCAAGGTGCTGCGCATTTTCTTCCCGTGTTTTAGCAGGGCTAAAAGCAGCAACATGGCTGGTACTGTCCAGACTACGCGCCAGGCAAAAATGTCTAAGCCTTGAAGAGGGGTAAGCTGAGTGCTGTACCAGCCTAATACAGAGAAAACCAGCGAGGCGATGAGGGAGAGAAATAAACCTTGGCCAGAAAGCATGGATGATCTTTTTGCAGTGGAAATGGATGTTTGCTGTGTTTTTTGAAATAGGGAATAAATCGCCTCTTGGTTTTTCTGAGAGGATCACCAATGGCCGGGCTGATCCTGTGAAAAACACTGCAGATAATACCATTTGTCATGAGGGGTGAGCAGTGTCTGTTATCCCTCCTTTTAAATAGAAAGAAGCTTCATATATAATGCGCGCCAGGTTTTTGCATGAATAAGCAGGCCGTTTGCCGATTATATTGGTGAATGTTTTTTATGTGAATGCTCATCATTGATAAAAATAATGTGACCGTTTTTTGCAAAAAATAAACCGATTCTTGAGTAAATTCTTATTTACAAACTGGAAAAATAAATAAAACCGATATAGAGTGAAATTGAATCGCTCATTTCTGTGTCACTTGTTTTGTCAAGTAGCTGCAAGGGAAGGCAAAGCTTGGCAAAAGGTCGGTTTTTATTGAATGTTTAGCGCCTTTTTTTACATGACGAATCATTTCGTCTGTGGCATCCTGCTGTGTTGAGGAATTTGCAATTATATAAAGAGCTAGGGGCGATTCCAGATTTTAGTCAAATTTTATTCAGAATCATTAATCATGTACTCCCTTATTTTTATATAATGACCTGCATTATTTGTCATTTATTTGTAAAAAGACTGTTTGCAAAAAATATTGATTAAAAAATTAACGGGCTTCCTTGCATACTGATTATCCGAAGCCGCCGTAATTTGCTTAGAAATTTTTTATAACCTCGTTTGCCAGCCTGGCAAATTGCTGTATCTGTCATTGACTGAGATTAATCATGGTAATTACTGATCTTGCTCCAAACCTATTGTGGCGTCATTTTGATACGATTTGCCGCTTCCCAAGGCCATCCCGGCATGAATCGGCTTTGCGTGATCATATTCTGGCCTGGGCTACAGCGCGTGGTTTGCATGCACAGCAGGATAAGGGCGGAAACTTAATCATTCGCAAACCTGCCTCTGTGGGGATGGAAGACAGACAAGGCGTGGTCTTGCAAGGGCATCTGGATATGGTTGCGCAAAAAAATGCCAGTCATAGCCATGATTTTATGAAAGATCCTATCCAGACTCGTATTGAGGCGGGCTGGGTGCATGCCGAAGGGACAACCCTAGGCGCAGATAATGGAATAGGTGTTGCTGCAGCACTGGCCCTGCTGGAAAGCAATTTACCTCATGGCCCGCTGGAAGTTTTACTGACGATTGATGAAGAAAGCGGTATGACCGGTGCGCGCGCACTGGAACCCGGCATCCTGCAAGGCCAGCTGTTATTGAATCTGGATACCGAAGAATGGGGTGAGGTTTACGTTGGCTGTGCGGGTGGGGTGGATATCAGCCTGTCGCGCAAACTCAGTACCGAGCCACTTGCCGCTGGCTTTGATGTATTTGAAATTTCTTTAACCGGCCTCGTGGGCGGGCATTCAGGGGTAGACATTCACCTTGAGCGCGGTAATGCAATTCGCTTGCTGGCACGCGTGATTAATGCAGCCTGCCGTGATATTGAGGCTAAATTAGTTTCATTTAATGGCGGCACTTTACGCAATGCCTTGGCGCGTGAAGCCTTTGCCAAAATTTCGGTAGCGGCTTGCGATGCTCCGCGCCTTGCCGAAATTGTAGATAGTCATCAGGCTTTATTCCGCGATGAATTAGCGGGCACCGATCCTCATTTATCTATTGCCTTGAAACCATCCGTGGCCGATTTAGTGCCGGTGGCCGCTCATGCCCGTTTGGCGCTGGATATGCTGCTGGCTCTGCCGCATGGCGTACGCTGCTGGAGCAAATCTTTGCCCGGCGTGGTGGAAACCTCAAATAATCTGGGCGTGGTCAGTGTTGATAATGGCCGTTTTGAGGCCGTGCTGATGGTGAGATCGCTCAAAAATATCCGTATGCGCGAGCTGGCCGATGCGATTACTGCGGTGGGCCGCTTGGGAGGATGTTTGGTTGAGGAAGAAGGCGAATATCCAGGCTGGACGCCTGATCTGAAATCGACAGCTTTAGCACTTATCGAAAACGTCTACCAGCAGCGCTACGGTCAAAAGCCAAAAGTACAGGTTATTCATGCCGGCCTTGAGTGCGGCTTATTGGGCGCTGCTTATCCAAAGATGGATATGGTCTCTTTTGGCCCTACCATCCGCGGTGCACATTCCCCTGATGAGCGCGTTGAAATTGCCTCCGTGGCCTCTTTCTGGGAATTGCTGGTTGATACCTTGGCTGCTGTACCAAAAGCCTGAGTAAACACCATGCAAAAAGGCCAGCTTATTTAAGCTGGCCTTTTTTTATGATTAACTTGCCATTTTTAGGCCAACTACGCCGCTGACAATCAAACATAAAAAGAAAATTCGGGTAGAGCCCAGCGGATCACCAAACAACATAATCCCGCCTATAGTTACCCCAACCGCACCCAAGCCTGTCCAGATTGCATAAGCGGTGCCTGCCGGTATCTCTTTCATTGCATAAGACAGCAACGCCATATTTAAAAACGACAGGGTAACTGAACCTGCAATCACCCATGGATTGGGGTTTAATTGAACATATTTAAGCGATAAAGCCCAGATAATCTCAGTAAATACAGCAACACCTAATACCAACCAATAACTAAACATAACAAGTGCCTTGCACACCACGGGCTGACAGATCACACCGTATCGGAAACCCGGAAGAAATACGGTGCAGGCCATACAGATTTAAACGAGCGATTGCCGAATTAAACCAATGGCATAGATAAGCCGCTATTTTCGGTGAAGCAAGGGCAAGCAACAAGGGAAATTATTACTCGTAAGCCCAAAAAAAGCGGGCAATCAATGCCCGCTTTTTAAATACTAAACAGCAAGCTTACTTGCTGCTATTAATTAGATACTGTGCGGCTGCAGTAAATTCTGCGTCAGAGCCGCTATAACCGCCTTTCGGTGGCATCGCGTTTAGGCCCTTTGTTGCAATCGCAATTGCACTATCAACACCATCTTTTAAACGCGGAGCCCATGCTGCTTTATCGCCAAACTTAGGCGCGCCTGCTAGGCCTGCTGCATGGCAAGCCATACATACTGAATCGTAAATTTCTTTACCTTTAGTTGCCGGGTCAACTGCGCCATCCGCTGCTGCGCCTTCCACTTTAGGCTCTTCAAACTTAGCACCACCGGCATTTGCCATATAGGCCACGGCACGTTTGACTTCATCATCTGTTAAATCGGCTGCGCCACCTTTAACCGGCATGGCGTTAAAGCCTTTGATCGCATGAGTCCAGAGTGTTTCAAAGCCTTTGGAAATACGGGCACCCCAAGCACCTGCATCAGCAAACTTAGGTGCACCGGCAAGGCCAGTGCCATGACAGGAAACACAGACTGCTTCGTAAACTGCTTTACCGCTTTTTGATCCAGGAGGCCCACCATCTACAATCTTGATGCTGCCCACTGGCTGCAAGCGCGCTGAAACTGCCTCAGTCGTCATGGTCGAGCGAGTGATATCAACACCACTGCCTGACGTAAACAGCTTGATAAGCAGATAAACAAATAGCGGCACCCCAATCACTGCCGCCAGAATCATGCCAGCAATGCCCTTTGACGCTTTCACGCTGCTACCGCTCATTGTCATCCCTTTTTATGTAAGTTCATGAGTTGGAAATAAAACCATATACGATTGAGGGTGATTATACCGACATTTTGCAGCAAGGAACAAAGCCTGCACGTAGACTGGGGCGCATAAACACGTTATTATGCGGTCCTTCCTGTCGTGCGCTCATAGCTCAGTTGGATAGAGTGTCAGTTTCCGAAGCTGAAGGTCGTAGGTTCGATTCCTACTGGGCGCACCAACCAAATCAAGTACTTAGCTGTTATCACTGCTTGCATTCACTGCAAAAAAGCAGTTTATGGTTACAGTTATGGTTACAGTCTGTTTTTTTGCTGTAGCAAGCTCACTTTTTCTTTTCCCCGATTGATAGCCGCTTTAAATACAAAAAAATCGTAGTACTTATACGTCAGTTGCTGGTATTTTTTGAGCGATCTGCCAGCGGGCCTCTTTCTTCAGCTCAACCCTGTCTGTTTTTGTCTGAGATCATGGGTGTTTTAAACTTACCCGAAAACGTCTGTGTTCTCATCCTAGCGTGTATGGGGCAGCTTGAATTTGCTGAGTTGAATGGAAAGCAAATTAGTAGTCCTTGGGCGCTGAAAAATGCTTACTCCAATCTACTTATGCATGCCGAAGTACCCAGCCTCGCGCACGCACGCGTAAAGGCCTGAAAAATACAGCTCTTCACGGCCCTGTATTTACTTTAAAACTGTGATTAGTCGGCTAACGGGCAGACACCTTTCTTTGAAGCAATGGCTGTGCTTACACATAGTAAACAGCACATTTTGCGTATCTTAAATAACGTGCTGTGAACCACTTTTTTATTTTAATTCATTGTTTTGATTGAAAATAAAAAATAAAGGGCAGGGTGGTTATTTGTTTGTTTTTATACACAAATAGTATTTTGTTACTTCTGATAAACAAGCCCGTTTAATCCCATTTCTTGCTTGTGCGTCTGTTTTGCCTGAAAAATACCCGGTACTTTGGCGGAACTTTTAAGCGGAACTTTCACTGCAAAATCTTACTCCATTAATCCACCCAAACTCATCGAATTAACTCCCGACTTCAAGACCATCGCCAACTTCCAAAAAGACAATGGCAAAGCCATCATCAAAGTCTGTCACCAGTTCGTATTACTTTGCCAGCAGCTTGGTTTATTCACCGAAGCCATCGTCGCAATCGATGGTAGTAAATTCAAAGCGGTCAACAATCGAGACCGTAACTTCACCAGCGCTAAACTACAGCGCTGTATGGAAGAAATTGAAAGCAGCATTCGTAAGTTGTGTTTGATAGCGAATGCACGCGCCTGAAAATTGATCATCTTTTAATCCCACTTCGTCACCCACAAACCCACGGCATGGTGAAGCGCTTTAACGGGCGTATAATCCGCCGTCTTAGCTCAATTGGCGTTCAAGAAAGCTATACCGGCATCGCTGCCAAGATTAATCGTGTGACATTTAGTTTTTTGTTTTTTCTGCAGTGCATGAAGGCACTCGGTATCAAGGAAGTTCGACTATGAGTATGACAAAGATCGCTTTTGACCATATAGCTGCTAAACGCAAGCGGCCATGGCAAAACGAAGAAGAAGTGCGACTGGCTTGGGTGGCTGGATTGGAGGCAGCTATGGGCATCCACTTTGACGCTGAGAGAGCGAAAAAGGATAGTAGCTACAACAATGTAATCATTGAGTTCAAGGCTCCAAGCTTTTTCAAGGGTTCCAAGACTAGCGCTAAATTTAAGGAGGCAACCGACAAACGTTTGCTACCCTATATTCAGCGCGAAGCAGCCAAGTCTGGCATCCCTACCGAGGACTACATTGGTATCGCTATTGATGGCGATCATGTTTGTTTCGCCCAGGTACGCGCCGCAGTCATCTATTCACAACACTTAGTACCTTTCTCGGAATACGCCGTGGCGTTGGTGATTGAGGCAATCAAGGCTGACACGCGCCGCGCCATCACTGTAGATAACCTTCTTGCCGACTTCGGCCATAGTTCAGTCAATGCTCAAGCTTTAATGCAAGCCATGGCCGACGCGCTTGCCGCCGAATTGGCGGCAATTGGTAATTCCAAAATAAAAATGCTGTTCGAAGAATGGCGCACCCTTTACGGTCAAGTTGCCGATATGTCTGTTTTGCAAGCGGCCACTATCAGTGGGGAGATGGGCTTCGTTTGGAATGGGCACACGAATCAAGCTATGGCGGGGCGGTTGTTCGTCATCCACTCCTACAATTCGCTGCTTATTAAGCTCTTGGCTGCGGAAATTATCTCAGCCCACGGCTTGACTACAACGTTACAACCTGCGCAAGCAATGGCTGCTTTGTTGAGCGATACAGCCTTGCTGGATGCCTTGGATAAAGAAATCGAACATGCCGGTATTTTTGTTCAAGCCGGTATACAAGGTTTTGTTGAGGAAGCTATTTTTAGTTGGTACTTGGACGTTGCTCGCAACGCCACACATGCCCCAACACTTCTTCCTGCCCTACGCGGCGTATTGGCGTCGTTGTCGATGTACCGCACGGACTACATGACACACACGCGAGATGTATTACGTGATTTGTATCAAGGATTGGTTCCTGGAAAACTTCGCCAAAGCCTTGGGGAATTCTATACGCCCGACTGGCTGGTGGACTTTACAGTGAACAAAGCCCAGCAAGGGGCATGGTTAGGCAAACGCGTCTTAGACCCTACATGCGGTTCAGGAGCATTCTTGGTGGCCGTTCTTCGCCGTGTCCGTGAGGAAGCAATTAAGGCCGGATGGGACGCGGGACGCATTGTGCAGCACTTATGCACGTCAGTATGGGGATTCGATTTAAATCCATTAGCGGTACAAACCGCACGGGTTAACTTCGTTATGGAGATTGCTGATTTATTAAAAGCAGCTCCAGGTCAAACGCTGGAAATTCCGGTGCTTCTTGCCGACGCTATCTATTCTCCCGCGCCGAATCCGGAAGAAGGTCATGACGTGGTGAAATATCAAATCGGTAGCCAGGTGGCAGGGCTTGATATCGCATTACCTGCCGCATTGGCCTTTGATCGAGTGCGCTTGGATCAAGTGTTTGCGCAAATGGGCGAAGATGTGGAAAGCGACCTAGATTACGTAAAATCAGAAGCAAAGTTGTGTTTTGCTGGTCTGTTGAGCGCTACGGAAGCAGACGACTGGCGCGCCCCTTTGAAACATACCTACGACCAAATTCTGGACCTGCACCGTTTGCAGTGGAACGGCATCTGGTTCCGCATTGTGCGAAATTTCTTTTGGTCCGCCACGGCAGGTCACTTTGATTGCATCGTTGGTAATCCGCCATGGGTTCGATGGTCAAAATTGCCCAATGCTTATCGTGAACGGGTTAAACCAACATGCGAGCGTTACGGGATATTTTCGAAAAATAAGCGCCATGGGGGCAATGAGTTAGACATCTCCGCCATGATTACCTACACCACCTCAGATAAGTGGCTGAAACCGAATGGTCGGCTTGCTTTCGTTATCACCGGCACCATTTTCAAGAACCCCTCTTCGGCTGGGTTTAGGCACTTCAAGTTGGAACCGTCCAATATTAAGAGCCTGCATCTTGCGCCAATCGGCGTTGATGATATGAAGGCACTAAAGCCATTCACTGACGCTGCCAACCATACCGCCGTGGCGGTCTTCGACAAAACCAAGAAACCGGGCACTTATCCTGTTCCATACCGGCTATGGGACAGCGTCCCAGGTTTCACCAAAGCCATTCCCGCTAGTTCATCTTTATCTGCTGTGATGAAACGCGTTTCTATCACGGCCAAAGAGGCCGCGCCAGTTGATGGGAACGGTTCTCCGTGGGCAGTGCTGACTAAGGGCCGATTCAATACATTGAAGGCTTTTTCAGGTACATGCACTTGGGTAGCGGGACGTAAGGGCATCACGACAGACTTGAACGGGGTATATTTTGTGCCTGTCATTCAAGACAATGGCACATTGGTTCAGATTTGTAGCCGCCCAGATGCAGGTAAGAAGGCATTGGGCGCAGTCAAGACGGCGTGGGTAGAGCCGACGTTGCTTTACCCTTTGGTAAAGGGGGCTGGCGATTTTGAATCCTGCTATCTACGCCTGAATAATCCTAGTGCCGTTGATAAAGTCCTGTACACATTCGTCCCCAATATTGGCATCGACAAGGCTGATTACACTGCCAGCGAAATTGCCATGAATGGCGCTCCTCTGAAAAAAACCAAGGCGTGGTTTACCGCATACAAGACATTATTGGAAGCACGTTCCACGTATAGGCGTCAAATGAATGGCGCTCCTTTTTACGACGTGTACAACGTTGGTGACTACACCTTTCAGCCGTGGAAGGTGGTATGGCCGGAAATGTCCACCCGCTTCTACGCCGCAGTGGCAGGAAGCTCCACAGTGCCGGTAGTAGGCGTGCGCCCATATATTCCAGACCACAAAGTGTATTTTGTTGGATTCGATGACAAGAAACCGGCGCATTTTTTATGCGGTCTATTGAACACACCCATGGTGCGTGAATGGGTAGAAAGCCATACAGTATCCATTCAGATGGGGGACGTATTCAAGCACATGAATCTTCCCGAGTACGACGCAACGAATACCTCGCACGTAGCACTATCAAAATTAGTGGAGAAAGCTCACGGTGAGCACAACGCTATGAAACGTGCACAGGTAGTTGCTCAGGTGGAGAAAGACGGTGAAGCCGTCCTGACGACATGGATATCGTCAACAATTAAATAAGGGCGGTTAACTGCGGTTCACCGTTGCTGCAAAAATCCTTGTGCGGCTGCTTGCAGCCCGCACATGAAGCGCCAGCATGGAAGTATGAGATTCAGCAGGCTTTCAATAACCGGATCGCAGCCCTACTGAGCTAAATCTGTCAGCCATTTTGAACATGAATAACCCCCGCTACCCGCTGGAGCTATTCTTGCGCGTGGTGACGGTATCACTAAAAACAATGAAAATCGTTAAGGCTTTGCCCGCATTAAATCTGGCTTAATCACCCAACATAAAAAAGCCTCATCCTTGCTTGGATGGGGCTTTTCTTTAGTCATATTTACTTTCTTGCTGGGCGGAGTTTGATATTTAGAAATTTATTTTTTGGCTGGTAATAAAACATGATAATTTTAGTTTTTTAATTCGGCATTTTTCTAAAAACAATGTTTTCACTGTGCCTGATAATAATTTGCACATCTGTTGTGGCAAGCTCTAGCAGCTTGCCACTTAGATTGTAAGAAAACTGCACCTCGCCTTTTTCATGGAATTTGATGTAATGAGATACCGAGTCATATAGCTGCGTGATTTCGTGCTTATCAATATCAAAAATATTTTCAATGCCAACAGATTTAACGCTGGTTAAATCCATGCTGATTGAATCTTTAGAAGAAAAAACCAAAACTCCTTCTGAATTAGTAAATACATCCATCGTGTCATCAGGGGTTATTCTGATAGGTTTTTGATTGTTTGGCATAAATTTAAATTATTTTTTTTAGTTAATGTGGCGATTTTAAAAAAAAGTGAGCTCATCTTTATATGATAGCTTGTTCCAATTTTTGGCTATGCTCATGCATGCGCTATTTTTATTAATCCCTAATATGCGATTGGCAGGTTAATATCATACTAATTAAAAGTGGGTTAATTGAGTATGCTGAGATTGTTTAATCCATCTACTTTAATTTAAAGACACAAAAAAATACGTTAGCCATTATTTAGTACTCGCAATGATTTCCACCCCCCTACAGCCATCACCTCTGGCGATAAGGGCGCCAAGTCTTTTCTTGGGGTGACAATGCTTTTCCCCACCCTGCTCGGATTTCCGGGGGAAATGGGGCTTCGAAAGCGGTTTTATGCGAAAGCCAGTTAAAGGAGCCCCAGAGGATAGAGAGAGGCACAGAGACAGGGAACGTCAATAAAAATAAGATAAACAAAATAGGTCTATCTCTTGCCCACTCATTTGCCCGTGCACCCAATGGACTAACCACCCCCATCGACTGCCACCATGTCGAAGGGGGGGCCTCTGCTAAAGACTCGCCAGCTGGCAAAGCCGGGCCATTTTCCTCCATATAGGCACGCAGGTATGTCCAAAATGCATGAGCAGAATATTCATCCATTTCCAGTGGATTGCCAATCACAAAAAAATCAACAAAATCCGGCTTATCTTCGTGCTTTAACATTCGATCCCATGCTTTATTATGGTCGCTTTTTTCTGCTTGTTTTTGTGCAAAATCAGGGTCTTCAATTCCAATGGCTAATGTATTGGTAGTCAAAGGCCCACCCCTGAGTACAACAGTTTTCGAGGCAAAAACAAACACTAAAGCATCCCAGTTGTATTCAATAACTAAGGTTGGCCAAGTGTAAAATGGGTTGCATTTTTTAAAACTATTTTTAAAGTAATCGAGCATTTCTGGGTAATCGCGAACTATCCGGTAAACTTTTTTATTCTTCCTATCTAAAATTAATGACCCACTTTTTAAAGTAAAAAAATCAAACCTAAGCATGAGGATCTCAAGAAGAGAAGTAATAATAAAGAAGGAAAGGCAAAAAGAAAGAAGTATTATATTGGATAAAAAAGAAAGAAAATCAACAACTTGAATTTGAAAGAAACCAAAATAAAAGGTAAATAATGAAAATGGAAAACACATACAAAATACGAACAATGCAAACATTGATGGCATGCCGCGTTCGCACTGGTGAATATCGCTTAACTCGATGGCGGACGAGTAAATTGTTTTAACTTCATTCAAGCTACTGCCTTTGTAACGCGGAGTCGTTTCTTTACTAAGATATGTTGCAATCCCTATACAGGATGGATGAAGTTTTATAGGTAGCTTATCTCCTTTTAATAGGCGATATGGAGCATTAAAATCAGTTTTGGTCATGGGCTTTTAATTATTTAGATGCAATTGAAATGTTGATCTTTTGATAAGCAGTGGTTGTGGCCGTTGGGGTCATGAGATTTTATTTTTTTAGATGAAATTGAATTGTTAATCTAATTACAGCGATTCCTGCTTTATTTGCTGCTATCGCACAAGGCGATAGCAGTGCTAAGGCTTATTTCTTGGGTAATACTGGCTCTCCCCACTCTGCACGGATTTCAGGGGGAAATGGGGCTTCGAATGCGGTTTTATGCGAAAGCCAATTAAAGGTGCCCCAGAGTAAATACAAGGGCCCAAAGATAGGGAAAAACAAAAAGGACATCACCACAAAAATAGGATGGTCTTGATTCCACTTTTTTATATTTGGACCATATGGGCCAATACACCCCATAGATTGCCACCAACTATTAGGGGCAGCCTCGGCTAAAGACTCGCCAGCAGGCAAGGCTGGGCCATTGTCTTCCATATAGGCATGCAGATAGGCCCATAATGCCTGCACGGAATATTCACTCATAACCAGTGGATTACCAATGGTAAAGAAGTCAACAAAGTCTGGTATTGCCTCGTGCTTTAGCATTTGATCCCAGGCTTTATCATGGTCACTTTTTGCCGCTTGTTTTTGTGCAAAATCAGGATCTTTAATCCCTACACCTAGGGTGTGAACCGTCGATGGTAATTGCCCCAACATCACAACTTTTGAAACATAAACAAATATTAATGAATCCCAATCGTATTCAACAATAACGGTAGGCCAAGCATAAAATGGATTACGTTTTTTTAAGCTATTTCTAACGTAATCGATAAGGCCAGGTATGTTTCTAAAAACACGATAAATTTTTTTCTTTTTCCTATCAAAAAACAAGCTGTCGTTTTTAAGTGAAAACATATCGGCTCTTAGAAAATATACGCCGCCATGGAAAGTAACACAAACGCCAAAAAGGCTAAATGCAAACATAACCAAAGCCATCAGAAAAAGAACTACCCCTGCACCATTAAAAAACCATGTAAAAAAATAGGCGCTATACATCATCAGGGGGAAAAACCCAAAAATGATGAGCATTGCAAACACAGTTACAAGACCACGCTGATAATGTGTGGTACTGCCCAGCTCGATGGCAGCTGGGTAGATCGTTTTAACTTCACTCAGCGTACTGCCACTTTGCCGCGTGGTTGTTTTCTTATTCAGATACGTGACAGTGCCTAAGCTGGATGCATCGATCATTGCTTGCGGGTATTCTCCTTGCAGTACACGATAAGCAGTGGTGGTTGCCGTATTTAATGTCATTTTTAATAAGCTCACGGATATTTAATCGAGGCGGGTGCAGATTTATTTACGGGCGAAGATTTATTTGCGGCCGAAGGTTTTTTTTCTTCATATTTAATTTGAGGTTCAGATTCAGTTTGGCTGCTCTTTTTTAAAGCCTTAAACAAAGCTTTTTCTTCTTCTGCCGATGAATTAAACCTATTTGCTTTACCAAAATAGCAATCTTCGGCCCAATCCTGAAGCGCGGTGGGTGTTAGCATTGCAGAGCCAGAATATAAAAGTACACCCAGCCCCATTAAAACCAAGGCCCAGCCAGTTAAGCTCAGGCCCAAAATAGCAATCCCCCCTTCGGTGGTCGCCGCTGCGGCAGAAACAAGCTTCCCTGTTCGCAGCCAGATAATCACTATCTCACCTGTAGCAGCCATGCCTGAGAACCCACCTAGGCCATATAAAGCACTTGTACTTCCCCACGCAAATGATGAGTTCATATCATTGCGCTTAAACCGCTCCCCGGCAAAAGTAAAAGCCTGCGCAGCATCCACCAACAAAGCCCCCCAGCCTGCTACACCACCTACGGTTTTCAGCACCATAGTAAGAGCACCATGCTTCGCAAATTGTGCCGCAGCAATGCCCGCCAATTCCCCGGTGGCCCCAACCGTACCTAAGCCATTGCTAGCAATACCAAACCAGGCATCGCGCAAGGCTTTTTGATCTTCGGGGCTGGCCGCCGCTAAAGATTGAAGGCTGCCATTTAAGCCCAGCATTTGTAGGGATAAAAAGCCGATGGCGATGCGGCCTTCTGCCTTGATAAAGACCGCTTTACTACCACGCCAGCTGTTTTCTTTTAAATTATATAAGGCTTCTTTGGCCGTCTCTGCCACGTGGCTTTGCTGAGCAAACATTTTGCCAAAATCCTCTGCCGATACCTTTTGTATCCCCGCTAAGCCTTCCGCGCTTAAATTAAGCTTAGAGATATTCAAGGTTACTTTTTCAGCGTCTTTTAGGGCTGCGGCGCTTTGTGAGGCTTGCTTCAGCTTATCGGTATCGGTAAGTACATGCAGCTCGATCAGGCTTTGCTTGCGCATGCTATTCATCAGTTTTTTACTTGGCGTATAACGCTTACTAGCAAGTAATGCAATCGCCTCGTCAAAAGGCAAGAACACACTTGCTAATACGGGCCGAGGCTTGATCTTGGTTTTATCTCGCACACTAGCCAGAATATGCTCCAGATTCTGGCCAAGCAAAGCCATGCTAAGCAGCTTGCGCTCTACGGTTTTAAAGCTATTGTGCTGACTGGCATAGCCCACCGCCCCGCCAATCAGTGCCGTAGAAATACCCTGATGAAAGCCAAAGACCGCCTCATTCATCCAGCTAAACTTAGCGCTAAGCTGCGGCATAATTAAGTCTTTGAGCAGGTTGTAACTTTTGGCCTGATTATCTTCGGCCACATATTCAAACAGTGATTTTTGATTAGAAAACTGCGCACGCAGCATCACCGCATCCTGCTCGGTAATTTTTTTAAGCGCCTGTTGATACGCCAGCTCGGCGCTGCTAGGGCCCATGCTGCCCCCGCCGTAAACATGAAATGCCTCTTCGCTATAACAAGTCCCCGCACTATGGTGGGTTTGCTTCGGATCGTTCGGATCGTTCTCATCAAAATGCAGGGCAAAACAATCGGTCACATTTTTTTGAGATGCGGCGGCGTAATCATCATCGTATAAGGTGATGATCTGATCCATCTCAGCCATTTTTGTATCGTACTCGAGCATAAACTGTGCACGTTTTGGCTCATCAAAAAAAGTACTTAGTTTTGCCCAGTCTGTTTGGGTGCGCTCATTAGCCTTCGACTTACGAAGTTCATCATCTTCCAATTGATAAACCTCTCCCATACTCGCGGGTGTAACAGGTTGCCCCGCATGAGTTGGCTTCCATATGGTGTCTTTTAGGCTGGGTCGAAAAGAGGGGTTAAGCTTATTTTTGTCATATAGCGCTTTATTCATTGGGCCGATACGTCTTTGTGCCCCATCGAACAAGGTGGTTCCAGTCTTCTTATAATGATCCTCACCGATGCAATTTTTTACCCCAAGAAGAAAGCCTGAGCATAAGACACCCCGGCTGTAAGTGACTGCAACTTCACTCTTCTTCACCAGCGCACGCATGCGCAAGTGGTTTAGCTCGGCAGAAACCGCCACCGGGTCTGGCAGAGCAAACACAAGGCCTTTATCTTTGGTCTTGGGGTGCATATTGCCCAATTGCTGCATATGCCCATTCAGTTGGTCCAGCGCGCCTGCTTCGGCTTTAAAGGGGAAGTAGGGATCCGCGTCTTTGCCCGGGCTGATATAGCGCAGCGCATATTCAGCAACAAATTTACCCGGGCTTTCTGCTTTGGCAACAAATGCATTATCTGGTGCTTTTCCGCTATCTAAGTAGGCTTTAACATCAAGGCATTGCATGACTTTTGGATTGGCTTGATTGGTTTTTTTTAGCTTGTCATTCCATAAGTTGGCGCTATAAGCCAGCCATATCTTCCCCGTTTTATGCGCTTGGGGAATCGTCAGCAAACGCACTTTATGCAAATGGCCGGGTTTATCACAAGAAAAAGGCTCTGCCAAATAAAAGGAGGGATGTGAGGCAGAGTAAAGCGCCCCTTCTGGCGTAATCCGGTAAATATCCCAGCCATCTTTTTTACCTGCTGGCGGGGTTTCATAAAACACATATAAATAGCCCCGGCGCAGGGTTCGCAGTACATAGCGCGATTGCTTAGGCGTAGCAAGCTGAGCCGCTTTTTGCGCAATGGCGTGCGAAAGCAGCTTTGCACTGCCGGGGGGCTGTAAATCTGCTTTATTCGCAATCACGGAGGGGCGCACCAATAGAATAGGCAGGCCA
The DNA here is from genome assembly GCF_900451195.1 of Iodobacter fluviatilis. Taxonomy (NCBI): domain Bacteria; kingdom Pseudomonadati; phylum Pseudomonadota; class Betaproteobacteria; order Neisseriales; family Chitinibacteraceae; genus Iodobacter; species Iodobacter fluviatilis. The sequence continues at coordinate 991,905 of NZ_UGHR01000001.1, forward strand.
CTTTTTTCACATGCTCTACATGTATCTGTCATTGGTTTTCTTTAGGTGGTAAGTGCAGCATGATCTGATCCCATTGGCTTTCTGTGATTTCAGCCAAGGCGGCATTCAAAGGCGTTTGAGTTTCTTTGGCGTTTTTAAAAATGGCAGCCATGGACGGGTGCTGCCAAAACTGCGGATATCGATCCGCATAGAGGGCAAAGGCCACTTGATCATCGATTTGCGGCCAGCCCGATTCCCTTGCCGTTTTTACCCATAGCCGTGCATTTAAATACATCTCGGCATAGGGGGCTGATCGTGTGGCATACCATTGCGCTAAAGTACGGTTAATTGCCTCAGCATCGAGGATGGCTTCTGCTTCATGGGGCTTTAATGTCAGCGTTGCCTGGCTGCCCCCGGCGCTTTGTAGATGGGTGACTCTGCCGTCGATAGATAAAAAATACCAGTTAGAAACAGGCCCAAGCCACAGACTGATGCGCTCTTCACCCAGCAGCGCTAAAAGTAAGGGCAATGTTCTGGGGTCAGCGGCTCTTAAATAGCGCTTACCTGCGTGCCCCTTTATTCTTTGCTGCATCATTCTGGCCAGCCATGCTGCCAGCTCTTCACTACTCGCATGGCTTTGCAGCCAGGCGCATACAGGCAGCCCGCCAAAGCCTCTCTCTAGCAGTACCAGATTATTTTCTAAGGCAATCTGAATAGACTCTGCAAATAAAGGGTCTTCTTTGCCCTGCAATTGCACTAAATAGGGCAATTGGGCATAAGGCAAAGGCGGCTCGCTAAAAGTCAGCATGGTGATGCACCGGCCATCCCAAGCTGCTGTTCGGGAGTCTTGCAGAGTAGGTGTGTTTTCTGGTGGCGCAGCATCTGGCCCACCATCCAAGGGGCGTGGCTCGCCCAGCATGGGATCAATCAGCAGATAAAGCGCGACGTCTTGTTTTGACGATCCAATTTGTGCTGCCAGCTGTGTAATATGTGTCGGTTCTATAGCCAGTGGAGGCCATGGGTCAAAGAGTGCTGTGTTTTGCATTGATTTTGGCCTGTGTATCAAAGAACGGCTGCGCCGCCCGCAGCGGCATCTTTCATTTTTTGTGAACAATCCTTAGCTTGAACAAAGGGCACAAATTGGGGTGTTAAGCTCGCTGGGCCGCTCATATCATGATTCGCGCCTTTCACCGTAATCGTTCCCGGGCAGTGGATTTCGATGTTGCCGCCTTTTAGCCGGATATATCCGCCACCAGCCGTAACTAAAACTTCATCTTTAGCCGAAATACTGAGCAGCCCCTTGCAAGCAGTTACTTTCAGGTCTTTATCACCAGTGATTTCAATATCATCGCTCTGCGCTTGCAACTGGATTTTGCCTTTGGCTGCGATGAGCTTTAGCGCGACTTGGTCTTTTACCCCGGCTACAAACAGGCTGATGTTCTGGCGGACGTTGTGAATCCAGCGGCGGCCAGAGGTTTGATTGGTGTCTCTTTGGGCGACCAGATCTAAATTAGTACCTGCGGTGAGGGTTTGGCTTTGTGGGCTGGTGATTGCCACTCCGTCCTCGCCGTGCAGCAGAATGATGCTCTGCTGGCCTGCTTGCTTTTCAGACTGGCTTTTACTGTCTTTATCCGTGTTCGTGCCTGCTTCTAGGCTTTTGCTTGCATGGATGTGATGGTGAAAATGGCCTTGGCTGTTTTTGTCACCTGGGCTATTGTCCGGATTAATCGTTTTATTGTCTTCGCCGGTTTCTATGGTGTCCGCAAGCTGGTTGGTGGCGGTTTCACCTAGGCTTTGAGCCAACGCTAAAGCTGATTCCAGCTGGCTTTGTGCGGGGCTGTGGTCAAGTTGTTTACCGCTGGCGCCACTTTTGGCTTCGGTGCTGATCAGCAGGCCATTGGCGCGGATTGCGCCTTGGTTATCCGTGCGCAGCTCGAAGCCTTCGCCGCGTGGCTCACCCTTACCATCGGTTCTTGGGTGGATCAGATAACCCAGGTTGAGCTGGGTTTTGCCGTGCTCGCTGGATAATTTGGTACGAACTTCGCCCTTAGTATCATCAAACAGCAGCTCGCCATACTGGGCACCTTCATGCTCTTTGGTTTTGATGCCAGACAGCGTTTTATTCGCTGGCAGTGCGCCTGCGCCACTAAAGGCAGGCACTGGGTGGCTGCCGTTATAAACGACCCCAGTGACTACAGGACGGTCGATATCGCCTTCAACAAAGCTGATGGTCACTTCCTGGCCGATGCGCGGGATGAACTGATGCCCCCAGCCTGCGCCAGCCGATGGCGCGGCGACGCGTATCCAGCAGGAGGATTTGTCATCTAGGTTGGCACCAAACTCGGGGTGCTCAGCGGCACGCTGCCAGTGAAATTGTACTTTTATTCTCCCCTGCTCATCGGTGTGGACTTCTGATCCGGCAGGGCCAACTACCGTGGCGGTTTGCAGGCCTGGGCTGGTGGGCTTGGTAAATTCTTGCTCGCCCAGATGGCTGAGCACAGGCTGGCCGCGTCTTTGCGCGGTAAAGTCCGCCAGGTAAGGCGCGTTGTCATTACCAGAAGTGGCAAGTAGGCTGGGTGCAACCAGGCCAAGTTGCTGGCTTAAATCTGCAGGTAAATTATTGTTGGCGGTGAATGTCAGCCCGGTAATGGCAAATTCGCGCTGCTCTGCGCTATCCCATTCGTGCGCGGGGTGATCTTCCAGACGGAACCATTGCCCAGCCTGCAGGCTGCGTAATGTGCCAGAGCCGGTAAATGATTTTTTTTGCCCATCTAAAGCATCCTGACGCAGCTTGGCATCATTGCTGAGCTGATCCGAATCGCTGGCGTAATAATGTGTTTGCGGGTCGTAATATTCGAGGCTGGTCTGGATTTGTTGCCCGCCATCACCCTGATCAATGGCGCTGTCGCTTAAGCTGTGGCTGGTATTGGCGGCTTTGTAATCAAAGCTGGCAAGGGCCACCGAGCTGCTGCCAATTTGCCGTTGGGTATTCCATGCGGTAAGCGAATCACTTTCTTCTGTGGCGTCCGCCCGATGGAATCTCACCGCAGATTCTGCCGCTTCGGGCAGGCCAAAAGCATCGTCAAATACAATAAGCTGAACCTGAGGTGTGTCTCCGGGCAAATGCTCAAAGCGCCATGCCAAGCCACTTTCTTTCATTAAGCGGCATAAAAAGGCGTAATCATCTTCGCGGTATTGCAGGCAGTAAGAGCGCGGCGGGTATTCTGCCGATAGTTTGAAATCCAGCGTTTGTACCGAGGCAAACACAGGATTTTTGGCCTGATGCTCCGCCAGTACCTGCTTAATCAGATCTGGAATAGATAAATCCTGAAATACACGGGAAGTGCGGCGGTATCTGAGCAGCGCGAATGGCGGCTCTACGGTAATAGAATATTTAGCGAAGCCACCATCTGAGCCTAAAAGCTGCGCCTGCGAGATGACGCCACAGCGCTCGATCGCATCGCCATTAGCATCGGCCACGGCCAGAACAACCGGCAGGCCAAGCAGCGATTTAAGCTCTAAGGCCGCATCAGATGACAGGCAATCTATCTGATAGCGATAGGCCTGATTAATCCCCTCGCTGCCTGTTACACGCTGAGGTAAAAGCTGCTCGCCCCACGCTACGCCATCGCCCAGTTGGAGAGAGATAAGACGCTGCTCTTGACTAAACGCAGAGGCAAATGAAGCAAGCAGATCACTAAGATTCATGATAAATCAACGATGTATGGCGACCGTAAAATATTACACGAAGCTTTAAGTTACCTGTTTTGTGATTTACCCTATTTGTGTATATTTACTAATTTATTAGCCAATTAATGTAAGCAAAACAATGTATGCGCTAAAAATGATTATGCAGAACTTCAAAAAATAGTAAACGTCATTAAAGTAGGGAGAGGTAATACCAGATTGCCCGGCTCCTAAGTTGCTGATCAAAGGTAATTTGTGAGAAGTGCAAAACCGATAGCCGTGGTAAAGAGATGAAAGCATGGTGGATCCAGCCTGACTGACGCCCAGCCTCGGCTGAAGTAGCCGCCAGAAAGATAGTTATCTTTATTGGCAGCAATAAGGATATGCCCGTTAGGATCCATGATCCGGTCTGCGCCGGTGTGCACAGTGCCCTTCGTAATAAGCGCTTGAGAATAACGGGCATGCAAGTGATTTGCTGATCATGCTGATGATCAGGTAATCAACACCTAAAACACCGCCTAGAAGGGCACAGGCGCAGCCACAAGGCAAATTCAGCTTGCAGCTGGTTTGTAAGTCTAAGCGAAATACTGAATGCGCTATTGCAGCCCTCACGCTGGTTGCGCTTTTAAAGTGGGCATGTTTACTGGCTTTTACGCCACTCTGCATCCTGCTGCTGCATTAGCTTGTGCCACTGCTGGCGCATGGCGGGGAGAAATGCAGGGGGTGCTCCGGCAAAATCCTTTTCATCGGCGTAGCAGCCTGGTAAAGGCAGCTCGTCAAAGCCAGCCGTTTTCTTGCTGTTAAGCAGAGCTTGCTGGCTGCTGCGGCTGCAATCAGCAAGTAGTGGTGTACCCGACAACTGGCCGGTATCTGTATCCCGCCAAGTTACACCGAAGCGGTCTATGCCCCGCAAGCCGTATTTAGCCTTGCCTGCATGCAAAATAAGCTTGTAACTATGCGGGCTGACATCGCCGGTGCAGGTCTGGCTGTATCCAAGTATGGTTTCCATTACCCCATCACCATTCAGATCTGCCACGCGGGTGGCGGCCGGATCAAACGCGGCCACCACATCAAGCGGGCACTGCTCCACCCCGTCCTGCAGCAGCCATAGCCGCCGGGGCTTACCGGCACTGAGTAAATAATGGGCCGCGTAGACATGTGCATCACGCATATCATCAGATCCATCTTTAGAGGGCTGAAAATCACCCTCAGCCTGGCTGAGCAGCAGCAGATTATCGCCACTTTTATCCTGCCAGCGTAATGCCTGCAGCAGCTTGCCCTGAATGCTGATTCCGGGGGGGATATCTTTCACTTTGCTGAGCAAGGTAAGTGGGGCAGAAGCAGGGCTTTTATCCGCCTGCACCGGCTGGCTGGGTTGCTTGCATGCCGTAAGAGCCAGCAGCGCTGCCGCTAATATAAATCGCATCTGGATATTTTCCTTATGGCCAAACTATAGATACTGACTTTCATGATTCTTTATCAAAAAAGCGCTTTGAGCGCATTTTACGCAAGATCTGTTAATGCCACTTATCTCTTCAGGCCATCAAGATCTTTGTACTTTAATATTCTATTTAATTATATAAATCTAATATTAAATTCTTTTTTAATATTTAAATCGTCAGGCATGATGCATTCATTGCAGTTGATTACCAAATTCTGAATCTTCTATCCAAGATTCACCTCAGTTTTAATATAACTTGATAAGAGAATTAATCATGAAACGCTCACTATTACTAGCTTTGATCCTTACGACGATTGCTGGCCCAGCCTTGGCTGATAAGCTGGACGATATCAAAAAAGCGGGTGTATTACGTGTAGCCGCTTTTGACAGCAATCCGCCTTTTGGCTTTGTAAACGAAACCACCCGTCAGTTGGTGGGCTTTGATGTGGAAATCGCTCAGGCGATTGCTAAAAAGCTGGGGGTAAAGCTGGAGCTGTTGGCAACGAATCCGGCCAATCGCATTCCTTTACTCACTGCAAATAAAGTGGACTTGGTTGCGGCTAACTTTACGGTTACCGAAGAGCGCCGTAAGCAGGTTGAATTCAGCACGCCCTACTTTGCCACTGGGCAAAAATTTATCGCCAGAAAAGGCGTGCTTAAAACTCCTGAAGATATCGCCAAACTGCGCATCGGTGTAGATAAAGGCACCACGCAGGAAACCCTGCTGCGCGAAAAATACCCAAGCACTCCTGTAGTGGCTTATGACGATACGCCATTGGCTTTCACCGCGCTGCGTAATGGCAATGTACAAGCCATTACCCAAGATGACGCCAAGCTGCTGGCATTGCTGGCCAATGCGCCGGACAAAACCAAATACGAGATTTCCCCTTTTGCATTGACCCGTGAATATCAGGCCATTGGTATTCCGCGTGGCGAAGAGCGCCTGAGCAAAGAGGTGAACGGCGCCTTGCTGGAGCTAGAGAAATCTGGTCAGGCAAAGAAGATTTATGATCACTGGTTTGGCCCGAAAAGCCGTGCAGCTCTACCGCGTGATTTTAAGATTGGTGACAAGGTTTAATTAAGCGATTCTCTCTCTGAGCCTTGCAAACATGGTGTTTGCAAGGTCGCTGGAAGTGTTTTTTGTAGGTGCAGTAAACAGGTATTTGCAATTTTCGGATGAAACAGAAAGCAACCGTAATGAGCTTTACCTGCGCTTTAGACATTGTTTTATCTCCTGGTATCGACATTTTTTAGCGCAAGGGTTTGCCCTTGCGCATTTTTTTATTGGAGTAAGGGAAATGAATCCCCCCGCATGGCTGGGCAATGGCTGGCTGGATTGGCCGCATATTCTGACGCTGGGCCAAGGTTTGCTGATTACCTTATTACTCTCTGTGGCCGTGATTTTCACAGGAACACTGGCGGGCGTGGCGCTGGGTATTGCCCGCCATCAATCACGCAGCCGGATTCTGGCGCTGCCGCATCATCTGATCCGCAATATCCCGCTGCTGGTGCAAGTGCTGTTCTGGTATTTTGCCGTGGGCTCCTTGCTGCCCGAGGATTGGATGCTTTGGCTCAATAGCCCGCATATGCTCTGGCAGGCAGGGGATATTTTTCTTGGCCTGCCCTCGTTTGAGTTTATCGCTGCATGGGTGGCTTTGTCGCTCTACGCCATGGCCTTTATTGCCGAAGATATTCGCTCTGGCATGAATGCCGTGGGCCAGGGCCAATGGAATGCGGGCCGCGCTTTGGGGCTGCGCCCACTGGATGTTTTGCGCTGGGTGATCTGGCCGCAGGCGATTAAAACTGCATGGCCGCCGCTCTTAGGGCAATGGCTGAACACCATTAAAAACACTTCGCTGACCATGGCCATTGGCGTGATGGAGCTCTCTTACCGTTCACGCCAGATCGACGCTCAAACCCTGCTGACCTTCCAATCTTTTGCCGTGGCCAGCGTGTTCTATGTACTGCTGATCGTGCTGGTGCAGCGCACTTTGGCAAAACCTGAAGCTAGGCCTGTACGGAGGTGGGCATGAATACCGCGGTGATTAGCAATAATCTGTTGTTCTTTTTTGTCGGCGCATGGCCCAACGGCCCGTTGGGCGGCATAGCCCTGACGCTGATTCTGGCATCTAGCGCTGCCGTCCTCGCCAGTATTTTAGGGCTGGTCTGGGGCATTAGCCTCACGCTAAGCCAGGGCTGGCTGCGGCGGATTTTGCTGGCAGTCTGCGAGCTGCTGCGCGCTATTCCGGTTTTGCTGCTGATATTTTGGTGCTACTTCTTACTGCCGATTGCCTTTGGCATCGACATCCCCGGCGTGCTCACCGTGATTGCCGCGCTGTCGCTGGTTTCTGGCGCCTATCTCGCTTACACCGTGCAATCGGGCATACGCGCCGTGCCGGATGGCCAGTGGGAAGCCGCTCACGCCAGTGGCCTGAACCGCTATCAAGTCTTGCGCCTTGTTATCCTGCCGCAAGCGCTGCGTATTGTGCAGCCCTCTTTTGTAAATCAGTGGGTGGTGCTGGTAAAAGACACCTCGCTGGCTTATATCGTTGGCGTGGCCGAATTCACCTTCGTCGCCAGCCAGGTCAACAGCCGCGAGCAAGTCTACCCGCTGGAAGTCTTCGGCTTCATCGCCCTGGTGTACCTGCTGCTATGCACCGCCGTGCAATGGCTGGGGAAGCGGGTGCTGGCTAGGCGTTTGGTGGCTTAGCTCTGCAGGGAAGCAGGCCATTTGATTTCACAAGATAAAGCTTCATTTTAGGTAAGTGATTTTTGCACCATAATTCTGGCATTACCCACGGGCAAAACAGCTGATGTTTTGCCCGTTTCTTTTTGTAACGTCCCCCGCCTTAGCTCAAAGCCTCACAGGGCAGTTTCAAGCAAATTCTTCCACTTCCCCTCAAATTTCCACTTTGTAGTGGAAATAAAACAGGTACAAAGCGCAGCTCACTTTGCTTACGATGAGTCATCGAATTAATCACAGCTAGCTATCACAGGCTTGGGAGAAAACATGGGTGAAATTGCAGAAGTAAGCGATGTAGAGATTCAGGCTTTGGCCGAGCGGGTGCTGGGTGAGATTACGGAGTTGCTGGAGGTGGAAAACAAATACCTCAGCGATGTGCAGCAAATGAAAATGGATGCACATATCAAGGCGATGGCGCGGCGTTCTTTAACGGGTGAGGGCCTGCCTGATTTTGATGCTGATTTATTTGATGAGATTTCAGCCCCTGCGATGCGGCTATCCGAAACGGTGACGGCGATGTTTGGTAATTTGCCAAACAAGGAAGCGCTACTGTTATCGATTCATTTTGAAATGGCAAAAAGTAAATAGTGTTTTTCAGTATTTTTTCATTCAAGAAAAGGAAATTGAAATGACTCAAATCACCGTGGTAATTGGCGATCGTTTAGGTAAAGGTCAAAAAGTAGGCGCTGGCGTTGAATTGGCACAAGGGCGTGCAGTGGTGATTCCGGGTGTGGCTGCGGATATGAAGCTGGGTGATGTGATGAAGGCTGAAAACGCGCAGCTGGGTATTTCATTTTGTGGCAGTGGCGGGGCAGGGGCGATTACGGCGCAAACCAAGCATGGCTATAAGGCCAAGTATGGGATGCGCTCGGTAGAAGAAGGTGTGGCTGCCATTGAGGCGGGTTACACCGTTCTGGGCTTTGGTTTTATGGATAAGGAAGAGCTGGGCCAGCGTTTGGTTATGGCTTATCAGAAAAAGTACGGCAATTAAATGAAAGAACACTTCCAGAGCAAGGTGATTGTGAGCGGCATGGGCGACAGCAAAGCCAAGGCTTTTTCCGATGCGCTATCCCAAGTGCAGCGTGCCGTGATGGCGGACAGCCAGAAGGTGTTGCTGCGCATCGAGCCACAGGATGTGCTGGTGCTTAAAGCGGAGGAGGCACAGATTAAGGAGCGATTTTTATTCTTGTTTTTGCCGCGTATTCGCTCGCATTACAAAGTGCAGCTGGAAGTCAGTGTGAGTGTGACGGCGATTGATACCGATCAGGTGTCTTTTACTGCTCATCCATCCAAGTCCTAAGAGGAAGGCCGTATGTTGCTGATGATATTAATGAAGTCGCTGGTGATTGGCGGCTTGGTTGGTTTTGCTGTTGGGGCGGGGGCTGCGCGGATGTTTCATGCACCAACGGCACAGGGGATTGGGGCGTTTCGTACTTTAGGCGAGCTCAATTCTTGTGAAGGCGATGCGGCTTCGCATTTCTCCTTTGGCTTGGGCTTCTTTTTTAATGCTTGGGCCTCTTCCGTGGCGGCAGGGGCGTTTACTCAGGATGTGGATCATCGCGTGATTCCGCATTGGGGCGCTGCAGCGCTGATGAGCAAAAATCCAAATCTGGCCGAAACCCTGCACAACCCCAAGAAAATGGCGCTGGCCTGTGGCTTGATCGGTATGGCGGTGGTGGCGTTTTTAAATACCACCGCCTCAGCCGTGCCGCCTTCTTTGCAAGTCACTGCGGTTAAAGTTCTCGTGCCTGCGGCCAATATGCTGGTCAACATCATCATGCCGGTGATTTTTTGGCTGGCAGCGATTGAAGCGGGCAAACGCTCGGGCTTTTGGGGGACGATTTTTGGTGGCTTAGCGCAGCTGATTATGGGCAATGCCGTACCGGGCCTCGTGCTGGGGATCTTGATTGGTAAAGGCGTTGATGATGGCGGCTGGAACAGAATCACCAAGTCGATGATGGTCAGCGTGGTGATGTTATTTGTATTAAGCGCCTTCTTCCGTGGCTTTGATTTGAAAATGATTCAATCCTTCCATTTAGCCATACCGGCTTGGTATGAGCTGCTGCACAACACGCTGAAGCCTTAAGGAGACGAAAATGACTGAACTGACTAAAGAAGAAGTACAGGCTAATTTCTGGTTCGCCGATTGGAGCTTCCCCTTTTTTGTAGGCTTGCTGTCAGCTGGGGTATTTGCCGGAACGCATATGTATTACGTCTACGGCATAGGCGCATTCAACGAAGTGGCTTTTGTCTCCATGCTGCGTGCAGGAATGGATACCGGCGTGTATGGCGCAGTGGCGGCTTTTGGTGCGAGCTTTTTGTTTGCCCGGATTATCGAAGGCGCGCTGGTCGGTATTTTAGATATCGGCGGTGCGATTATGACCGGCGTGGGTCTGGGCATTCCCGCCATGTTTTTGGGCGCAGGCGTGACGTATCCGCTGGATAATTTCTTTGCTGCGCTCGCCACAGGCATGGTGATTGGCTGCACCATCGGTGGAATTATTATCCTGGCGCGTAAATTTACGGTGAACCAATCCAACTCAACCTTTGGTGCCGACGTGATGATGGGCGCGGGAAATTCATCGGGGCGTTTTCTTGGCCCCTTGATCATCATCACCGCAATTGGCGCATCCATCCCCATTGGCGTGGGCTCATTAATCGGCGCTTTAGCCTTCTACCTATGGGGCAAGCCCATTACCGGCGGCGCAATTTTAGGCGCGATGCTGTTTGGCTCGGTGTTTCCGGTGGCGATTGCGTAATTAACCGATGTGATGACGGAAAACCCAAATCTTGAACCACGCTGTAGCGAGGACCGAGCTAATCCCGCTCGTAATTGACTCGTGATGTACTTGTTCCCCCCTTTGAAAAAGGGGGGCTAGGGGGGATTTGGCATGGCGTATCTTTACAAGAAAGCAGAAAAGTAAAGCTAATTCAAAGGCAAATCCCCCTCAGTCCCCCTTTGGCAAAGGGGGAGGCTGCAGCACTGAAGTGCGGCCTAAAACTGTGTAGATACCTATGCTCTCGGGTAAGCACCCGCCCTACGAAAGACACTGCAGGCGTTGGCTTAGCTTGGATGCGCATAAGCAGCAACAAAAGGAATCCCATGTTTGATTTAATCATCCGTCGTGCCGTGAGCCCCACAGACGATGCCATTTTTGATATTGCGATGAAGGACGGCAAGATTGCGGCCCTTGGCCAGATCAATGCCCAGGCTCGTCAAACTATGGATTTAAAAGGTCAGTTTTATGCCAGCGCAGGCTGGATTGATGGCCATGTGCATTGCTATTCGGCCTCGCCGATTTATAACGATCAGCCTGATTTAGTGGGTATTGCGGGCGGCGTGACCACGGTGGTGGATGCGGGTAGTTGTGGCGCCAATGATATTGGGCATTTTTATCAGCTGGCGCAGGACTGCCAGACGGAAGTGCGGGCTTTATTGAATATTTCACGTATCGGTCTGGTCACTCAGCACGAGCTGGCCGATTTGGCCGATATTGATGAGGCTGCAGCCAGCCAGGCAATTGCCCAGTTCCCTGATTTTATCGTTGGCTTAAAAGCGCGTTTAAGCGCGAGTGTGGTGGGTGGCAATGGGATTATCCCTTTGCAAATGGCCAAAGCGATTCAGCAAAAACATCGTCATCTGCCGCTGATGGTGCATGTGGGCAATACCCCGCCCGATTTGGATGAGATTGCCGAGCTACTCGATGAGGGCGATATTTTAACCCACTGCTATAACGGCAAACCCAATCGCATTTTGAATACCGAAGGCGTGCTGCGGCCTAGTATTTATCGGGCGATTCAGCGTGGTGTTTGCCTTGATGTGGGGCACGGCGGGGCGAGCTTTAGTTTTGCGGTGGCAAGGCAAGCCATTGCCCAAGGCATTTTGCCGAACACGATTAGCTCTGATATTTACTGCCGCAACCGCATTGCTGGCCCGGTCTATGGCTTGGCTCCGGTGATGGCAAAATTTCTGTCATTAGGTATGAGCCTTGCACAGGTGATTTGCTGTGTTACAGGCAATGCGGCTAAGGCGCTTAATTTGCCTAGCAAGGGCCAGCTGGCTGTTGGCTTTGATGCCGATATCTCGATTTTTACCCTAGATAAAACGCCAAATACTCAGCGTGATTGTGAGGGCGAATCGCTTATTTCTGATCACCAACTCAGGCCTTTGGCGGCGATTGTCGCGGCTAAGGTATTTTTGACTGAAGAAGGAAAAAAAGATCATGTCTTCGATTTATGAAAAGTACCAACTTAAGCCGGTGATTAACGCTTCTGGGCGGATGACCATTCTTGGCGTTTCTACCCCGCAGCCTGAAGTGGTGGCGGCGGTTAATCTGGGGCTAAATCATTATTTCGAGATGCAGGATTTAGTCGATCAAACCGGCGCTTATATTGCAGGGCTGCTAGGGGTAGAAAGCGCTGTAGTGGTGTCTTGCGCATCCGCCGGAATCGCTCAGGCGGTGGCCGCTGTGATTATTAAAGACGATGCAGATTTGCTGCTGAATCTGCATGCCAAGCCCATCCATGGCCCTTGCGAAATTGTGCTGGCAAAAGGTCATAACGTGAATTACGGCGCGCCAGTGGCCACGATGGTGGCGCTGGGCGGCGGCAAAGTGGTGGAAGCGGGTTGGGCCAATGAATGCTCGGCTGAGCAATTGGCCGCTGTGATTACGCCCAATACGGCCGCGATTTTATATATTAAATCGCACCATACCGTGCAAAAAAGCATGCTGAGCGTGGCAGAAGCCGTGGCGGTAGCCAAAAGCCATGGCCTGCCTTTGATTGTGGATGCGGCCGCCGAAGAAGACTTGCGTCTTTATTATCAGCTAGGCGCGGATTTGGTGATTTACAGCGGTGCAAAAGCCATCGAAGGCCCGTCCAGCGGCCTAGTGCTGGGCCGTGAGCAGTACGTGGCTTGGGTTAAAAAGCAGGGCAAGGGTATTGGCCGCGCGATGAAGGTGGGCAAAGAAGGTATTTTGGGCCTGACTTGTGCCATTGAAACTTATCTCTTGCGTGAGAAAGAAAGCGGCGAGCAAATGGTCGCCAAAATGCGGCCTTTTATTGCGGCGCTTAACGAGATGCATGGCATTAGCGCCAAAGTGGTTTGGGATGGCGCAGGGCGTGATATTGCCCGTACAGAAATAGCCTTTGATCAGGCCGCTTTAGGCCGCAGCGCCGTCGAAATGGTGGCCGCGCTCAAGGGGGGGCCTATCGCTATTTATTTCCGTGAATACAAAGCCAATGAAGGCAAGGTAGAGGTGGATGTGCGCAGCGTTAGCGATAGCCAGCTTGTCACCATTAGCGAGCAGATTCAGCAATTGTTAAAGGAAAAATGACTATGAAATTAAGCCAATTAAGCCCAAATTTTTATCGTGATCGCGTGTGTTTGAATGTTTTAGGCGGCACTAAGCAAAATGCCGTGGATATTTATCAGGCAGCAGAGGGGGCCGTGGTGGTGGGGCTGCTTTCTAAAAACTACCCCGATGTGGCTAGTGCTGTTGAAGATATGCAGGCCTACGCCAAGCTGATTGAGAATGCGATTTCTGTGGGCCTAGGGGCGGGCGATCCTCGGCAATCAGCGATGGTGAATGAGATCAGCCGCCAGATTCAGCCGCAGCATATCAACCAAGTTTTCACCGGCGTCGGCCCTGCCCGTGCCCTGGTCGGCCAAGATAATACAGTGGTGAATGGCTTGATTTCACCGACTGGCCAAGTGGGCATGGTGAAAATCTCCACCGGCTCTTTAAGCAGCCAGCAGGCAGATGGAATTGTGCCGGTTGCCACCGCCATTGCCATGCTGAAAGATATGGGTGGCAATTCGGTTAAGTATTTCTCAATGGACGGCCTGAAATACCGCGATGAATATATTGCCGTGGCCCAAGCCTGCGCGGCCCATGATTTTTGGCTAGAGCCAACCGGTGGGATTGATCTGCAAAACTTTGAAGAGATTTTGGGGATTGCGCTGGATGCAGGCGTCACAAAAATCATCCCCCATATCTATAGCTCGATTATCGACAAAGCCAGCGGCAACACCCGCCCGGAAGATGTGGCGACATTGCTGGCGATGGTGAAGGCAAAGCTAGGCTAGACGGTTGCATTCCTAGGGCGGGTGAAACTCAATCCTCTCAACTTAAAGTCAAAAGCATTGTTGGTTTTTATAGGGTGTGCAAGTCGTTGCGCACCGTCCTTGGTGCGCAACGACTTCGTCGTTGTACACCCTATAAACTGCCACACAATGAAAAGCGGGTGAAGTCCGTAATGCCGTTCACTTAAGGTATTGGTTTTGCTTCCCCCTTTGTAAAAGGGGGATTGAGGGGGATTTGCCTTTGGTTTTTTGCTTAATTTCCCCCCTTTTTCAAAGGGGGGAAATTAAGCAAAATCGCTTAAGTAAACGGTTTTAGGGTGAAGTCCGCGTATTTTTCAGCATCGCTCGCGGGTTTTACCCGCCCTACAGATTCTGCATGGCCTTGGGGCTATTTACCTTTGCTGATCTGGCGAGTCCCCGTAATCTGAAGATCTGGCGTTCTTAGTCACTTCGCGCTGCTTCAGGCGATTTTGATTGATCGATTTATTTCAGCGGGTGTGTTCTTGTAATGAAGATGCACTCCTTGCAGGGCTTAAGTCATTATGGTTCGTTTTCCTTATAAGCGTCTGGCTTTGCTTTATCGTACTTTGCAGGCAGAAACGCTGCCGCAAGATGAGCTGGCGCGCCGGTTTTCGGTGTCTACACGCACGGTGCGCACCGATATAACGGCGTTAAATGAGGCTTTACTTGAGCATGGTGCACAATTTGTCTTGCAGCGCGGTGAGGGCTATGTGCTCAGTATTCATAATGAAGAGCGCTTTGCTCTGCTGACGATCAAGCAAACATCGAGCAAAGCGCTGCCACGCACCGCAGGCGAGCGGGTTCAATATTTATTAATGAGTTTTCTGACCTCGGCCTATTCGCTTAAATTGCAAGATCTTGCGGATTCTTGGTATGTGAACCGCGCGGTGCTGCAAATTGATATGGCAGAGGTGCGCAGCCAGCTTGCCCAATATCAATTAAGCATCGAAACGCGGCCGCATTACGGCATGAAGCTGATGGGCAGAGAATCGGCAATTCGGGTGTGTTTAAGCGATTTGCTCTGCCAGCTGCGCCGTGAAGAAAACCACCATCCGCTACTGGCAAGTGATCCGGGTTTAGCCAGTGCGGCTATGACTTTTATGAACGCCTTACCGCGTTTACTTGCGCGTAGCCCGGTGCGTTTAAGTGATGAAGGCTTTCATTTTCTAAGCCAGTATTGTGCCGTAGCCAGTAAAAGAATTAGCGATGGCTTCCCCATCGAAGAGCGATCGGGGGAAGAAGTGAGCCCAGATGTGGCGGCCCTTGCCAGCGATTTGGTGGCGGAGCTGAGGCAAATCACGCACTGCGAATTATCGAATGCTGAAACGCATTTTTTAGCCGTTAATATCGCCGTCCGCAGCGTGCAGGGTATCTTGCCCGATACGATTAATGCCGACGATGCCGAGGCCTTGGTTAGCTATATTCTGGATTATATTAACCGCCATTATCACTACGATTTGCGCCACGATAGCCGCCTGCGCTTGGATTTGCTGACTCACGTTAAAACCATGATCACGCGTCTGCGCTATCAGATTAATTTGCCCAATCCCGTACTGACCGATATCAAGCAGCATTACGCTTTGGCCTACGATTTTACCCTGAGCGCGGTTTCAAGCTGGGCCAAGCACACGGCCTATCAAGTGAGTGAAAATGAAATTGGCTATCTGGTGCTGCATATTGGTGTGGGGCTGGAGCGGCATTATCAAATTGCCTTTGTCTGCCGCCCGCAGGCGCTGCTGGTGTGCGATATGGGCAATTCGACTACGCGAATGATTGAGGCGATGTTGCAGCGCAAATTCCCGCAGGTATTGCTGAGTAAATCAATCTCGCAGCAGGATTATTACGCCTTGGAGGGGGTAACTGACGACTTTGTCATCTCTACCCAGCCGCTAGACAACAAGGGCAAGCCGGTGATTGTGGTTTCGCCTTTTCCAACTGAGTTTCAACTCGAGCAATTGGCTAAAACGGTAGAGATCAACCGCGCTCACCCCTATATGCTTGATCGCTATTTTGATGCCAAACACTTTTTACGCATTGATGAGCCCATCACCCAAGACGCACTCTTTCAGCGCCTGTGCCTGCAATTAGAGCAAGAAGGCATCGTGAACGATGATTTCTATCCTTCAGTCACCGAGCGCGAAGCGATTTTATCCACGATTCAAGGCGATGGCATTGCGGTGCCGCATTCCTTAGGTCTGCTCGCCAAGCGCTCCGTGGTTTATACCGTGCTTGCGCCGCAAGGCATTGCATGGAGCGATGGCGCGGTGGCTTCGGTGATTTTTTTGCTGGCAATTAGCAAGGAAGATTACGAAGAAGCGATGGCGATTTATGATTTATTTATCTCTTTAATTAGAGAATGCGCCAGCGCCCGTTTGCTGGAATGCGCGGATTTTGCTGAGTTTAAAGCAGCGGCGATTCGCTCTTTAAAAGCACAGTAAGGTTAATCACAAAGATGGCTTCGTGATTAACCGTGTTTTAGTTAGCAATCAGCTGCAAAGTGCTTAATACATCGTGGATCAGGTAGATGGTTTTACTATCGTGCTATACGGTTAGGCCGCGTGGGTACAGGCCGGTTTGCCGTGTTTTAAGGCTGGGGCGGCTCGGTTGCCCGAAGATGTGCCAGTGCAGGTGCTGGCCTCTGCCGATGGCGGTAAACCACTCTGCGGTGAGCTGCCCAATGAAGGCGGGGATACTTACCCTCTGCTTTTTCTGGGTATAAAAGGCCGGTATTAAAACGGGTAAGTCTTGTAGGAAACAGGCCATTTTAAGTCGGTAAAAAACAGTCTGTTTGGTTAAATGAAAATGAGCGCTATTTCTTAAAGGGATGGCGCTTTTTCTTTAAATAACTTACATGATTTTTTGTCAATTAATATAAATACTCCAGTTGTAAATTTTTAAATAAACTGCGGTCAATAAGCTTGTATCACCCTGAATTTCACCCTATACCGTATTAATGAATTCAGGGAATCCAATCCATGCGTATCTCTTTAAAATTGACCTTAGCTTTCAGCATCATGGTGGTGTTTGTGATTGCCATGGGGGCTTTGGGGGTGAAATATATTCGTGATATTCATCAGTCACTGATCGGTGTCAGCCAGAATGCTCTGCCCAGCGTGCGCTATAGCGGGGCAATCCGGGCCGAGGCACTGGATTTCAGAAACCGGGAAACCCAGCTGCTGGTCGCTAAAGATAAAAAAGAAATTGATGAGTTAGTTGTAAAGCTGAATGCGACGCTTGAAAATATTAAAAAAAATGAAGAAGCCTACCGAAAACTGCCTTCAGGCACAGAAGAAAATAATTTATATGATGCTTACCAAAAACAAAAAGAAGTTTATGTCCAAAGCCATAATAAGTTTGTCAGCATCGTAGAAGGGGGTGATCACGATGCGGCGCTGGCATTTTTCAGAGGTGAAGGGCGTCAGATTTTTCGGGCTTTCTTACCAACGGTTGATGAGCTGTTAAAATTTAATATTAATGCGGCGGAAGCTTTAAATGAGTTTGCTGAGCAGCAGCAAAGCAGCGCATTTAAACAACAAAGCCTGATTGTATTGCTGGTGGTCGTGCTGGCGATTGCTTTATCGGCATGGATTGTGCGCAGTGTAGTGGGGCAATTGCGGATGCTTTCACAAACTATGAAAGAAATTCAGCAGGATTTGGATTTTACCCGCCGCGTGCCGATCAATGGCCATGATGAAATATCTGAAACTGCGCAGGCATTTAATGCGCTGGCAGAAAGCGTACATGGTGTTTTAAAAAATGCAGATCAGGCCAGCCAACGGCTGATTCAGATGTCGCAATCGCTGACTCATTCATCGCAGCAGGTCTCCGATGGCTCGCAGCAACAAAGTGATGCTGCCAATAGCATGGCGGCTTCGATTGAGGAGCTTTCTACCAGCATCGGTATTTTGGCGGGCACCGCCAAAGACGCGAGAGATCATTCGGGCGAGGCCGGTGCCCATGCCACCAATAGCGGCAGGGTGATTGAAAATACGGTAAAAGAAGTCAACTCGATTGCTAGCGCCATCGAGCTGGCTGCTGAGGCCATTGCAGATTTAGACCAGCGCTCGGATGAAATTGGCGGCATTGTGCAGGTGATACGCGAGGTGGCCGATCAGACTAATTTGCTTGCGCTTAATGCCGCCATTGAGGCAGCCAGGGCGGGTGAGCAGGGGCGGGGCTTTGCCGTGGTGGCCGATGAAGTGCGTAAACTGGCCGAGCGTACTACTTCGGCTACAGGGGAAATTGGCGACAAAATTACCGCCATTCAGAAATCCGCCCAGGTGGCGACCAGTACCATGAAAGGTGCGGTGAAGCAGGTGACTGTCGGGGTTAGTTTTGCTGAAGAAGCGGGTAAAACGGTCGAAATTATCATTGGCAATGCCCATATGATAGAGAGCGAAGTGCAATCTATATCCGATGCCATGTCGGAGCAAAATCAGGCGGGCACGCAAATTGCCGGCTCAGTAGAGCAAATTACTAATATGGTTGAGCAAAACAGTACTGCCGCAAAGCAAACGAATCAGCAATCGCACGAGCTTAAAAATATTGCGAGTAATCTGCGGGAGGAAATTGCACGGTTTAAAACTTAATGCCTCAATTTTTTTCTAAATTTAATTAAAAGGCTTGCTGCCAAGGCAAGCCTTTTTTGTGGCATTTTTTTTAATAATATGGTGATTTCAGTGTTTGAATTTAAACATCATCCATTTAATTATTTTGCAGATTGATTTTTTATTTTGCCGTCATTTCTGATGGTTTTTATCGATGCGGGTGCAAATTAGGTATTTTGCAGGCTATGCAATGACCAAGCTTAGCTACTCAGTGCTGGGTTAAATATTCTATTAAAGTTCTTTATTGGCTGGCACGGCGCTCATGGTTTTTTTTGTGGCACTTGGCGTTTTTAATTAAAGCATTTGCACTGATCGTTTGTTGTTCGCTTATTGCATTAGTCAGCGCCTGGCATCAGTCACAAATGATGACGCAGTGAATGCTTTACCCGAGAGCAGGGTAAATTATTCTGTGCCGTTTGTTTGTTTGGGCAAAAATCCCGTGGGCCGGACTTCTGCCCAAACGGGCAATCATGTTTAATCTGTGCGTAATTATGCAATCTCTGCAAAGCGTTGTCGTTCTTTTTCCAGATCAAGCGTTCTGCTTGTTTGTGATTTATCTTCTTCGGTCAGCAGATGCGGCGGCACAAACCAAGCCACTTCAAATAAAAGCCCGTCGGGATCATGGCCATAAATGCTTTTATGCACGCCGTGGTCTTCTTCCAGACCTAATCGCCCCTGGGCCTGAAGTAAATCGCGGATGCGGCTTAGTTCGCTGAGCGTATCGACTTCCCAAGCCAGATGGTAAAGACCGGCAGGCGGCTCGCTTGGGTCGGCTGCTTCATAGCGCGAGCGAAATACGCCTGCACGCTGTTGCCCCAGATTCTTGCTGAATAAAGCCAAGTCATGATCGTTATCTGATTCTGCAGCCTGGCTAAAAACGGCTTTATCGGGTGAATCGCTGGGCTTAAATTTAAAGCCCAGTGTGTCTTTATAAAAAGCGCTGCTTTGCGCTACATCGCTTACATACAGCACGGCGTGGTTAAGGCGTTTGATTCCCATCTGGCTTCCTTAATTTTTTTTAGTGACGTCGGCTTTAAGCCATTGCAAAGAGATTTTTTGTAGGGTGCCGTCTTTTTTTAGCTCGCCCAGCGCCGCGTTTACCTTGCTTGCCAGCGCCTGACCACGGGCATTGCGTGCAAAAGGCAGGCCAATTTCGTCATAGGCCGCAGGCTTACCCAGCAGTTTCAGCGGCAGTTTGGCGCGGCCAATGGCGGTACGCACCGCCACCGCGCCATTGTAATAGGCATCCACCCGGCCTAAAACTACCTCGTTTAATTCGGCAACAGGATCTTCATCAAAGGTTTTGATGGTGACATTTTTGCCTGCCAGCAGGCTGCGTAATTTACGCTCATCTGCCGTGCCAAAGCCCACGCCTACCGTTTTACCAGCCAGATCCTGAATGTTTTTGATGCTGTTATTGTCTTGTTTAATTACAAAAACATCGCCTGAAAACTCATAGGGCTGGCTGAACTGATACTTCTGCTGGCGCTCCAGGGTAATACTGAGCTGATTGGCGACAGTATCAATCCGGCCAGAATCGAGCTGACCAAACAGGCCGACAAAATCTGCAACCTCCCATTTCACCTGATAGCCGATTTTTTTGGCGACAGCCTCAACAACCGCAATATCAAAGCCTGTTACCGCGCCTTTTTCTTTGTATGTAAAAGGCGCGTAATCGCCACTGGTACCCACGCGCAATACATTATTAGCGTCGGCAGAAAACGCATTCTGGCTGATGGCAAGGCTGAGTGCTGCAATGCCGTACATAAACGAGTGAGGCAGATACATAAAAACTCCTTAGCTAATCACGATGGAAGGGGTAAGTTGCTGCAAAAAGCGGCGGGTGCGTTCGTGGCTGGCGTCATCCAGCACGGCTTTAGCCTGGCCACGCTCGATAATTTGCCCATCGGCCATAAATAAAATCTGATTGGCAACCTGGCGGGCAAAGCTGATTTCATGGGTTGAAATAATCATGGTGATGTCGCGGTGCGCTAGGCTTTTGATCACGCTCAGCACTTCGGCCACCCGCTCCGGGTCCAGTGATGAGGTGGGCTCATCAAATAAAATTACTTCAGGATCCAGCGCCAGAGCTCTGGCGATGCCCACCCGCTGCTGCTGCCCGCCCGAAAGCGTGGCGGGGTACTGGCTGGCTTGTTTTGTTAAATCAACCCGTTCAAGTAACTGAAAGGCCCGCTCCCTAGCTTCTGTGCTGCTGAATCCTTTGGCGGTGATTAAGGGCAGAGCGATATTGTCGAGCGCGGTTTTGTTTTTAAACAGGTTGTAGTTTTGAAACACCATCGCCGTGGCCTGGCGTAATTGCTGCAGCGTTTTGCTAGGCACCCGCTGGCTGCAATCGATATTTAAATCACCCACACGCAGCAAGCCTGTATCGGATGTTTCTAATAGATTAAGGCAGCGCAGCAGGGTAGATTTACCTGCGCCGGAGGGGCCGATTAGCGCCAGCACATCGCCCCGTGGCACTTCAAATGAGATTTGTTGCAAAACGGCCTGTTTGCCAAATGATTTACTCAGCCCGCTGACCTTAATCATGCGCTGGCTCCTTGCTGATAAGGGATATTCAGCCGGGCTTCCAGCCGCCGCTGTGCTGCGCCAAACAGCACGGTAATCGCCCAGTAAACCAGTGCCACGGCTAAGAAAGCCTCCATATAGCAGTAAGTTAAAGAGGCATACTGCTTGGCCTGGGCCAGAATTTCAGTCACGCCAAGGGCAAATACTAAGGAGGATTCTTTCAGTAAGCCAACGAAGCTGTTCGCTAGCGAGGGCACGGCGACTCTGGCCGCCTGTGGCAGCACCACATGATATAAGCCTTGTAAGCGGCTCATTCCAGCGGACAAACAGGCATCCATTTGCCCGCGGTCAACCGCATTGAGTGCGCCGCGTATGGATTCAGATAAATAAGCCGCCATATTCAGGCTCAGGCCAATTAGCGCGGCGCTCACTGATTGCAAAGCGCTGAATACAGGAAACAATTGTGGCAGGCCGTAATACAGCACAAACAGCTGAACCAAGAGCGGCGTGCCCCGGAAAAAAGAGATATAGACATGGGCCAGCTGTGCCAGCACGGGGATTTTAAAGCGGATCAGCAGTGCCAGTATTGTGCCCAGCAACAGCCCGGCCAGCATGGACGTCAGCGTAATTTGCAGGGTAATGGGCAGGGCCTGGGCGATTTCCGGAAAGCTTTTCAGAAAGCCATCAACGTTAAAATTCATCTGTTTATCAGCTCATAAAAATGATGGAAGAGGCCGCTGCTGCAGATAACCATGCGGCTGAGTAATGGCTTACGTAGTGTATTGGCTTAAATAAAGCTGGTGTTGGGAACAGTGCTTTTTTGCTGTCTTCAATTTATCATAATGTTTACATAACAATATGTAATTAAAAGTTGCATTGATATAATTTATGGATATATTAAAGGCGGGCACGTTTACATGAACGGGCACTCAGCCTGAGTTAGTTTCATGCGTGAAATATTTTAAAATATATAACAAAAAGCAATAATGATATTTTTATATATCACTTTTTATTTTATAAACTTTGAGTAGAATCAGTGAAAAGCAAGGCATGTTGCTGATGCTGTTTAATCAAAGGAAAAATCAAATGACACTGCGCTTAGGTGATGTAGCTCCCGACTTTACACAGCAATCTTCTGCAGGCGAGATTAGCTTTCATGCATGGGCGGGGGAGAGCTGGGTGGTGCTGTTTTCACACCCGGCCGATTTCACGCCGGTTTGCACCACCGAGCTTGGCAAGACTGCCAGGCTGGCTGAGGAATTTAAAAAGCGGAACGTAAAACCACTGGCGGTGAGCGTAGACACGCTGGAATCTCATGTGGCCTGGATTAACGATATTAATGAAACGCAAAATACCTCGGTCAATTTTCCGATTCTGGCCGATGCCGATCGTAAGGTGGCCGAGCTTTACGACATGATCCATCCAAATTCTTTGGCAAATCTCACTGTGCGCTCCGTGTTTGTGATTGATCCGGCCAAAAAAATCCGTTTAACGCTGACTTATCCAGCCAGCACAGGCCGTAATTTTAATGAAATTCTGCGGGTGATTGATTCCCTGCAACTGACGGATCACCATAAAGTAGCCACACCTGCTGATTGGGTGGATGGCGACGATGTGGTGATTATTCCTTCCCTGCAGGATGCCGATGAAATTGCCCAGCGCTTTCCTAAAGGCTATAAAGCCATCCGCCCTTATCTGCGCTTAACGCCACAGCCAAACCGTTAATTAGCCCGAGCACAAAGCCCCCGCGTTTGAATGAAAGCGGGGGCTTTGTTGCATTTAATCGCGGGTAATTACGCGTTTTAAATAATCGCACGCAATCACGAAAATGACTTGCAGTAGTGTTTTTTAAAGCCAATTTCAGTATTTTTTAATGGGTGAATAAATTTTGTTTTATAAAATATATCCGTCAGACCGATGGTTTTCATAATCCACATGCATTCAGAATTAGTACATTTTTTTTATTGTTATTCTTATGTTGATAATTAACATATCTGAAATTGACTTCATATGATTCTCTTCATTCTTATTCTATGATAAATAAAACATGCTATCTATTGCACAAGGGATGGTTGTGCCAGCTGAATGTTTTGTGACATATTTACTCCGTATATAGGAACTAACCGACATACCTTTTTATTTTTTTGTGATTAACTGGTCATCGCTGTAAACATGTTAGCGTGTCTGCTTGCTGAAGCTGGGGCTAATAGTTAAAAACTGAATCATTATTAAATACTTAAATACGATTAATTTTGTAAGCGTTATTTTTGAATCTTATGAAATAAGGAGTTTAATGATGCAACTACGATCAATTGTCTTTGCTGTGAGTTCACTGCTTGCTTTACCCGTGCTGGCGGATTCAGCCGTAAAACAAAACAGTGCCGAATCATCTGCTGAGCAAAAAACGCCTGCAGAGCGCCGGGCCACGATCGATAAAACAGCGCAGGACACACTGGCTCAAGTTTATAAAAAATTCCCAAGGGCAAAAGCTCAGATCGCTAAAGCTTCGGCTTATGCGGTATTTCGTACCGGTGGGTTTCAGGCTGTCTTTGTAGGAGCAGGCGGGGGTGACGGGGTGGCCGTTGCCAGCGGAAAACGTACCTATATGGATATGCTGCAGGGTAAGGTAGGCTTGGGGCTTGGGGCGAAGGAAACCCGCGAGGTTTGGGTGTTTACCAGCAATGAAGCCTATAACAAGTTTATCACCTCGGGCTGGAGTGCCAGTGGGGAGGCCGGTGCAGCTGCCAAGGCAGGTAAAGCAGGCGGGCAGATTACGGGGGCCAAGCATTTAGCGAAGGATGTTTATGTTTACCAATTCACCGAAAATGGCTTAAGCGCTGAAGCCACCGTGAATGGGGCTAAATATTTGGTTAATAGTGATCTGAATAAAAAATAAACCGCTTCAGAAGCTTACTTTGCAAGCCTGTCATCTGCCTTTTATGCATAAAGGGTAGATTGGACAGGCTTTTGGCAGGTTTCCGTGTTGTTTTCTATGGGTATTGATTCAATTTGTTTGAAACCTTTAAATCTATTTTTAAGCCCTTTTCCTGGCGAAATACTTTTGAACGATCTTCGGATCAGCAGGAGCCGGCCTTGCCTGCGCATGAATTACGCTGTGCTCAGTGCGATTTACTACAAAATATGGATGAATTGCATGCCGGTCAGGGTGCAAGCTGCGTACGTTGTGGTCATCATCTTTGCAGCGTGCCACTGCACCCCTTTGATACGCCATTGGCTTATGCGCTGACTACGCTTATTTTATTGATCTTAAGTTGTGCTTTCCCTCTTCTTAATTTGCATATTGCCGGTGTGGAAAGCCAGATGACTTTTCTAAGCAGCGCCAAATCATTGGTTGATGCTGATTTTGGTATTGTGGCGAATGTGCTGCTGAGCTGTGTGCTGCTTACTCCCGCCCTTTTTTTATGCGCGGTGATTTATTTGTCGCTGGCATTGAAATGGTCCATGCACTGGCCAGGGCTGCGCAGTGTGCTGCGGCTGGCCATTCGGCTGGAGCCATGGATGATGGCCGATGTTTTTGTGATTGGTATTCTGGTGAGCCTGATTAAATTAGCCGCGCTGGCGCAGATTGGCCTTGGATTATCTTTTTGGGCCATGTTGCTGTTTTCGCTTTCGCTGATTAAAACCGTCACCGTGTTTGATGTGCACTGGTTTGGTTTTCAGCTGGATCATCTGGAAGGCCTACCTGCTCAGCAGCTGAGAATGAATGGTGCTAAAGCATGCACCGTGTGCGGTTTTTTTAATGGCCAGCAAGCCTTGAAGTGCGAACGTTGCCATGCCCGCCTTTATGAGCGCCGCCCGCACAGCTTAGCGATGACCTGGGCCTTACTCATCACCGCCATGCTGCTTTACCTGCCTGCCAACCTTTACCCCATGATGATTACAGAATCGTTAGGTGAGCGTACGCCTTCCACCATTCTGGAAGGCGTGCTGCTGCTGTGGCGTATCGGCTCTTATCCTGTAGCGACAATTATTTTTGTGGCCAGTGTGGTGGTGCCACTGGTGAAATTTATCTCGATCGTGGTGCTGTGCATCGCGGCGCAGAGCAAATCCAAGAAAAGTGCGCTGCACTATACCCGGCTTTATCGCATCACCGAGCTGATTGGACGCTGGTCTATGGTGGACGTGTTTGTGGTGGTGATTCTGGTGGCTTTAATACATATGGGTAAATTGATGTCGGTGTTTCCCGGTGTGGCTGCGGTTTCTTTTGCAGGCGTCGTGGTGTTTACCATGTTGTCTGCATTAAGTTTTGATGTGCGGCTGATTTGGGATGCTCAGAGCAGGGCAGAGTCCGAATCCCGCAAATTATAAATAAGCAGTATGTAAGTTTATGGGCAATGCCCAAGCATGACAGGATAAAGCGAATGGAAGAGCAGGCTGAATATAAAGTGGAATTACCCAAAGCAAAAATAAGCTGGCTGCGCAGAATATCTTTGGTGTGGCTGGTGCCGATTGCTGCACTGTTGCTGGGGGCATGGATGGTGTTTGATACGTGGCGACATCAGGGGCCGGAAATCGTGTTGTACATGCCCAATGCCGAAGGCATTGAAGTGGGTAAAACCACAGTAAAAGTACTTTCGGTAAAGGTGGGGAAGGTCACTGATGTAGAGCTTGATTCTTCAGATCATCGTGTGCGTGTCACTGCAAGGCTGGATGTGGAGGCGCGCAGTTTATTAAACGAAGACAGCCAATTCTGGATGGTCAAGCCTAGGGTAGATCGCAGCGGGATCAGCGGCTTATCTACACTTTTGTCCGGCTCTTTTATTCAGCTTAATCCGGGTAAATCAAAAAATATGAAAAGTGCTTTTACGGTGCTGAATGATCCGCCGGTGACCGCTGCCGATGTGCCGGGGCTGCGCTTGCAGCTGTCTGGCCGCAGCGTAAAGGTATTGAGTGTGGGCGACCCGATTTTGTATCAAAATTTTGAAGTTGGACGTGTAGAAAAAGCCGAGTTTGATCCTGAGCAGCGGCAAATGAATTACCGGCTGTTTATTCAGCGCCCTTATGATCGTTTGGTTACGGTGAATTCACGCTTTTGGGTGGCCAGTGGCGTGCAGCTGGCACTCAGTGCAGATGGCATTAAGCTAAATGCCGGCTCGTTGGAATCCGTATTGTCTGGTGGCGTTGCTTTTGGAGTGCCAGAAAGTATGCCCTTGGGCGAGCAGGTTAAAGATCAGAGTGCGTTTACTTTGTTTTCTGATGAAGCCAGTTCGCTTGAGCGTCAGTTTGAGCGTCGCCTGCCCTATATCGCACTCTTTAGTGACTCGGTACGTGGCTTAAAACCAGGTGCTCCGGTTGAGCTGAGGGGGCTGAGGATAGGTACGGTTGGCGCGGTGCCCTACGCTATTCCTAAGCTGGAAAATAAAACCCGTAAATATCATGGCATTCCTGTGCTGATTTATTTAGAGCTGGGGCGTTTAGCCGCCGGTGCAGAAAACGAGAGCGATGATTACTGGCGTAAAGTGATTGCAACCCAAGTGGGCAGTGGCATGGTGCTCAAGCTTAAAAATGGCAATATGCTGACTGGCTCTTTATATGTTGACGTTGATTTTAGTGGCAAGCCGCAGGCAAAAGCACAGGATAAATATGCAGGTCTGCCTATTCTGCCTACCGGCGATGGTGGCCTGGTCCAAATCGAAAATAAAGTCATCGCTTTACTTGATAAGCTCAATGGCCTGAAGCTGGAAGGCGTGCTGGAGAAAGGCAATAAAACGTTGGATGAAACAGGCAAGCTGGCCGGTGATATCCGTGTTCTGGTTAAAACGCTGGATGATTTTGCCCGGCAGCCCCAGGTACAAGGCTTGCCTGAAGAGTTGCAGCACACCTTGGGCAAGGTGCAGGACACTTTAAATACCGTGCGCAGCACCATGGATGATTTCTCCGGCCAATCACCCGCTTATGGTGAATTAAACCGTGCATTGGGCAGCTTAAACCAAGTATTACAAGAGGCGAGGCCCGTGATTCGTACGCTGAATGAAAAACCAAATGTGCTGCTGTTTGACCGCAAGCAAGAAGATGTTCAGCCGAAAGGGGCCAAGCCATGAAACTGCGTATCGCCCTGATGGGGCTGTGTTTACTGAGCGCGTGCAGTAGCGTGCCTGTTACCCGTTATTATCGCCTGCCTGATGTTGCTCCCCCGCAGCAAACGGCCGGTCCTGAGCGGCCGGTAGTGCTGCTGGATATCCGGCTGGCCGATTTTTTATCAGCGGGAGGGATTGCCTATCAACAGGGCGAGGTGGGTATTACGCTGGCCCAGCAAAACTTGTGGGCAGAAAGGCTGCAAGAAGGTATAAAGCGCGTCCTGGTGGCCAGAATGCAGCAGCAACAACCTGGCCAGCTTTGGTTGGGATCGGCGCCTGATGCCAGAGTCAATACGCTTAGCCTTGAAATAACGCAGTTTAATGGCCGCGATGATGGCAAGGCCGTATTGGCAGGGCGTTGGTATTTGCGTAATGCAGCACAAAAGTTGCTGATGCAATCGTCCTTTCAGCTTGAAGTTGCGCAGGAAGGTGCAGGCTACGAGGCGCTGGTACTGGCTTTGGCTGAAGGCCTAAATCAATTAAGCCAAAAAATAGGCAAGGAATTAGTTTTTTAGATCAAACCGAATTAAAGGATAATCTGGTTGAATTGGTTTGATTTCATCAAATAAAATACTGAAGAGTAATAAAAATGCGGGTGAATTTGAAAGTGCCTTTTGCTGAAAAAGACAGCGCAAAGGCTTTGGGCGCACGCTGGGATGCGGCCAAAAAAGTGTGGTATATCGTGGATAAGGCCGACCTGAGCCCTTTTTTGCAATGGATAGATGATAAAGCAACACCATCAGCTGCTGCGCCTGCAAAACCCGCCACTAAGCCACTGCCGATACAGGAAGGGGTTGATTACGGTGAGCCGCCCTGGGATGTTACCGACCACGACATTATTTTAAAATAAATGGCCAATTTCCTCCGATAGTCAGGGGGAGAATTGGCCTGAATTGATTTTTTGCAGAAAATCTTGTTTATTGGCGCTATTCCCGGTGAGCCAGATCATGAAGATTTATCTCGGCAGAATGGCTTGGCAGTAGAGACCTCGGTCAATTTACAGAGCAGGAAATGTCTGGTTCTTTTGTAGTTTGGCAAACCATTTCCTGATCATTTTTTCTTCATATTCAAATTCAGTTCTCTGGCCAGATCGGCCCACGCCCGACATAAAATTTAAATCACGCAAGTTTTCAGCACCAGAAACAATCTGCTCTTTATAGCTAAAGACATAATTAAAGGTGATTTTGGGGCTGTAGATATCTTTGATAATACGAATGTCATTATAGCGGCTGCCAGGGCGGGGGGTAATCTCACCTGCCAGATCAAAGTCTGTTACTGTGATTTCCAGCTTTGCATCGCTGGGTAATTTGGCAGCAAGATCGGTAAATACTTTATCAAAATGCTTAAACAGCCTTTCCTGAAAACGATCTTCCCGCTCATGAGAGGCGCGAATATCGCTGTATTTTTCTGGGTTTTGCCAGCTGATTTTGGCCTCCCCGGCCCATGCATTGCTTACTGTTAGTGCTAACAGACTTAAACTCAGTAATATTTTCTTCACTTTTGAATCTCCGATGAGCAATGTTTATCGATGGATAACTTGACTTTATTTGTAAAGAAATACTATTAAAACAAAGTGTTGCCGGAGATTTATGCCGGGTAAATGAAGGTGCTGATTTAAATATCTGTAAATAGCAGGCTCAATAAGCTGCTATCGTGATTATAGGCACTGATTGATCTGCTTATTAGCCCGATAATGGGATAAACTTAATGCTGTTTTTGTGGCGGAACAAGTAAATTCTCCACACTGATCTGAAATTTTCTTTAGCAAGTCGCTGTTTGTATGACTGAATGCTTCAAAATTACACCGTATTTGTAAGGTCTGGGCACAGGCTCTGGCTTCTGATGATTAAACAACTCAATCCGGCTGTCATTGGATGGGTTGACGCTTTTTAAAGTTGCCTTATTAAAAACAGAGGGATTAAACCCGCGCTTAGGGATTTAAATAAGCCAGGTTTGATTTATCTTGCCAATCCGGCCTGCAAACGATGCAAGTATTTAACGAACTAAGGAAGTCTTCAATATGGATGTTCTGTACTATTGGAAAGATGTAAAAGCAGACATGGCTGCCGGGCATATTGGCTGGTTTCGTTCATCCCGCGGCAAATTGGCCGAGCTGAGCGAAAGCTTCCCCGATCGCATCTGGGTCGTTAAAACACCAACAGGTAAAAAGGGCAGTGTGCAATTACTGGCCTGTGTTCGCTGGAGCGATAAAGCCGCGGTGAAAGTGCCTCTGGTGGATGTGCACTCAACCATATTTTACGATCCTGCACACGCACAAAGCATGTGGTTTGAAGGCTCAGACAGCGATGAGGCCGTCGAGGCAACCAGTAAATGGCTGCGCGAGCATTTTTCTGCCGCAGTACGCGCTAATTTTCAAGGCGATAACGGTATTCACGCCTTGCGTGGCGATACCTTGCGCCAGCTGGAAAAAATAGCCCAGAATTTTGCAACGCGACCATTTTTGGCCACTGAATAAAGATTAAATTCGCGGAGCTTGCCTCCGCGAATATGCAAAAGCCATTGCAGCACAAATGCAGTGGCCATTTTTGAGTTTTACGCCTCCGATTATCCCGCCCAACAGATCTGAATGCCGGTTTACATATTGGCAAGCCTTCATTTCTGTTAAGGTTCGGCCAATGATTACCCCGTACGGCAGCAGCTACAATGTCTGAAAAAAAAGAATTCCCCGCAATTAAAAATAATCTTCACCCGCGTAACCCGCATCGCGGCCGCTATGATTTCCCCGCGCTGATTGCCAGCTGCCCCGATCTGGCTGCCTTTGTGGCACCGAACGCCTACGGTGATGAATCGATAGATTTTGCTGATCCGGCGGCAGTAAAAGCGCTGAATCGTGCGCTGCTCAGCCATTTTTACGGCATCAAAGAATGGGGCTTGCCAGAAGGCTACCTCTGCCCGCCTATTCCGGGCCGCGCAGACTATATCCACACCATGGCTGACCTGCTTGCCACCAGCAATAAAGGCGTGGTGCCGCGTGGCGCTGCCGTGCAAGTGCTGGATATTGGCGTGGGCGCTAATGCCATCTACCCCATGCTGGGCAAAGTGGCTTATGGCTGGCAGTTTACCGGCAGCGATACCGACGATCTGGCGCTGGATAATGCCTATGAGATTTTTGAGCGCAATGAGGTCTTAAAAGACGGCCTTGTTTGTCGCTATCAGGCCGATGCAGAAAACATCTTTGAAGGCCTGATTCAGCCTGCTGATCTATTTGAATTCACCATGTGCAACCCGCCGTTTCATTCTTCAGCAGCTGATGCTGCAGGTGGCACACGCCGTAAATTACGCAGCTTAGGCACAGGTCACGCCAAGGGCAAAGGCCTGCCGCCGCCGGTGCTTAATTTTGGTGGGCAGAGCAACGAGCTGTGGTGCGAAGGCGGCGAGATGCGCTTTGTACGCACCATGATCTCGCAAAGCCGCCCGTTTAAGCAGCAGTGCCTGTGGTTTTCTACCCTGGTTTCCAAGCAGGATAATCTGCCGCTGGTGTATCAGGCGCTGGAAAGAATCGGCGCGATTCAGGTTAAAACGCTGGATATGGCTCAAGGCAATAAAATCAGCCGCGTAGTGGCGTGGAGCTTTATGACCGAAGCCGAGCAAAAACTATGGGCAAAAAGCCGCTGGCGCAGTTAACTGCACCGAATATATTTTTTGCCGGTAAATACCCCAAAAAGCGCTGCCAAGATAAAAACTTGGCGGCGTTTTTTTTGGGTAAAAAGTCCTGTGATTTGAACTACATTTTTTTGCAAATATCTAAAACTAATTGGCTGAATATATCTGCTGAGCATATTGGCTTGATTAATCTTGCTATCCAACGCAGCGTGTATAAAAAGTGCAAATTACGAATACTTTGATTAACGCGATTAAACGGCAAAACAAATGATATCAAAGGTAATAAATAGGATGGCCCGTTCATTTTCTAAAGCAGCAACGCTTACATGTGTTGTTCTACTTTCAGCCTGTGGGGGGGGAGGGCTATTTGATGATTCAACCTCACCCGCTCCTGAGCCGTGGAATGGCCCGGGGCAATATTTTGTATACAAGCCTGAAACTGAAAGTAATGCGACACCTGTTACGGTAAAAAGCGCTAATGGCGAAATTTATCTGGATGGGCAAAAGCGTTATTTCCAATCTAAGCAAGGCAGCTTGGGCTTTATCTTTACTGCAGGCCGCCCGTGGAATCTGGATGGGGAAAACTTTACGGGGGGCTCTGAGCAAATCAGTGGCAATCGGATTGATTCTTTGCTTTATGCAGATCAGAAATCACGTTCAAATATAGGCAATGGGCCTAAAAATATAGCCAGCCCGGCAATGGATTTTATTTCTTTATGCTCCCCTGATCAGCAATATTTCTTAATTAATGCCGCTGCCAGCCGTCAATACGACAGCAGCATGTTTGCAGGCAAAAGTTTACTGGGCAAGCGTTATGAGCGGGGCACATGCTCAGAAGAGGGCAGCAGAAGGGCGCTGGTATTTGATGCAAATGGAGGAGCGAGCATCAGAAAGGGCAATGTTATCGAAGAAGTCTTTTCATTTACAGAGCTTAATCAATTAGCCCTGGGGCAAAGCCTGCCCACATTGGATAATATGGGCTCCCGTAATATGCAATTTTATCAGTTCAGAGATGGAAATGGCATACGCTTTGCCATTCAGGAATTCGTATTTTATCCAAATAATACTAAAAACTACATCCGTATTTGGTATTAATCTGAAAGAATAATTGATAAAGTAAATCGAAAATAAAAAAGACGCTTAATGAATAAGCGTCTTTTTTAATATTTTACTGAACGGTATAAATAGTAAATTGGGCGACCCGGCTCAGCGGGGTGGCGGCATCAAATCTAAAATCAATATAGGCGGCATCATCAGCAGCAAGATTTTGCTCTACTTTCTGGCTGCGCCCAATTTCAGAGCCTTTATCATCTGAAGCCCGTAATTGTAATTTACCCTTAAACGCCTGCGCACTTTGCACATAGACCTTTAAACCCTTCTGCCCCTCTGCATTTTTCTCCTGCAAAACGGCACGCTCGGCTTTCAGCTGCTGGCTTTTAGCGCTGTCGCTTAATTGGATCTTAAAATCAGCTTCTAAAGAATCTACGCCCTGAGCCATGCCTTTTACCACACCGCCAATACCCTGAGTAAGACTGCGCGCGGCGTCTTTACCATCTTTTTGCAGCGCATCCCCCAGCCCCTTGGCCATGGCCGCCTTATCCTCAACCAGCTCTGCACCCTTGCTATGCTGCTCTTTTAATTCTTCCTCACGGCTTTTGCCACAAGCACATAACAGCGCACTCATCACCAATACCACCAACATACGACTCTTCATAAAACATCCTCCTGTGACGTGCTGCTGTCGTGAAAATTGATATTAAAAGGGATTTGCTGGAATTTTATTCAATAAAATTATAAAAAACAATGGAGGAATATATTTATGTATTTTGATGGTAAGAATGTATGGTAGTGGTTGGTATTTTTTATATAAAAAATAAGAAAAAATATTGGTGATGTTGATGAGTGTTGATTTTTTTAATAAAAATTAAGGGTCTCAAGGGTCAGGTCTTACATTTGACAAAAATGTAATCAATTTAACTTGGATTATAACGACTGCAAATTTTATCGTATGAAAAATGGAAGACCTGACCCCATTGCTTTTTTTTAAACCTTTTATTGCCAATTGTAATGCTGGGCTTGATCAAAATTTTATTTGATCAACAAAATCGGGATGAACATCCTTGGCAAAGGCTAAGCAATAGTCATAGTATTCTTGTGATCCCCATGCAGAAATAATTGAAGATTTATCAATTTTATTCATAATAACGGGCAGTATTTTGGCATCGTTAGCAATGCATGCAAACTTGCCAAAGTTATTGAAATTCCACATATCGGGGTAATCATGCACAATACGCTCAAGTCCTTTCCGCATTAGTGGCCATTCAATTTGCCCATTGCTAAACATCGTAGGGGAGTAAAACAACCAATTTAAGCGGGCATAAAGACTAGGCCCCAGCGTAGCTTGAGTTTGTTTTACGGCTTGCTCAACAAATTCGCGGAACTCTTTTTTTGAGCCATGCCAAAACTCTGAATGGTAAGAGGCTGCGGTGAAATAAAGGGGGATATAAAGAGGGAATTTTGCAGTTGCTTCATCATAGAGTTTATTAAATTCCACCGCCTCCCAGCCTTGAGCCAAAGCGATTAATAGCATGGTGGCGTACCAGCCAGGATCATTGCTATATTTTGGACTAATTTTTATTAATTCTGATTTTGCTTTGTTGGTGTTTTCATTAAACAAAGCCCATCTTTCCTTGCTAACGGAGTTTGAAAAACCTGTTCCCCGTATACTCCATCCATATTCAAGGTAATACAGGGCATTGGCGATTTTTGCGGTGCTAGATTCCGGTTTTTTTAATTGCCATTCAAGTAATACTTTCTTTTTTTTCTGCCAATAATTGTTGGATGGGTTGTTTGAACATTTATCGGTTATGCACCCAGCCGTTCCTGCATAAATTGCTGCCAATAAAGGCAACCCTTCTGCCGTCATTTCATTGTTTTTCTTAGCCTTGGCGGCGGCTTGATCAATTTCGTCAAATTTTTTATTGTTTAATAATTGCTCGTACTTTTGCTGAGCAAGGGCGGATGGTTTTAAATACGTAGCAGAGTAGGCGTGTGAATAACAAACCAATAATAAGAAAAGGGATGCTTTAAGTGATGTTGTTTTCATTGCTACTGATCCTTTGCTTAAGAGTAGTAAGCTCAACGCATTAACTACTTACAGTTTGGCTCTGTACAATGAAGTACAAATTTTCTGCAGTATAGCTGGTATTTTTTGGCACAAAAAAGGATGTGGTTTGCTTGGGTGTAAAAAAGCCCATATAAGATATGTGGGCTTTGAAATTTGGTTCTCTGCCAGCTAAAAATGTAGCCAAGTGTTTGTGGTTTTCTAATAAAACATGAACACTGGCTAATCCTTTTGATAAAAGACTTAATTAAGCAGAAAGCTTGGGGTCGGGTCTTACATTTTACATCAGATAAAATGTACACTGGTTTGCAGCGTAGATTGAATTGATTGCTTCATGTCAAATGTAAGACCTAACCCTAGATATTTTTTAAAAATCAATGCCAAGTATATTATTTTTTGTATCAAGAGATAAATTAATTTTTTTTTAACAAATCGTCGAAATTTTCCGCTATTTTGCTTACCTCTTCGAACTCCGGCTCTCTGCCGTAATATATATCCCCAATATTTTCACCACTTGTTTTTATTGTCCAGTATTGATAACCACTTTTTGTTGACATGAAAATAGGTAAATGAGCACGCCAAAAATTTCTTACCTCTATTTCTTCTTCTATTTTCCGCTATTTTGCTTACCTCTTCGAACTCCGGCTCTCTGCCGTAATATATAGCCCCAATATTTTCACCACTTGTTTTTATTGTCCAGTATTGATAACCACTTTTTGTTGACATGAAAATAGGTAAATGAGCACGCCAAAAATTTCTTACCTCTATTTCTTCTTCTGGACTAGTACAAGATTCAATACATATTTTCTCAAATTCATTCCACGAAAAAAAATAGTCAGAATTATTTCTAAAATCATTTAAAGATAAAAACCATTCATCCTCTGCACTGCTATATAAAGCATCAAAAAAATAGCACCATTTGTAGAGGTTAATGCTTGTTTTTTTAATTATTTCAATTTCTTTATTATCCTTTTCTTCACTAATTTTATCAGTATGCTCAAAAATCCAATCGTGTTTTTTTAATTTTTTTATTAAATCATTTTTCATTAAATTCAGCGCCATTTCACCAATAAAAATATCATTTTTGAATGAGTATATTCCACCTACCCATTACTACATCCTAAGCTAAAATTTGCAATTTAAGTTGAAATTTTAAACATTTAAAAATAATTTTTCTAATTAATTTTTTAAATTAAGGCATGTTTCATAAAAAGACTATAGGGTCAGGTCCTGCATTAACATGTATGTGCTAATGCAGGACTCGTCCCTGTAGCTTATTTTTTAGCCATTAAGGAAATTAGGAATTTCAATTATCCAATCTTCAAAAGAGTCCGCCTCTTTGCTTACTTCACCTGTTGAATGATCAGTGCAGTAAACAGCAGATTTCTCTCCATCTTCTATAGATAAACAAAAATAATCGCCATTTCCTATACCATAAAAAGGGATTAAATTTTTAGATAAGTTAGAATTTTTTATTTCTGTCTCATACACAAGAATTATGTCATCGTTGCCATTTGTTAATATTTTTGATGTTGGGTTATATATATCACCCGGAAATGAAAAATCAGTCATTAAATCAACAAAATATTTATATTCTTGTGGTAATTTTGTTTTAAAGTAATTCTCAACATTAACCCAGTCTTCTGGGCTCGGAGTATCTAGCCTCCTGTTCTCCAAAGGAAGACACTTGCTAAGTACTAAGCTAATTTCGTTTTTGTTCATTAGTTGTTTATTCTAACTAAGTTTATATAAATATTGTTAAATTATATTAAACTTAATTGTCAAATTATTGTTATTTAATTTCTTCGTAAGAAGATCTGTTTTTAGGTGTCATATCGAGAGCTTGATAAAAAACCATACCCTTTAGTTTTGAATTAAAACAAGCATTTTTTATTTCATCATTAACTAGTAGCTTCAAACGAAACTCATAGCATCTAGCTATTTTTGGTTCGTACTCTATCGCATTTTTTATCTTCATAAAATAAAAAGAGTATTCTGGATTCTTTGGGTCAAAATTATCTAATTTGTATTCACTGTTTTCCATGTCGATGCTTTCAATAACTCGCAAAGGATGAATGCAACTGAATCCTTCTATTTTTTCACCGTTTGAATAAATATCAACATCAAAAAATTCGACTTCATGAGGTGCAATTTCTTCTATTATTTTTCGTAGAGAATTACTAACTAACTCTGGGCCAGTTGATCTAATGATGTGAAGTTTAGATAGCGCCTTAATATTTGATTTTTTTTCTAATTCATACAATAAAGGTGTATCAATCACACCTTTAAGGCTCGATCCCTGAAGAAACAATTGGTAATCAAAAAAACTATGATCAAAATTTATGATTCCATAGCTATTTTTTTTCTCTGATAAAATGTACATCATCACAAACCGCCTTTTTCCTTCTATTAGTGTTAATCCCCCTTTAAACAAGTCAGATCACATGAGAAGCCTTCCTACTAGTTTATAAAGTAAGTACTATCCCATATTGCTTATTTGATTAAATATTTAAAAAATAAATAATGGTTTTAATTATGTCGCAAGCATTTCAATCTTCATCACACTCAAAAAAAGAATCATTTTCATAATAAAAAGTAAATGCAGCTAAGATCTGCTCTTGTGTAGGAGCCTCAATTTGCTGACTAAGATTATCAATGACATCTTCTATATCCTCTATAGATAAAGTAGATATCCAGCCTTCAGAAACTAATTTTTCTCTTTCTTGTTTTTCTTCTTCCGGAGAAAGATCCATATTCACTTTGTAGAAAAACCCTTTTGAAATAAGTGTCCATGGTTTTGAGCCCAAGAAAAGCCAGCCAGAATGCATGTGAGGGTTAACAAAGACTTCATTTAGTTCAAGTAAGATGCGCATTTAAAGTACCTCTATCTACAATTTAATTTTTTGAACCCACCCTGTTGATTAGGGTGAAGCGAGTTTTGAACTGGGCCTGCTGCTTTATGTTGTGGTCGTGGTATTAATTCTATTTTTGTTGGATCTTGAGCACTGTGATGCCAAGTTAATCCTGGTGGGCTAGTGTCTGCATATCCTCCTCTTG
Organism: Iodobacter fluviatilis; assembly: GCF_900451195.1. Taxonomy (NCBI): domain Bacteria; kingdom Pseudomonadati; phylum Pseudomonadota; class Betaproteobacteria; order Neisseriales; family Chitinibacteraceae; genus Iodobacter; species Iodobacter fluviatilis. Next base: position 1,028,900 of record NZ_UGHR01000001.1, read on the forward strand.
GGCCTGGTTGAACATGCGTTACAACATCTTTGCCAAGAGCATCACCAAGAGCTGGATTTGCCGTAATTTCTTGATGTAACTGCTTATTTGCATCTCTAAAGTGATCTTCTCGTGTTCCTGCCTGAATTTCTGCCGGGATCGTTTGTTGAGTCCAAATGCTATATTGTGGACTCGAAAATGGGCGCCCAGATGCGTCATTTCCTGATGGAATTTTTCTGGCCAGACCTAATGGATCAATCCATTCCGTTGAGTTCGGCGCATACGCATGCGTATTTATCCCGCCCATCAACCCAATCGGATCACTACTAATAAACCGCCCAATCTCCGGATCGTAATAGCGATAGCGGTTGTAATGCAATCCACTTTCTTCGTCGGCGTATTGGCCTTGGAAGCGTAGTGGGTTATTGATGCCTGCTGTTTTAGCCGCTTCGCTGATAATGGTTTTTGCTTCGCCCCAAGCTTTGTACTCCGCACTCCACGCAATTTCGCCGTTTTCATCGCTCAGTGTTTGCGGCGTGCCGAGGTGATCTACGTGGTAATAGGCGGTGTGTTCTTGCTCGCTGTCGTTGGCGGAGACGATTTGCGCCAACGGCACAAAGCTGTTGGGCTCGAACAGGTAATGCCGGGTGTGTTCGGCGGTTTTTTCCAAGGCGATCACGTCGCCGTCCCAGATGAATGCGGTTTTGCCTTGGGCGTTTTCTTTGCCGATGCGGCGGCCAAAGGCGTCGTAATAGTATTGCGTTGCGCCTTGGGCTGTTTGCACTTCACTGAGGCGGTTAAAGCCGTCCCAGCTGAGTTTGGTGATCTGTTCGCCGCGTTGTTTTTCGGTGAGATTGCCGCGTGCGTCGTATTTAAAGTGGGTGCCTGAGTATTGCTTCAGCAGGTTATCCAGCAGGCGCGGTGTTTGGGTGGGTAGGGTGCTTTCTGTTTTGCTGTCGAGCAGATTGCTGGCGGGGTCAAAAGCAAAGGTTTCCTGATGTTTGGGGGTGTTGGCAGCAAGCAGCCTGCCTACCGGATCATAGCGGTACTGGGTTTCACCTTTGCGGCTGTCTTTAATGCCCAGCAGTTGCCCTACCGGGTCGTATTGATAGCTGCGGTTGCTGCTGGTTTTTCCACTGAGCGTTTGCTGCAGCATGCGGCCCATTGGGTCGTATTGGGTTTGGGCTTGCAGCTGGTTGGCGAGTTTGCGGCCAGTTTCTCTGTGTAGTTTATCGCGCTCAAAGCTGGTGATTTCTTGTTTATTCCACAGCATGCCGTGCACATGGCCGCTGCCGTAAATCAGCCAATCGGTGCGCTGGCCATCGGGGCGGATGCTGGCGATGCGGTTGCCCAGTTCGTCGTATTCGTGCTGCCAAATATGGGTTTGGCTTTGGCCAAAGAGCTGGTACTGGTGCTCTTCACGCGTTAAATCGCCCACTTCATCAAAGTTAAACGCCACTTGGCTAAAGCGGTTTTTAGCGATGGCAAGGCGGCCAGCCGGATCGTAGCGGAATGATTCTTTGCTGCTGCCCGTTTTACGCTGCGCCAAGCGGCCTGCGGCATCGTAGTTAAGCTGGGTGAGCTGGCCTGCTTCGTTCACTTCTAATAGCTGGCCGCTGGCTTCGGCATAGTGGTAGCGGGTGGCTTTGCCATCAAAGCTGTTTTCTTCGATTAAGCGGCCAACCGGATCGTAGCTAAAGCGATATTGGGCGCTGTTTTCATTTTGCAGTGCGGTCAGCCTGCCCAGTTTGTCGTAGCGGTAGGCCAGCTCTTGGCCCATCGCATCGATTCGGGAATGAATCCGGCCTGCTTTATCGTAGCCATAGCGGGTGCTGCGGCCCAGCGCATCGGTGTGCGATAGCAAGCGGCCATTGGCATCGTAATGCCATTCGGTGCAGGAGCCAGAGCAATCGGTAAAGCTGGCAAGCTGGCCGTTGGGTAAATAGGCCAGTTTTTTTGTGCCGCCTTTGGCGTCTTTAATTGCGATAGGCAGGCCCTGCGCGTTGTAGCTATAGCGGGTGACGTATTGCTTAGGATCGATTTCTTTAAGCAGATTGCCTTTGTCGTCGTATTCGCGCAGCCAGATATTGCCCAGCGGATCAGTAATGCGGATCAGCTGGTCTTTATCATCGTAAGCCATCTGCACGGTGCTATCGTCGGGGCGAATATGCTGCAGCAGATTATCGTTGGCGTCGTATTCATAACGATCTGAGCTGCCATCGGGATAAACGTGTTTGACTAGGTTTTTGTAATCATCGCGAAACAGCCATTCTTCGCTGTTGTCGGGATAAATAATGCGATAGGTGTAGCCCAGCGCATCAAAGTAATAGAGTGTTGCCAGAGCAAAGTGAGCGGGGCCAGTTCCAACACCCAATATTTTTATTGGAGCTGGCCCCGTATTATTTAAATTCATTAAGCCTAATAGTAGCTTGATTAATATCTAATAGGAGTTAACCAAAAAAATCGACAATAGGAATAAACCTCACTCCATATGCAGTTAAGAAATTTTTGAGGCTTTTATGGACTAATACACCTCCATAAGTAACGCCGCCCATACGAAATATCAAACGGTCCTTTAATGAAATATTATCAAGCACTAGACTATCCAGACTGTATCTATTCACGTCATATTCAATGCCGTCCTTAGTTTCCTCTGCAGAGTCTTCATCATATTCTGATCGTTTCCTGTCCCAGCAATCTATTTTATTTAATACATAAACATGCCACATGTTTTCATGCCAATGTTCTTTGTGGTCAATATAAATGCAAGGATGACAAATTATATTGGGTAAATTAAATTTCATGAATTCTTCAAACTTTAAATCATCAAAATAAAGTTCGTTAGTGCCAACCATGATATTAGGTAAATCTGCAAGTGGAGTAACACAAGTTCCTTTTTGGTAATCTATCGCACCATTATGAAATATATAAGGTGCATTTCCCTCTGGATTTTCTCGACTACGGCGTAATCTAAATGCAGTGTCATCATTGGGGGTGAGGCTCGGCATATCATTTAGTGCTGCACTGTCAATGAAATAATACTCATCATTGTAAAAATTCATCATATTTCAGCTCTGACTTTATATTGCATCTCGCATTTGAGTGCTTGGTCATTAAGAAAATTTAATAACTATTAAATTAGCCCCAATAATCAAGTATTGGAATAAATTTAATGCCACGTACACTAAAAAAATCTTTAAGGCTCTTATGAATAAGGATGCCGCCAGACTGAACACCACCAATCATGAATATACGTCGATCTGCTAGAGGTATTTTGTCAAGAATATTAGTATTTAGAGAAAAACGAGTGACGTCATAGCTTACACCTTTAATATTTTCTTCTTTGCTATCCAAGTCAAAAGTAGATTTTTCTCTATCCCAGCAATCAATTTCGAGTTGAATATATATATGCCAATAGTTTTCATGCCATTCATCGTTATGATCAATATAAATACATGGGTGGCAAACCATTCCCGGTAAATTTAATCCCATGAATTTTTCAAATGTTTTGTTTTCAATAAAAAAATGAATGGATCCCATGAATATATTAGGGAGAATGGTTGATGGTTTTACACCTGTTCCCAATTGATAATCTAAAGCTCCATTACGAAATACATAAGGTGCATCCCCTTCTGGGGCGTTTGAACTACGGAATAGGCGGAAAGCAGTATCTTTATCCGGTGCAAGGTCGGGTAAATTTTCAATGCTGCTGTCTCTTTTTACGAAAAAGTAGTCATCATTATATTTGCTCATTATTTTCCTGCCATTAGTTCGTAGGATTTTTTTTCATACTCAATTTCTACTTTTTGCCCTAAGCCAATATTAGTACTTCCAGTATGATTCCTTTTTGAGGTGCAACCTTGAACAGTGGTAACTTTGTGAGTAGGCACGTTTGCAGCACATTTGCACCCTTCGATATTTTTTGGCGAGAATGACTTTGCAATAGAAGTTAGTTGATATGAGGGATCAAAGTTCCCGATTCGTTTCAGTATTTTCATGGAAATTTTATTCACCTTTTCTCTAAATTTATCATCTACTTTTGAATCATCTCCTTCGCATATATCTTTAAAATCTCTAAATTGACTGTCTAAAAAATCTCTAATACTTTGATGATATGCAGAAGGATGTGGCCGGTCATCAGGTGATAGCAATTCATCAGCGGCCGGGGATGCATGATTTCCTCTGTGCAATTGCACCTCCAAGTGGCAAGCACCTTCAAGAGAATATGGAAGAAATACTAAATTATTTATACAATTAATATCGTAGCCGTATTGCTCCATGAGAGCACCAACATTGCTACGTTTAACAGCATCTGCAGAAATAATATGATGCGCCTGCATGATAATCCCTTTATTTCTTGGGTGCGTAGCCTCTTTAGTATTATTTTCTATTGTTTTTCTATATGTCGTATTTTTTTCGATATTACCTAGGATTGTTTCGCTTGCTTCTGCCATTTTTTTTCCTAAACTCAGGTATATTTAATTACACCGATCCGCCCGCGGGGTGTGGTATGGGTTGTGCTGCCACAACAAGCACATTTCTTATCGCGTTTGGTAGTTTTATTTTTTGCCTCAATCGTCGTTCTTGTGCTTCCTTTAATTCTTACACCTCTTGTGCGAGCTTGACACAGTTTCCCTCCTAGCTCATGCAGCCGATTAGCAGCATCACAATAGTCTTCAATAAATCGGGTAAATGCATCAAATGCCTGTTTACTGTGCTCAATTTTTTTTATTGCACCAGCGACTCTAGTACTACTGGCAGCAATACGTGCCACTAAAGCAGTCACTCGCGCTGCGGCTGCCGCACCCGCTGTAAGTAGAGCTGTAATAATGAGCAAGACCACTTCAATCATTAAATAAGCGCCACCTTTTCCTGCTAAATAGGCATAGAAATTTGGGGGAACTGCTTCAAATGATAATGTGGCATAACTTAAATAAGACAAGATGCTGTCATGATCACGAATTAATTCTATGACCATATAAAAATCCTTATCATTTTTAATTGTTTTTGCTAGCTCAGGGTCAATATCTGCCAATACGGTATCAATAAAATTTTCGACGGGTACAGGATCACCTTGTACTATTAAATTGGGCAGGTTAAGAATCGCATCACGGTGAATGTAAATTTTCTTCGCTTGTTGGGCTGCTTTAACTGCCGTTTTTGTTGTTGATTTTGCATCACGTTTTAATGCTTCAAACTGAGCTTCAGCACTTTTAGTTTGCTCGTGGAATTGAGTCTCCCACCAAGCCCAATTGAATAACTTTTCATCAGCAGTATCTACAGTTTTTACTGCTTCGTTAACGCTTTTTTTAATATCATTTTTTACGCTTATCGCATAAACACCAGCCGTATCATAGGCTGTCCCTGCCGCATCTTTTACTTTATTGCCCAGATTTTGCCACGTTTTTGCCTCAAACATTTCTGCAAAGTCTTCTCCCCAGCCACTGGCACCCGCTGTGGCTCCCTCCCAAACCGCTTCTGCCAAGGCCATTTTGGGGCCTGCATCCCACTTTTTTTGGAAGGGTTGCATCGCATCAATTAATGTTAAATAGGCAGCATCTAATTGTTGAATAATTATTTTACGAGCTTGGTATATTTCTTTTTCAGTAATTTGAGGATTTCCGGTGACAAGAACGTCCCCATCTTTTGCTGCATGTACTTTTTTGCTTTTATTAGCATCTTCAGACATTTACTTCTCCTCTTTTAAGTCAACTTTCAGTGTATTACTGACTGTTGATCCAGCAATTTTAAGGTTCATATTTTCTAATGGCCATGGGGTATTCCAAGCATCATCGTAGTGGGTTGCTAATTTAACCCATGTTGACTCTTCATTTGGTAAGGCTTGCATAGGCATATCTAAACTCTTCGGCCCGCTCCAATCATGACTCTCGCCCTTAATACTCACTTTCCCCGGCGCATGCAGCTCGATCTTGCCGTCTTTGATGCGGATATAAGCGCCGCCTGCGGTGAGCAGGATTTCTTGTTTGGCGTTGAAGAGGCCCTTGCCTTTGATGGCGGTGAACCTGGCGTTTTTGTCGGCGGTGATTTCGATGTCGTCGCTTTGGGCCTGCATTTGTAGCTGGCCTTTGGCGGCGATCAGCTTCATGGTGATTTTGTCTTTAACGCCGCCGGTAAACAGGCTGATGTGCTGGCCCACGTTATGAATCCAGCGGCGGCCGGTGCTTTGGTTGCTGTCTCTTTGGGCGACTTGGTCTAGGTTGCTGCCTGCGCTGAGGGTCTGGCTTTGCGGGGTGGTGATGGCCACTCCATCCTCGCCGTGCAGCAGGATGATTTTTTGTTGGCCTGCTTGCTCTTTGGATTTGGTTTTACCGTCTTTATCCGTGTTTGACCCAGCTTCAAAGCTTTTGCTGGCGTGCACATGGTGGTGCAGGTGGCCGTGGTTGGCTTTGTCGCCGGGGCTGTTGTCGGGTTTGATGGTTTGATCATCGTCGCCGGTTTCCATGCTGTCGGCGAGTTGTTTGGTGGCGTATTCGCCGAGGTTTTTGGCGGTTTCCAGGGCGGATTCCAGCTGGCTTTGCGCTGGGCTGCGGTCTAGCTGTTTGCCGGATGCGCCGCCTTTGGCTTCGGTGCTGATGAGTAAGCCGCTGGCGCGAATGGCACCTTGTTTGTCGGTGCGCAGCTCAAAGCCTTCGCCGCGTGGCTCGCCTTTGCCGTCGGTGCGTGGATGGATTAAGTAGCCAAGGTTGAGCTGAGTTTTACCGTGCTCGCTGGATAATTTGGTGCGCACTTCGCCCTTAGTGTCATCAAACAGCAGCTCGCCGTATTGGCCGCCTTCAAATTCTTTACTCTTAATGCCGGATAGGGTTTTGTTGGCGGGTAAAGCGCCTGCGCCGCTAAAGGTGGGCACCGGGTGGCTGCCGTTATAGACCACGGCGGTGACGATAGGGCGGTCGATATCGCCTTCGATAAAATCGACTAAAACTTCCTGGCCGATGCGCGGAATAAACTGGTGACCAAAGCCTGCGCCCGCACTCGGCATAGAGACACGTATCCAGCAGGATGATTTGTCATCCAGGTTTGCGCCAAACTCTGGGTGCTCTGCGGCACGCTGCCAGTGGAATTGCACCTTAATCCGGCCTTGCTCGTCGGTATGGACTTCTGATCCGGCGGGGCCCACTACGGTGGCGGTTTGTACGCCAAAGCTTTTGGGTTTGCTCAGTGGCTCATGAGCAAAGGCAGGGGTAATCGGCTGGCCGCGCCTTTGGGCGGTGAAATCGGCCTGGTAAGGAGGATTCGCGGTTGAAACCGCTCCTATGAGTAGGCTGGGGGCGACTAGGCCAAGTTGCTGGGTCAAATCCACCGGCAGATTATTCTGCGCGGTGAACTTTAGCTCGGTAATGGCAAATTCGCGCTGCTCGGCCGCATCCCATTCGTGGGCGGGGTGGTCTTCTAATCTGAACCATTGCCCGGCTTGCAGGCTGCGTAAAGTGCCAGAGCCGGTGAAGGATTTCTTTTGCGCGTCCAAAGCCTGCTGACGCAAGTTAGCGTAGTGGCTTAGGCCTTCGGCATCGCTGGCGTAATAGTGGGTCTGGGCGTCGTAATCTTCAAAGCTTGATTGGATTTGCTGCCCGCCATCACCCTAGTCTACCGCACTATGATCGGCGGTGTGGCTGGTGTTAGCGGCTTTGTAATTAAAGCTGGCGAGTGATACCGAGCCGCTGCCTACCTGTCGCTGGCTATTCCACTCGGTAAGTGCATCGCTCTCTTCGGTGGCATCCGTTCCCATTCTTTACGCAGGCTGTGGGCGGATGAAAAACCGTGTTTAAAACAAACTTAAATTAATTTTACTCTGACCCTAGTTATTCCAGTTATTCTGATTTTTACGTGATCGGCTAATAGCTTACAGGCATTATCCACATACTTTAACCCGTCGCTCGGTACTGGGGAATCCCCCTAGTAAAGACTTAAGGAAGTGTTTAAGTTCGGGATATAACACATCGGAGGTATTAATAACATATGCCCAGCCAAATATAAAAATGAAAGGCGGGGGAAATAAAAGCAAAGATTAGCTACTTAATTTTGTAGATAAATTACAATCAGATTGTATAAAAATATGATTGAGCGATTGAATTGCCTCAGAAAAAAATTGTGCGTCTTTTGTGAATTTTATTAATAGCCCTTTACACTCAAATTTATTGATTAATTCTTCCGAAAATATAATTTCTAAGTCTTTGTTTGTGACAGTAACTTTTTTAAAACCTCCATTGCCAGAGTACTCTCTACTGCAAACCTCATAATAATATAAGTCATCATCATCTACTGCTCTTTGCAGGATAAGATACTTCTCTGGGGAAGGAGTATTGTCATTAGCAAAAGCGACAGTCCAACAATCTGAGTCTTCATCAAAAAATGAAGTAATACATATAGCTTCGAATTTATAAAATTCATCTTTTTCATTCATTTTTTTGTTGTCCATATATTTGTTTGGCCTTGTTCGCTTGGCCATGTGTATTTTATGCTTGAGCCACTTTGCTTTGCTTTTTTATTCATTTTACCTTTGCAAGAGGTGCAAGGCGGATATTCTCCTTCAATAAGAACATTACCCCCTGATTTTAAATCAAGATCTTTCATGGCTCTTGCTTCTGTGTGAGTGGCTAGCGTACTTTGAGGAAATCCTAGTGCTTTTTCCTCTTCTGTCATGTTGCCACTTTGATAAATTGAACTGCTAGTAGTGGTTCCTTGCTGATTTTGTACTGTAACTGTTGCAGTATGTGTGCCTTTACCTGATCCAAATTTTGCCAGTCCCAGCGGATCAATCCACTCAACCGGATTCGGCGCATAAGCATGGGTATTTAATCCCCCCATTAGCCCAATCGGATCACTCGATATAAACCGCCCAATCTCCGGATCGTAATAGCGGTGGCGGTTGTAGTGCAAGCCGGACTCTTCGTCGAAGTATTGGCCTTGGAAGCGGATTGGATTGTTGATGCCCGCTGTCTTTGCGGCTTCGCTGATGACGACCTGCGCTTCACCCCACGCTTTATATTCCGCGCTCCATGCGATTTCGCCGTTTTCATCGCTCAGTGTTTGTGGCGTGCCGAGATGATCTACGTGGTAGTAGGCGGTGTGTTCTTGTTCGCTATCGTTGGCGGAAACGATTTGTGCCAGCGGAATAAAGCTATTGGGTTCAAACAGGTAATGGCGGGTGTGTTCGGCAGTTTTTTCTAGGGCGATGACGTCGCCGTCCCAGATGAATTCTGTCTTACCTTTGGCGTTTTCTTTGCCGATGCGGCGGCCGAATACGTCGTAGAAGTATTTGGTTTCACCGGCCTGGCTGCTGATTTTGCTCAGACGGTTAAAACCATCCCAGCTGAATTTGGTGGCTTGTTCGCCTTGCTGTTTTTCGATCAAATTGCTGCGGGCGTCGTATTTATAATGGGTTCCGGCGTATTGCTTTAATAGGTTGCCGAGTACGGCTGGCATGGCAGGTAAGCTAGCTATTGCTAGCGTGTTTTGTATCACTCAAATTACTGGCTGGGTCGAAAGCAAAAGTTTCATGGCCGAGGCGGCTGTTGGCGGCGATAAGGCGGCCTACAGGGTCGTATTGATAACTGATCTGGCCGCTGCGGCTGTCGCTGATGCCCAGCAATTGGCCGACTGGATCGTATTTGTAGCTACGGTTGCTGCTGGTTTTACCGCTGAGTGTTTGTTGGGTAATGCGGCCCATTTTGTCGAAATGGTTTTGGGCAGTCAGCTGATTGCCCAAGGTGCGCTGGGTTTCGCGGTGCAGATCATCCCGCTCAAAGCTGGCGATTTCTTGTTTATTCCACAGCATGCCGTGCACATGGCCGCTGCCGTAAACCAGCCAGTCGGTGCGCTGGCCATCGGGGCGGATGCTGGCGATGCGGTTGCCCAGCTCGTCGTATTCGTGCTGCCAGTTGTATTGCTGTTGCTGGCCGAATAGCTTGTATTCGTGGCGCTCGGTGATGAGGTTGCCGACGGCATCAAAAGCAAAATGGCATTCGCTGTATTGGTTTTTAGCGGCGTAAATCCGGCCAAGTGCATCGTATTTAAAGCGCTCACGGCTTTGGCCGCTGCTGCGCTCGATTAAGCGGCCGGCATTGTCGTAGGCGAGGGCGGTGGTTTTGCCCGCTTCTTCAATTTTTAGCAGGCGGCCGCTGCTGGCTTCGTATTGATAGCGGGTGCGCCGGTTGCCAAAGTCTGTTTCTTCTTGCAAACGGCTGGCCAGATCGTAACTGAAGCGATAATGCTCGTTATTTTCATTGGTCAGCTGGGTAAGCCGCCCCAGTTTGTCGTATTGGTAGCTGAGGGTTTGGCCTGCCGCATCAAGGCGGCTGCTGACCCGGCCCACGCGGTCGTATTCAAACTGCGTTTTGCGCTTAAGGGCATCGGCATGGCTGAGCAAGCGGCCTTCAGCATCGTATTGCAGCTCATTCTGCGTGCCATCAGGGTTGATGATTTTAGCCAGCTGGCCATCGCTGCCATATTGGTACTGACTGGCATTACCTGCTGCATCTTGCGTAACAATCAGGCGGCCACGGGCATCGTATTGCCACTGGCTGGTTTTGCCAGAGCAATCGCTATAGCTTTGCAGCAAGCCATCCGGGCGATATTTAATTTGTTTTTTACCGCCCTTGGCATCGGTGATGCTGACGGGCAGGCCAGGTGTATTGCGTTTTATGACCCAGCGGATCGGTTTCTTCGATGAGCTGGTTTTTAGTGTTGTAAGCGCGTAGCCATTTTTCCCCTGTTGGATCGAGGATTTCGTTTGGGTTTTGCTGCTGATCGTAGCTAAACCGCACTTCACTGCCATCCTGCCGCTCGTGCAGCAGCATATTGCCTTCATCATCGTATTCAAATGTCTCCGAGGAGCCATCTGGAAAGATGTGGCTGATGAGCTGTTTTTTAGCATCAAAGTTAAACCATTCTTCATTATGGTCCGGGTAAACGATGCGGTAGTTGTAGCCTTTTTCATCAAAGTAATATTCGGTGGTCTGGCCCAGCGCATCGGTTACATAGGTGAGATCAATATTTTTATCCCACGCTAAGCGAATATCCATGCTGCCATCGTCGGCGTATTCGCGGATCGCCTTTGCATCTGCATGCTGGCCATCCCACTCCATTTAATTAACTGTGGTCTGTCCCAAATTTGTTTTCTAATACCAAAGTAGATATGGATTATTACTTAATATCGAAGAACCACTCAATGAAATCATTAAAGGATTCCCATTTTTTTTCTATAGAACCATGTTGAAAATTGATGAGTATTGACCCTGTCTCGAGATATATTACCCATCCAGTTTTTGAGTCATAAAAAAATCCCGATCCATTTTCAAAATTATCTAGTGCCAAGTAGTTATCAGGTATCCCAAGTGTCTTTTTCTGACTACTAGTATTTTCTATATAATTTGTATTAGCTATGTGCCACCCAATTTGATGTATTTGTCCTTTTTTGGAGCAAAAGGAAGGGCCGTCCTCTGCATGTAAGAAAAAAAAGGCAGCATCTGAGTCCAGTGGTATTCCAAGTAACTCAAGGGAGCTTACATAAGCATCAGATATTTCATCAAACCACCAGTTTTTTTTCTTCATAAAATCAATTAATTTATTCGATATCATGTTATTGGCATCCTTTACCATTTCTTCTTTTGACTTCGTTCTGTGCCCGATCTTTCCAATATGCATCTCTATCAAGATTAAAACTGTCTCTATCCACCGGTCTTTCTGGGTGAGCATTTGGAAGGTATGGGTGCAAAGCATTACTGCCATAGTATTTTTGGTGTGTATCTGCTGACAATTCAAACAGCGAACCATTTGCATCTTGCTTGGAGTGGTGTAGGTTTAATTGGGAGTACTTTCCATTTTTTACAACAAAAGGGCTTTTTCCTTCATTTGCTAATTCTAAGTTTGTCTTTACACCATTTCGTGTATTTGCAGGTAAATCCCAGTTTATATCTTGTTGATAGGTTGTGTGTTGCTTATTTGAAGGCGAATTAAAGCATGACTTATTGAAAATTTTTGCTAAGCCTAATGGATCAATCCATCCCGTCGGATTCGGCGCATAAGCATGGGTATTAAACCCTCCCATTAACCCAATCGGATCGCTCGATATAAACCGCCCAATCTCTGGATCGTAATAGCGGTGGCGGTTGTAGTGCAAGCCGGATTCTTCGTCGAAGTATTGGCCTTGGAAGCGGATTGGGTTGTTGATACCGGCTGTCTTTGCCGCTTCACTAATGACGACCTGCGCTTCACCCCACGCCTTGTACTCCGCGCTCCACGCAATTTCGCCGTTTTCATCGCTGAGTGTTTGTGGCGTGCCGAGGTGGTCTACGTGGTAGTAGGCCATTTTTTCGCTGTCATCATTGGCGGTAATGATCTGTGCCAGCGGAATAAAACTATTAGGTTCAAACAGGTAATGCCGGGTGTGTTCGGCGGTTTTTTCTAGGGCGATGACGTCGCCGTCCCAGATGAATTCTGTTTTACCGTGGGCGTTTTCTTTGCCGATGCGGCGGCCGAATACGTCGTAGAAGTATTTGGTTTCGCCTGTTGCATTGCTGATTTTGCTCAGGCGGTTAAAGCCATCCCAGCTGTATATTGGGTGATCTGCTCGCCTTGCTGCTTTTCAATCAGATTGCTGCGGGCGTCGAATTTGTAATGGGTTCCGGCATATTGCTTCAAATAACTGGAGGCGTAACAAAATTAAATCCTCTTGGACCTAAAAAAAGCATACTTAATTTTACTCTGACCCCAGTTGTTGCATGTGAGTCCAAATTTCAAATTGGATCATACGTGGGTTTTTCATTAGAGGTACTTTGATCTTTATTTAATTTTAATAAATCAAGATCCAGGAAATCAACTCCTTTAATTCCTTCTCGCTCAAGATGAGCTTTCATTTTCTCTGAAATTATTAAACTAAATTGAATGGGTGCAGTATATCGTGTGTCAAACAAATCAAAATTGAACTCATTTTTAATTTTTAATAGCTCAAAGTCATAATTTGATTCGTTAACAAATTTACTGGCGTGTAAATCAAAAACTTCTTCTTTTTTAAGAGGTTTAGTTCTCCCAACAAAATATGACTTGCCAAGAACACCATCTCCGTTCTTATCAATATATTTAACAGGGCTAATTTGAATAAAATTAGTTTTATATTCTGAAATAATCGAAGCAAATTTCTCACTAAGGACATAGAAGTAACTAGATCCACTTCTTATGTCGTATTCATATTTTGTATTCTCCGTTACTAAGAATAGGTCGGAAGGGAATGGCGGAATGGGGGTGCCATATCTCTTAGGCCCCGTATACCAAGGTAATTTACCATAGCCTCCAGTTTTGTACGTTTTAGCATCAAATGTGTTTAGTAAATACACATAATAGAAGCCCGAAGGACATCCTGTTTCTTCTTTTGCTGCCATGACAAAATACTTGCTCATTTTTCAAATCTCAACTTAATCTGGTTGGACATTGCCCTGGGTTTAGCTGGGCTCGCATATCACTTCTTTTTTTATCCTGCAATCTGCCAATTTGAGTCCTTGCCTCTGCGGCCGATATTCTTCCTTGTTGATAACGATCTTTTACTCCATTGTCATCATTCTCTACAGATCTTGAGTAATTTGAATGCGAGCCATTATGGTAATACTTTCTGTTCATTGCTAAAGCGTCAGTAGAGTTGTCCGGCATTAAAACACCATTAGATCGATGGTCACGCATTCCGCTCATACCAATATCATCAAAAAAGGTCTCGTTTCTATTCCACACATCTTGCGGTATAAGATGTTGAGCTTGCTTCTTATCGTACTTTACGCCAGCTAAACTTTTATCAAGAGCGCAACTGCCACCTTTTTTCTTTAGCCCCCAAGGATCTACCCACCCAGTCGAATTAGGCGCATACGCATAAGTATTAAATCCCCCAAACAAGCCTATCGGATCGCTGCTAATAAACCGCCCAATCTCTGGATCGTAATAGCGGTGACGGTTGTAGTGCAAGCCGGATTCTTCGTCGAAGTATTGGCCTTGGAAGCGAATCTGATTATTGATGCCCGCTGTCTTTGCGGCTTCGCTGATGACGACCTGCGCTTCACCCCACGCTTTATATTCCGCGCTCCATGCGATTTCGCCGTTTTCATCGCTTAAGGCCTGCGGCGTACCAAGTTGATCCACATGGTAGTAGGCAGTGTGGCTGCTTTCACCTTGTTCCACAATCTGCGCTAGCGGGATAAAGCTGTTGGGCTCGAACAGGTAATGACGTGTTTGTTCGGCCGTTTTTTCCAAGGCGATGACGTCACCGTCCCAGATAAACTCTGTCTTGCCTTGGGCATTTTCTTTGCCGATGCGGCTGCCGAATACGTCGTAGAAGTATTTGGTTTCGCCTGCTGCGTTGCTGATTTTTTTCAGGCGGTTGAAACCATCCCAGCTGTATTGGGTGGTTTGTTCGCCTTGCTGCTTTTCAATTAGATTGCTGCGGGCAGCATATTTGTAATGGGTTCCGGTGTATTGCTTAAAATAACTGGAGGCGGAACAAAATTAAATTCTCTTGGGGGATTCGAGAAAACAAATTTAATTTTACTCTGACCCCAGTTGTTTCCTCGGACTTCAGTTGTTTCCTCGGACTTCAGTTGTCACCTGTTATTCAAACTCTTTTACAACTCACATTCAAGCTCTTCCAAAAGACATGAAATTTTATTTCTATCGTCTTCATTAACCTTGAATTTCTTTTCTTTCATAACATCAACAGAACGCCTTAGGAGATCCATCAACATGAGGAGCCGTTTCTCTTTAGGGGCAGTCGAAAAGATACTAAAGTCAAGTTGAAGCCTAATTTCCATAGCTTTAGGATTTCTCCTTACACAATTCGTTTCCCCAAAAAAATCTAAAAATTCATCTGAAACACAGACGTAAATCACACCCCAAACTTCAAAGTCGTTATCAAACTGAACGCCCTTTAATTTTGTATTTATTTTTTCTTCAATGCTATTGAAGAGTAGCCTTAACTCTTTTGCATAAGCAGACTCTTCAATACTTGAGTCATCCAATTGAGTTGGATCACTAGTTTCAGATGTACTCCAGAATCTCATATCAATTCCATCTATTAATAATCATTGAAATTATAAATCGGTCTTTCACCATTATGTGTAGCTTTATATGCAAGTATCTTCTCATGCTGCCATTTGTGCATCTCACACTTTGTTCCTCGTTTAACTACAAACATACGAGCATTCATATTTTCATATTCAGTTCTAGAGTAACGATCACTTGGATTCAACTCTGTAGTTTCACCATACTTAACAATCTTACCGCTATTTATATCTCTTAATTCATATCCAACTGCTTTTCTATCGGATGTTAAGCAATTACCATGTGTGCCATCGCTTTTATTTGCTGGCTTAGGCCCAGGTTTTTTCCCAAAAGTTCCATCCTTTTTACGATACTTATTTGCTAATCCTAATGGGTCTATCCACTCAGTTGGATTTAAAGCGTAAAGGTGTAAATTTAGGCCTCCTTCCAACCCAATTGGATCACTACTAATAAACCGCCCAATCTCCGGATCGTAATAACGGTGGCGGTTGTAGTGCAAGCCGGATTCTTCGTCGAAGTATTGGCCTTGGAAGCGGATTGGGTTGTTGATACCCGCTGTCTTTGCCGCTTCACTAATGACGACCTGCGCTTCTCCCCAAGCCTTGTACTCCGCGCTCCAAGCGATCTCACCGTTTTCATCGCTGAGTGTTTGCGGCGTGCCGAGGTGGTCTACGTGATAGTAGGCCATTTTTTCACTGTCATCATTGGCGGTAATGATCTGTGCCAGTGGGATAAAGCTGTTGGGCTCGAACAGGTAGTGGCGGGTGTGTTCGGCGTTTTTTTCCAGGGCGATCACGTCACCATCCCAGATAAATTCTGTCTTACCCTGGGCATTTTCTTTGCCAATGCGACGGCCGAATACGTCGTAGAAGTATTTGGTTTCGCCTGCTTGGCTGCTGATTTTGCTCAGACGGTTAAAACCATCCCAGCTGTATTTAGTGGTTTGTTCGCCTTGCTGTTTTTCAATCAGATTGCTACGGGCGTCGTATTTATAATGGGTTCCGGCGTATTGCTTTAATAAGTTGCCGAGTACGGCGGGCATGGTGGGTAAGCTGCTGCTGGTGCTATTGCCGGCTTGGTGTTTTGTATCGACTAAGTTGCTTGCAGGGTCAAAGGCAAAGCTTTCATGGCCGAGGCGGCTGTTGGCGGCGATAAGGCGGCCCACTGGGTCATATTGATAGCTGATCTGGCCACTGCGGCTGTCGCTGATGCCTAGCATTTGGCCAACTGGATCGTATTTGTAGCTGCGGTGGCTGCTGGTTTTACCGCTGAGTGTTTGTTGGGTAATGCGGCCCATTTTGTCGAAATGGGTGTGGGCAGTCAGCTGATTGCCCAGCGTGCGCTGAGTTTCACGGTGCAAATCGTCACGTTCGAAGCTAGCGATTTCTTGTTTGTTCCACAGTATGCCGTGCACATGGCCGCTGCCGTAAATCAGCCAGTCGGTGCGCTGGCCATCGGGGCGGATGCTGGCGATGCGGTTGCCGAGTTCATCGTATTCATGCTGCCAGTTGTATTGCTGTTGCTGGCCGAATAATTTGTATTCGTGGCGCTCGGTGATGAGGTTGCCGACGGCATCAAAGCCAAAATGGCATTCGCTGTATTGGTTTTTTGCGGCGAAAATCCGCCCTAATACGTCGTATCTAAAGCGCTCGCTGCTTTGGCCACTCTGCCTTGCTGTTAAGCGCCCGGTTTCATCGTAGGCAAGGGTGGTGATCTTGCCTGCTTCGTCGATTTGCTGCAGGCGGCCCGTTGCTGCTTCGTATTGGTAGCGGGTGCGTTTATTGCCGAAGTCGGTTTCTTCTTGCAGGCGGCTGGCGACATCGTAAGTAAAACGATAAGCCTCCTTATTTTCATTAATCAGGCTGAGCAGGCGGCCCAGCTTATCGTATTGGTAGCTCAGCGTTTGATTGGCGGCGTCTTTGCGGCTACTGACGCGGCCTGCGCGGTCATAATCAAACTGGGTTTTAGCTTGCAGCGCGTCGGTGTGGCTGAGTAAGCGGCCTTCGGCATCGTATTGCAGCAGGCTGTGTGTGCCGTCAGGATTGACGACTTTAGCCAGCTGGCCATCGCTACCGTAGTGATATTGGCTGGCATTGCCTGCGGCATCTTGCGCCACGATCAGGCGGCCACGGGCATCGTATTGCCATTGGCTGGTTTTACCGGAGCAATCGGTATAGCTGCTGAGCTGGCCATTAGGCAGATAGGCGAGTTTTTTACTGCCGCCTTTGGCATCTTTAATCGCTACGGGCAAGCCCTGCGGGTTATAGCTGTATTGGGTGCAATGGCCCAGCGGATCGGTTTCTTTGGTGAGATTGCCCTGGGCATCATATTCGCGCAGCCATTCATGGCCGCTTGGATCGGTGATGCGGATTAGCTGGTCTTTATCGTCATAGGCCATCAACACCCGAGTTTGATCCGGGCGGATATGTTCAATCAGATTGTCTTTGTCGTCATAGATAAAGCTTTCAGCCGTGCCATCGGGATGGATGTGTTTGGTCAGGTTTTTAGCTTCATCCCTGAAGGCCCATTCCTCTTTGCCATCGGGGTAAACCGTGCGATACACATAGCCGTCGATATCAAAGTAATAGTAAGTCTCTTGTGCCAGCGCATTGGTGGTGATGGTCAGGCGCAGATCAGGCACATATTCGAGTTGGATACTGTTGCTGCCATCATCGGCGTATTCACGAATCGCTTTGGATTTGGCGTCTGTGCCGTCCCACTCGATATTCTGGCCTCGACCGGTGCGGTCGGTGTAGCGGGTAATAAGATGGTGTTGGTATTGATACTGCCAGCGCTGCTGGTCTTCGTCGCTGGCACTTATCAAATCGCCCGCATCGTTGTACTGATAGCTGGCGAGTTGGCGAGGGGGCGTGCTGGCTAAGCTAATGCTGCTGATTCTGTTGTGCGCATCGTATTGCAACAACGCCCAAGGCGATTCGCCATTTCTCAGGCGGCTCAGGCGGCCCTGAATATCATAATCCAGCACAATTTCATTACCAGCCCGGTCGCGCAACATGGCCAGTAAATAGCTTTCGCCATGACGCTCAAAAATCTCAAGCAGCTCATGGCCATGCGCCACGGTGAGCAGTTTGTCGCTCAGCTGGCTGAGGGTTTGGCCTTCGCTGCGGTCTTGGTGGTGTTCGCCCACTTTTAAGCGAGGATAAGGGGTTTCACGCCCCTGATCGTCGATATACACCATGCCATCGTCACTTAGATCAAAGCGGGTGTGGAATGGCGTCAGCCAGCGTGCGCCTTGGCTGCTTTGGTCAAAACACGCTAAGCGGGAGTTATAAGTACGGGCCCAAACAATAGGCATCACGCCGGGTAATACAAAATCTGTGTGGCTGAAGCTTTCTTCACCAAGGGCAAAGCCAATCGAATTGTCGGTGCCGCCAGTAATCGGGCAGCTTTTGCAGCTATTGGGGGCTTTTTCTGCTTTTTTAAGTTTGCGGGATTTTTCAAACTGCTGTTGGGAGACGCGGTATTTGGCTTCAGACTTCACCCCCGGCGTAGCGGAGCCATGAGTTTTATTGGTTTTTTTATGTGCCAGACGTTCTAACAAGGTTTTGAGCAGCTGGGCAATGCTGCCTTGTACTTTGTCATCGCCCAGATCTTTCATCTTCGCTTTCACCTGCGGTGAAATTTTACGTTGTAAGTGATCTGCAGCTTGCATTAGCCATTCTTTTTGCTCCGTAGCGAGCGCCAACTGGCTAATGGTATTGATGACCACATTTCTGGCGCTGGCATGGATCTCCAACAGGGCATGGAAGATACTGGCCTTGGTGGCCTTGGCATCGCGGAAATTAGTGCCTTTGTTGTAAGCAATCCCCGCTGGAACAGCACGATAATTGCTATCTAGCTTTCCACTCGCTAGTTGCGTGAGAAATAAAGCAAACTGATCAATCAGACCGATGATAAACGTCGCCACGCTTTCCATAATTGGCTTAATGGCTTTGCTCAGGTCTTGAACCGCTGTTTCTACGGTGGCCGCCACCCGCTGGTCAGCCATGATATGGCTGATAATGACTTCAACCACGGCAGAAGCCACTGCGCCTTTATTGGCAACCACGGATTGCTTCACGACGGCAATCACTGGGCGCAAAGTCATACGCAGCGGCGCCAAGCCCGGTGGCAGCGGAATCACGCCTATCGTATCTACCCCAATGCCAAACCAATCCATCAGGCCGGGTTCTTCTTGCTTTTGCGTTAACTCATACAAGCCAATAATCACATCGCTGGCCGCAATCAGATTGCCCACTACGGGAATGCCCGCCAAAACCATTTGCAAATCATTCAGCGATAACTTGCCGCCCGTTAGCTCCTGAATCCACTTATCAAACTCCCCAACATTGCTTTGCACATCTTTAGACAATTGCGCATCCAGCGGCACCAGCGCGTATTGCTTCATCACATCGCGCACTAGCTCGCCGCGCTCGGTGTATTCGCCCTTGGTTTCTGCGGGGGTAGGATTAAGGTATGTGCCCATATTTTATTCAGCAATATTAAGCCTGGGTATGAAGCCAGGTGGGGTTATAGGAGAGACGATGCTTATTGGGTGGTCAGGCTCAAAGAATTTTATTTCTGGCTTGATCGAGTAAGGCCTGCGCTTGTTCCGCTTTGGCCTGTACTTGTTTTAGCTGATCCAGCCCTTGCTGGGCCTGAGCCTGCACTTGCTGAACTTGTGCTAAGCCTTGCTCTGCCTGCCCGAGTAGTGCTTTGGCGGGGGCAAGTTGTTCAGCGATCATTGGAGCCACAGATTGAGTCGCTAGCTGAGCTGCTTTAGCCCCAGCCGCAGGGATCAATCCTTCAAGCAGGCTTAATGCTTGCGCCTCCTCGACGATCTTATTGGCCGCCAAAGGCGCTTGGGGCCATTTAGGAATATCGAACTTACGTTCCTGATTTTTAGGTGCACGCGGGTCAGCCTGAAAGGCAACGCTGATTGCGCCCATAGGCAAGCCACTCACCAGCGCTTTGCCCTCTGCATCTAAAGCCCCTTCATGCTTATTTCCATTGAGATCCAGCAAGGTGTACTTGCCGCTTTTAATCCCTTCCATATTTTCATAGAAATGATGGAGCTGAATATCGCCTACGGCAGGTGCCTTGCCTGCAAATGCTGGCAAAGGCGGGTTCAAACTCTTCGGCCCGCTCCAATCATGACTCTCGCCCTTAATACTCACTTTCCCCGGCGCATGCAGCTCGATCTTGCCGTCTTTGATGCGGATATAAGCGCCGCCTGCGGTGAGCAGGATTTCTTGTTTGGCGTTGAATAGACCCTTGCCTTTGATCGCGGTGAACCTGGCGTTTTTGTCGGCGGTGATTTCGATGTCGTCGCTTTGGGCCTGCATTTGTAGCTGGCCTTTGGCGGCAATCAGCTTCATGGTGATTTTGTCTTTAACGCCGCCGGTAAACAGGCTGATGTGCTGGCCGACGTTGTGAATCCAGCGGCGGCCGGTGCTTTGGTTGCTGTCTCTTTGGGCGACCTGGTCGAGGTTTGTGCCTGCGCTAATGGTCTGGCTTTGCGGGGTGGTGATGGCTACGCCATCCTCGCCGTGCAGCAGGATGATTTTTTGCTGACCAGCTTGCTCTTTGGATTTGGTTTTACCGTCTTTATCCGTGTTTGACCCCGCTTCAAAGCTTTTACTGGCGTGTACATGGTGGTGTAGATGGCCGTGGTTGGCTTTGTCACCGGGGCTGTTGTCGGGTTTGACGGTTTGATCATCGTCGCCGGTTTCGATGGTGTCGGCGAGTTGTTTGGCCGCGTATTCGCCGAGGTTTTTGGCGGTTTCCAGGGCGGATTCTAGCTGGCTTTGCGCTGGGCTGCGGTCTAGCTGTTTGCCGGATGCGCCGCCTTTGGCTTCGGTGCTGATGAGTAAGCCGCTGGCGCGAATGGCACCTTGTTTGTCGGTGCGCAGCTCAAAGCCTTCGCCGCGTGGTTCGCCTTTGCCATCGGTGCGTGGGTGGATCAGATAGCCCATATTGAGCTGGGTTTTACCATGCTCGCTGGATAATTTGGTGCGGACTTCGCCTTTTGTATCGTCAAACAGCATCTCGCCGTATTGGCCACCTTCATGCTCTTTGGTCTTGATGCCAGAGAGCGTTTTATTGGCGGGTAAAGCGCCTGCGCCGCTGAATGTCGGCACTGGGTGGCTGCCGTTATAGACCACGGCGGTGACGATAGGGCGGTCGATATCGCCTTCGATAAAATCGACGAGAACTTCCTGGCCGATGCGCGGAATAAACTGGTGGCCAAAGCCTGCTCCGGCACTCGGCATAGAGACGCGGATCCAGCAGGATGATTTATCGTCGAGGTTTGCGCCAAACTCCGGGTGCTCTGCGGCACGCTGCCAGTGGAACTGTACCTTAATCCGGCCTTGCTCGTCGGTATGGACTTCTGATCCGGCGGGGCCCACTACGGTGGCGGTTTGTACGCCTTTGCTTTTTGGTTTACTCAGTGGCTCATGGGCAAAGGCGGGGGTAATCGGCTGGCCGCGTCTTTGGGCGGTGAAATCGGCCTGGTAAGGAGGATTCGCGGTTGAAACCGCTCCTACGAGTAGGCTGGGGGCGACTAGGCCAAGTTGCTGGGTTAAATCCGCCGGCAGATTATTCTGCGCGGTGAATTTTAGCTCGGTAATGGCGAATTCGCGCTGCTCGGCGGCGTCCCATTCATGGGCGGGGTGGTCTTCTAATCTGAACCATTGCCCGGCTTGCAGGCTGCGTAAAGTGCCAGAGCCGGTGAAGGATTTCTTTTGCGCGTCCAAAGCCTGCTGACGCAAGTTAGCGTAGTGGCTTAGGCCTTCTGCATCGCTGGCGTAATAGTGCGTCTGGGCATCGTAATCTTCAAAGCTGGACTGGATTTGCTGCCCGCCATCGCCCTGATCTACCGCGCTATGATCGGCGGTGTGGCTGGTGTTGGCGGCTTTGTAATTAAAGCTTGCCAAGGAAACGCTGCTGCTGCCTACCTGACGCTGGCTATTCCACTCGGTAAGTGAATCAGACTCTTCCGTGGCATCGGCGCGGTGAAAACGCACCTGGCTGTCTTGCGCCTCCGGCACGGCAAAGGCATCGTCAAAGACCACCAATTGCACCTGAGGATTGTCACCTGCCTGATGAGCAAAACGCCACGCTAAGCCTTCCTCTTGCATCAGCCGCACTAAGAAATCGTAATCTGATTCGCGGTATTGCAGGCAATAAGAGCGCGGGCCATGTGTGCCGGATAATTTGAAATCCAGCGTTTGCACAGCTGCAAACACAGGGTTTTTAGCCTGATGCTCGGCCAAAACCTGCTTCACGAGATCCGGCACGGATAAATCCTGGAACACGCGGGAAGTGCGCCGATAGCGAAGTAAGGCAAACGGTGGTTCTACTGTCAGCGCATATTTAGCAAAGCCGCCATCAGATCCCAGCAACTTCGCTTGCGAGACAACACCACAGCGCTCAATCTCGCTGCCATTGGCATCTGCCACCGATAAAACCACCGGCAGGCCCAGTAAGGATTTAAGCTCTAAAGCGCCATCAGGGGATAAGCAATCAATCTGATAGCGGTAAGCCTGATTCATCCCCTCGCTGCCGCTGACCTGCTGCGGCAACAGCTGCTCACCCCACGCCGCCCCGTCGCCCAGCTGAAGCGAAATAAGGCGTTGATCCTGATTAAAGGCTGCGGCAAAGGAGGCGAGAAGCTGGCTCATGTCCATAAAAGAAGGTTCCGGTTGTCGATCTTAAATACGGTAAATAGGGGGTGGCAGGCACAAGCTGGCAGCGAATAAGGCTGCAGCGCCTGCGCTGCGCTGCTTATTCGTCATGAAAGGCCCACAGCATATGTTTCTGCATCGCTAACTTGAATACGGTAAACATGGGATGACCCGGCTATTTGGCGATTATCTGTCCTGAATACGATAAACGTTGGACGAGAGTTGCAAAGTGGCATCAAAACTAACAGGGGGGCGGTGCGGATGTACTTTGAGCACGGCATCCACCCTGAAGCGCAAATGCCGCTCTAATTCGCGCGGGGCATCTAGACTGATTTTTACGCGGCTTAAGCGCGGCTCGTGCCGCTCAATGGCGCGGCGTAAGCGATCACGCAGCATTTCTCTGTCGTCTGGGTTTAGCAGGCTAATGCCGGATAAATCCGGAATACCAAATAGCAGCATCGAATCTGTGGCCAGCGGATAGGCTTCAAAAGTCTCGGGTAAATCCATAATCCGCGTATTGAGCAGCGCTTCTAAATCGCGCGCCAGCGCCCGGCGAAACTGTGGCAGCTCAAATAGCATGGCCGATGATGCGTGGCTGATATCCGGCTCGTTATCCAGCAGCCTGTCCAGTACGGACGGCAGGGTAAGGGTTTGGCGGCGTGGCGTGCTCATACTGGGCCTGTTTGATTTTTTACGCGATTTGCCGAACTGCTTAAGCAAAATCTGCGGTGCATGTGCTTTTGCAGCTTGGGCCAGCCGGTTTATTTGCTGATTAATGGCTGCCCTAGGCTACACATTTTATGAAGTTGATCTTTGTGCTTAACCCGCACTGGTCATCTGTTTAAGCAATGATCTTGCTTAATTCCTGAGCCAGTAATAAGCGATATGCGATAAACAGCCCGGCGCCTACCAAGGCCAGCAGTGCGAAGTACAGCCAGAGCGGTAGTTCGTGGCGCACAAAGGCTTGAAAGCGCTGTGGCAGCTTCCAGTTAGGGGCAAATTCTGCTTTTCCGCCTCTGACCTGCTGGATTTCCTGGCCTACGCGGGCGGTTAAATAGCCCAGTTTTTCTTGGCCTTCCAGCAGATATTTGCCCTGAAAGCCCAGTAAAAGGCAGGTGTGGAAGACTTCCATGGCCTCGAAATTATTATTTGGATCGCGGCGCAATACTTCCAGACGATCAAAGAAACCTTCACCGGCCAGATGCTCGCCAAAAATGCGTAATTGCAAAGGCATCCGTTCCCACTCTTCGCGCAGGCTGAATTCTGATGAAAGAATAATTTCATCCATCAGCGCGCAGAAAGCGTATTTGGCCTCGCTGATATTGGGGACTTCTTTGCCAAAGTTGCGGGCATTTTTTTCAAACTGGGCGAGGAAATGATCCACGCGGCGGTTGAATTCGGCAGCGCTGCTTGGGGCGTTGCCGTCCCTGAGTAAAAACAGCAGATAAATGCCGTCTTCTAGTAATTCGCGCAGGCTGGGGGCGGATGGCTTGGCTACGGCCAGCGGATGCGCTTCTGTGTTAGCGGTTTGACTCATTTTTTACTCTCAGCGAAAGACTGCAATCAGCTCTAGTTTTAAATCCGACAGCGATTGCGGAACATAAATACAAATACTGCGTGATTGCAGCATGCGTTGATAAATATCGCCTTTAGGCTCAAAGGCAAAGTAATGATTACCTACGCGAATCGGAATCGCGGATGGCGTTTGTGCCGCGTAGGAGATGCTGACGCCGCGCATGGCCGAATTCAAAATCTTATCTACATCGTCCGGCGCGCCAATTTTAAATTTAAGCGGTACGGTTTCAATGATGCCGGATGACGATTGCTCGCTTTGAATTGACAGGTAGAAGTCAACATTTTCAAGGAAGCGATCGCTTTCCAGCCGGCCAATATGGAATGAAGGCTTCGGTGATGTGAGCGGGATCACAGCGTAACGCGCTGAAATGACGGTATCGAGCAATTCACGGATCTGTACATCCAGCACTAGCAGGCTGTCGTGCAGGGCTTCGTGGCGGTAAGGCGGAATATCGGCCAGTGTGTAAACCGATGAGAATGTCTGCAATTCGCCACAGAATTCGGCAAGTGCACGATAAAGCTCTTCAGGGTGAAGTGGCTCACACTTTACTAAGTGATTGATGCGGGCAAAGTTGCGGTTTACCGTGTGCAGCAGCCAAAAAGAAGCGATGTCGGTGGTGCCGTATTCCATCACATTTTTGGCGCGCTCGCGGTGAGCACCGGCCAGTGCCTGGCTTTTAACCAGCAAAATATCTAATAAGCGGCGCAGATTCTGGCTGAGCTCAGGGATGGCGCTCACCGTAGTGGCGGGCGGGTAAAAACCGGCACCCAAAGACCACTGGCCTGTGGCGTCCTTCACTAATTTTCCGAGTGGAACCGCTTCATAACCATCGCGGTTTTCTTCTTCCACCATCAGGCGGACATCCAGCTCCAGCGTGGTGAGATCAGCTTCCAGCGCCTGCGTGTATAAATCGGCCACACCCTGATGTGCGCTGCGGTAGCGGGTAGAGCGCGATGCGGTGTTTTCATTGGTTTGCGTGTTGCCGCCATAGGGCTGCAGCTCGGCAAGGCAGGCATAAAGTGTGGTGCTCACGCCCACTTGCGGCAAATCATTCAGATTACGGGATAAGGGCAGCGGCTCGGATTGCGGGGCCTGAAACAGGCTGCCATCTCTGAATAAAAGCGAGAGCGAATCTAAGCGAACCTGGCCGCCGCGCAGGGCGACTTCGTCAATCTGAAACTTCTGTAAACCCCAGCTGTGGCGGCTGAGCAACTGGCGTGTTTCAGCTTGTTGATAATCTTGCAATAAAGACTGCTGCTGGAAATGCTGCGGGCGAAGGAACATTCCTTCGCCCCATAAAACACGTTTGGCTTTCAACATAGGTGTTAAGACTCCGGCAAGCCGCCGCTCCGGCAGCAGGCCACAATAGTTATTTAGTTTTCAGGGCTGGTTTTTTGCTGATAAAGCCGCAGTCCGCCTTAAAACTTGCTGGCTGGCCGGGAATAAGCTGGGCTTTGGGGTGAATCACTTGCAGATAGCAATCTTGCGCTTTGATGCTGAATTCTTTTTCGTCCCGCACATCTTCTGCATTTACCAGTACACGCCAGAGCTGGGAGTCAGGCTTGCGAAAGAAGCCAACGACGCCCAAAAATTTGGTTTCTGGGGCAATTTTGTCGTCCAGAGTGAGTGTTTTCCCGGGTAGCAGCACAAATTCATTTTGTGAAATGAGCGAGTTGCCCAGTAATTCTGTATCCGATTTTCCACTGACTAGCGAGTCAAATGTCAGGCGGTTAAATTCTTCAATTCCCTTTAATTGGTACAGCCTGAGCACCAGGGAAAGCGGCCTGCCGCTGCTGTCCCGGTTGAGCGCTGGGTCTGCTTCACCCTGAATTTTGAAGGGTTTCGGGCCGCTGCTGGCGCAGGCAGAAAGTACGAGCAGGCTGGAAACGACCAATGCCACTTTGGCGTGTTTTTTAAGTGAATGAATGAGCATCATCTTTGTGTTTTCAGAATAAAAAAGGGTTTAAAAATGGCATGGTAAGGGAGGATAAAAAATGGAAATTATGCCCTCAAGGTAGAGATATATATCACGAGAAAAGGATGCGTGCATGGGGAATAAGACACGTTGGTAAAATATGATCATGAGTTATGCTTTTGTTTTGCTTAAATGTAGAATAACGGCTTAGTAAGTATCTGGGGTTCGGGTTTTGTTTGCTATCTTTATGATTTTAATAGTAATATTTTTCGTTTTGGCTTGGGTCGGCTGGAGATTCTTTGTCCGTGGTTCTGTCAATACGATTGTACAGGCTGAAAATAAGGTAAAACCCGCAAGTTGCTCGGGTGCAACAAAAAAGAAGAGAAAAGATGTTGTAAGTATTTCACCTGATAAACCAGAGCATAAAGAATCATTCATAAAGAGATCTTTTTTTCATAAAAAACTGAAATTAACGCTCTTGCCTCTGGCGAGTCTGATTTTGGTTTTAGCTGTTGTCGGTATAACGCTGCATTTCAATTCCCGGCATGTTATTGCACCATTCTTGCCCCAGGAATATAGCCAGGTTGCTCATATACAAGGCACGTTTACAGAAGCCAAGCTTGAGCCACCACCCGCTTTGCCTCCGGAAGTATTTATCAGTGCTGCAGCTGCTGCTGCGCGTCCTGGTTTAGCCACTGCCAATCGGGACTGGAGCCAGCTTGATCCTCAGTTTGTGCAGACGGTTTTACAGATTATGAAAAAAATGACAGAGCGGGGTTATCCCATGGCGCTGCTGGAAGGCTACCGAAGCCCAGAGCGTCAGGATGATCTGATCTCTCAGGCGAATGTGGTCACTAAGGCAAAAGGCGGGCAGAGCAAGCATCAATATGGTTTAGCGGTTGATTTGGCGCCGATGAAAGATGGAAAAATTATTATTTCAGAGCGTGATCCGTGGGCATTTGCGGCCTATCAGGCTTTGGGGGAAGAAGCCGTTGCTGCGGGGCTGACGTGGGGCGGAGTTTGGTCATTTAAAGATTATGGGCATATCGAAAAGGCGGGCTCTCTGGCCGCCATGTTGCGAAATAAGTAATTTTTGTATTTCATTTTGTATGGAGAT
The DNA here is from genome assembly GCF_900451195.1 of Iodobacter fluviatilis. Lineage (NCBI taxonomy): Bacteria > Pseudomonadati > Pseudomonadota > Betaproteobacteria > Neisseriales > Chitinibacteraceae > Iodobacter > Iodobacter fluviatilis. Next base: position 1,056,232 of record NZ_UGHR01000001.1, read on the forward strand.
TCATGTTCATGAAGCATTGGCTGCGTAACGCCAAAGTCACGTCAGCAATCGGTTTTTTAATTCTGATTGCTTTGATCTGGTTTTTAGGTCCATGGTTTGGTCTGAAAACAGCAGAGGTTCGCTTTGGCTGGATCTTCGCTGTGATGCTGCTGTGGGTCTTTACCCTCATGGTTGGCAAATTAATTGCAAATCGTGCGGGGGGCCTGATCGAAAAAATGCTGCTCAAGCAAGCAGATGATGCCGTGATTGGGGCCAGCGTAGATAAGCGCGCTGAGGTGAATCTTCTGCGCCAGCGCATGCTGGGTGCGATTGATACGCTTAAAACGTCGCAGCTGGGCAAATCGCGCGGTAATGCGGCGCTGTATGAATTGCCTTGGTATATGATCATCGGCCATCCTGCCGCTGGTAAAAGCTCGGCTATTTTGCAATCCGGCCTGACTTTTCCGTTTAGCGATAAAGCGGGTGTGCAGGGCGTGGGTGGTACGCGTAATTGCGATTGGTTTTTCTCTACCGAAGGCGTGTTGCTGGATACGGCTGGACGTTATGCCACGCAGACAGAAGATCGCGTGGAGTGGCTGGAGTTTTTAAAATTACTGAAGCGCCATCGTTCCAAAGCACCGGTGAACGGTATTTTGGTGACCATCAGCTTGCCCGAGCTGGCGCAGCATCATTCTGAAGGTTTTGCACTTTACGCCCGCCAGATTCGTGAGCGTATCCATGAAATTGAAGCCACTTTTGGCTTGCAAGTCCCGATTTATCTGATTTTTACCAAGCTTGATTTACTAGGTGGTTTTTCGCAGTTTTTTGAAGAAATGCCTGAAGAAGAGCGTCACCGCGTATGGGGTGCCACCCTGAGCGCCGAGCAGGGCTCTGGCTTTGATGCCAGCCATGTGGTCAGCATGCAGTTTGATGCGATGTACCGTGGCCTCGTGCAAATTGGTGAAGAAAAACTGGCTGCGCATCGCGGCAATCAGAATAAACCCGCCTTTTTTGCTTTTCCTATTGAGTTTCATGCGCTTAAAGAAGCCGTTGCCAAATTTGTAAAGCTGCTGCAGGAAGAAGACCCTTACCATGCGCGTCCTTTGCTGCGCGGCTTTTATTTCTCTAGCGCTTTACAGGAAGGGGTACCACGCATTGGTGCCGCAACCCATGTATCTAATCAGTTTGATTTAAGCCGCCAGGGCTTTGATGCGCGCCAAGTACCGGCTTCCTACAGCTATTTCCTGCGCGATTTATTCAGAGAAGTTGTTTTCCCGGATCAGCATTTAGTATCACGTCAAACTCGCCCGGCAGGCAGCCGCTGGCGCTTACTTGGCATGCTGGCGGGTTTGTCTGGCCTGGCGCTGTGCGCAGGGCTTTGGACATGGTCGTATATCGGTAATCAGAAGCTGATGGAAAGCGTGGCAAATGATCGTGTTGCCGCACAAAAACTGGCTTCGTCCGGCCAGCTCTACGACAAGCTGATGTCGCTGGGTATCTTGCAAAAACGGATTGAAGAATTACAGTCTTATCGCAAAGACGGCCATCCGTGGCAGGTGGGTCTGGGGCTTTACCAAGGTAAAGAGCTGGAAATCGCGCTGCGTAAAGAATATTTTGCAGGCCTGAAGGAATCGATGCTGGTTCCGGTGAAAAAGAATTTGGAGCTGTCTCTTGAGCAGCTGGCTTCTAATAAAGTAGCCGAGCCAGCACCCGTGCCAGAGGCTCCTAAGCCTGTGGTTGCACCAACACCCACTCCAACACCTGCACCTGAAGCGCCTAAAGCGGCCGAGCCTGTCAAAGAGCCAGTTAAAAAACGTGCACCCGCACCGCATAAAAAAGGTCTGCCAAATATCCAGCTGGGCGCATGGCATATCCCACAGCGGGCCACGGCATTAACAGCAAAAGAAACTGCAGAAGCGCCAGCTGCTCAGCCTAAGCTGGATCAGGGCTATAACGCGCTGAAAACTTACCTGATGCTGCATGATCGCTCCCGTATGGATGAAGCGCATCTTACAGATCAGATTCCGCGCTACTGGCGCAGCTGGTTAGAGGCGAATAAAGGTAACCGCAGCAACGAAGAAGTGATGGCTGCGGCTGAAAGGCTGGTGGCGTTTTATGTCAGCCAGATTAAAGAGCCAGATTTACCTCTGATCGCCAATGATGAAAAAACAGTGGCTGCTGCGCGTGAAGTATTGCGTGCTTCGCTTAAGCGTTTAAGCGCAACCGAGCGCGTTTATAACGAGATCAAAGCGCGTGCTAATACACGCTTTGCCCCGCTGACTGTGCCGCGCATTTTGAATAATAAAAATGGTGACGTGATTGCCGGCAGCCAGATGGTTGCAGGCGCATTTACCCGCGAAGCATGGGATAACTTTGTTCGTAATTCGATTGATGAGGCCAGCAAGGGCGAAGTGAAGAGCGATGACTGGGTACTGGCTTCTTCGGTGCAAGATAACCTGGGCCGGGACGGCAATATCGAAAAAAACCGGACCGATCTGGAAGCGCTTTACCGCCTTGAATACGCGGCCGAGTGGAAGAAATTTCTGCAAGGCGTAGTGATTCGTGATTTCAACGATCTGCCTTTTGCGGGCAATGCCATTGGCCAACTGGCTGATATGCAGAACTCGCCAGTTAAATTGATTCTGGCCCGCGCTGCTTTTGAAACGGCATGGGATAACCCAAGCGAGCTATCACGCAAGCTGGAAAACGCCAAGCAATCTGTGCTGGAAAAAACCACTGCCTTATTAAAAGGCAGCAATCAGCCCGCCAACACTAATGCTGCTGAGCTGGGCGAAGTGGGCAAGCAGTTCTTGGGCATTACCCGTTTGGTGCAGGCAGATAGTGCCGGTGCTGCGCCGATTAACAGCTATCTGGAGCAGCTGGGCAAGCTTAAAGGCAAGATGAATCAGATTGCCAGCAGCGATGAGCCGGGTGCACAGGCGCGGCCACTTGTTCAAGCTACTTTAAATGGCAGTGGCTCCGAGCTGGCCGATACCCTGCAGCAGGTGGATAACGCGCTGCTTACACCTCTTTCACAAGAAACACGCGATATGGTGCGGCCAATGCTGGTTCGCCCCCTGATCCAAACTTACGCCGTGCTGCTTGGTCCGGTAGAAAAAGATTTGAATCAGGCATGGCAAAAAGAAGTGTACGGCCAGTGGAAAGTGCTTTCTGCCAAATATCCATTCAGCGATTCAGCCAATGAAGCGCCTATGTCGGATATCGCCAAGTTTGTAAAACCGAAAGAAGGCACGGTCGATAAGTTTACTGAAAAGTATTTGAATGGCTTGGTGACGCAAAAGGGCGACAGCCTAACACCGCGCACATGGGCAAATTTAGGCATTCGTTTTAATCCGGCATTTCTGGCTGGGATGGGCCGCCTGAGCAGTATGGCTTCCAGCCAGATGGCAGATTCATCTAGTGCTAAATTTGAGCTGCAAGCGATTCCTACATCGGGCTTATCCGAGATTGTGTTTGAGGTAGATGGCCAGGAAATGCGTTACCGCAACGGGCCTCAGCCATGGCAATCCTTCAGCTGGCCAGGCACAGGTAATACGCAGGGCGCCAGAATTCAGGTGGTTGCGTTTAGCGGTGTAAGCGCTGTTGTCAGCAATCAGCAGGGGCGTATGGGCTGGATGCGTTTACTCGCGCAAGCTCAGGTTGAGCAGCACGATGCCGATTCGGCCACGCTGACCTGGAAGATTCGTCGGGGAGATGCCGGGGATGCGGATGTCGTCCGTTTTAATTTCCGCGCAGTGAGTGGTGTAAACCCTCTGCAACTCTCTGGTTTACGTAAGCTGTCATTGCCAGAACGCGTGACAATGTAAGGTGCTGCCATGCTAAATAATTTTAAACGGGCTCAGGATTTGCCGATGCAATATGCAATTTTTGGCAAATTACCCCGGCGTGCTGATTTTATCCGTATCAATGCCAGCCACCCGGTTGCGCTGGATGTGGATCAGTCGCTGGCCGACAGCCTGAAGGTTCTGGCTTTAAAACCGGATTGGCAAACACGCTATATGCAGGCTCCGGCCAGCGAATTTTTAATGCATAGCCGTGATTTGCGGGGCGCTTTTTTAGGCGTTTGCCTGCCCAGCCATGATGAAGCTTTGCGTTACTACCCGCTGGTGGCCGGGGTCTGTGTGCCCGCTGATGTACTGATGGGCAACGAAGCCGAGTTTTTACTGGCCAACGAGCTGTTTTTTTCTGGTTTAAAAGACCAGCTGAAAAGCGCGGTGGATAACTCGGTAGAAATGATTGCCTGCAAGCAGTTTATGGAAGACCAGATGTCGTTTGGCAGCCGTGCCGCAGCAGATCTGGGCCTTGCCGCCCAATTGCTCGAACGGCATATGGCCAACACGCCTGCTACATTACTCGAACAGGCATTGAATAAGTCCGGGCGGGGGGATTTGGAATCAACTCTGCTGGCTTTTGCGTTTTATTTGCAATTATCACGCCGCTACGGCGGCAGCATGGCCTCGCAAGTGTTTTTGTTGCCATTGCCTGTAGGTGTGGGTGAAGAAATTCTGGGCGCCGCTGTTTGGTTATCGCTTTGCCGTGCAGCGATTCAAGCCCAGGGTATTAGTCAGATTAATTTTGCCTTTATTGAGCAGGCTGGTAGCCGGTTTATGGCTTTGGCGCTTAATCCTCTGACTGATAAGCAGTTGAGCATGTTGTGGGGGGAAACAGCCGATCCATTGCAATTAGTGAATGTATGCGATTTGAACTCCCCGTGGCGCAGTCATCAATCCTATGCCGAGGCTTCGTATATTTTAGGCAGACAGCTTAGCGATCCTACGTTGTCTTTACTAAAATTGCGTGAAATTGTCGTTAAAATTACTTACGGAATCAGTTAGTTTCGTGTTTTAATTCTGCAACTTATTTTATTTAGGAATGGCAATGGCCAAGGAAAGCACACAGAAAAAACTATCGCGCGTTCGTCCTCCTCGCGTTCAGATTACTTACGACGTTGAAATTGGCGACGCAATTGAAAACAAAGAGCTGCCCTTTGTATTGGGCGTAGTGGGCGATTACACCGGTAATACCCCACAGGCCAAATTGAAAGAGCGCAAGTTCATTCAAATTGACCGCGATAATTTTGATGATGTTTTAAAAGGCATGGCACCTAGCCTTGCCATGAAAGTAAATAACAAATTGAAAGATGACGATTCGCAAATGTCGGTTTCTTTGCAATTTGAATCACTGGCCGATTTCGAACCACAAAATGTGGTGAATCAGGTTGAGCCATTAAAAAAACTGCTGGATGCACGCAGAAGACTTTCAGACCTGCGTAATAAGGTAGTCGGTAACGATAAGCTGGAAGAGCTGCTGGATGAAGTGGTTCGCGATACCGAAAAATTACATCAAATTAGCCAGGCTAGACCAGCCTCTGCAGAGGAGTAATCGCTATGTCAGATCTACAGAAGCTTGAAGCGGGCACCGTTGAGCACAGCGAAGCCAGCAGCCTGCTTGATTCAATTATTGATAACAGCCGTATTGCCAGCAATGAGCAGGAAAAAGACCGTACCCGTGATTTGATCAGCGAACTGGTTGATCAGGTTTTGGCAGGTACCGTAACGATTTCCCGCGATTTAAGCGCCAGTATGGATGTGCGTATTGCAGAAATTGATGCGCTGATTTCAGAGCAGCTGAATGAAATTATGCACCACGCTGATTTCCAGAAGCTGGAATCCTCATGGCGTGGCCTGAAGTACCTGACGGCTGAATCAGAAACCAGCACCATGCTGAAAATCAAGGTGCTGAATGCGTCTAAAAAAGACCTGCTGAAAGATTTTAAAGCTTCGTCTGAATTTGACCAAAGCGCCTTATTTAAAAAGATTTACGAAGAAGAATACGGCACCTTTGGTGGCGCACCTTATGCGGGTCTCGTGGGCGATTTTGAATTTGGCCGCCATCCGGAAGACTTCTACCTGCTGGAAGAATTATCCCATGTGGCCGCAGCTTCACACGCGCCGCTGATTACCTCGGCAGGTGCAGGCTTGTTTGGCCTGGAAAGCTTTACCGATATCGGCAAGCCACGCGATCTGGCCAAGATTTTTGATACGGTTGAATACACCAAGTGGAAATCATTCCGTGAATCAGATGATTCCCGCTATGTAGGTATGGTATTGCCGCACGTACTGGGCCGCCTGCCTTATGGCCGCGATACCGTGCCGGTTGAAGAATTTGATTTTGAAGAAAACGTCGATGGCACCGATCACAGCAAATACCTGTGGACCAATGCTTCTTACGCCTATGCCGCTCGCTTAACGGCTGCTTTTGCCGAATACGGCTGGCTCGCTGCGATTCGCGGTGTGGAAGGAGGTGGCTTGGTAGAAGGTTTACCAGCGCACACCTTTAAAACCGACGATGGCGAAGTGGCCCTGAAATGCCCTACCGAAGTCGCCGTGACCGACCGCACTGAAAAGCTGCTGTCTGATCTGGGCTTTATTTCTTTAGTGCATTGTAAAAACACCGATTACGCCGCTTTCTTCAGCGGCCAGTCATCGCAAAAAGCCAAGACTTATAACACTGATTCGGCCAATGCCAATGCGCGTTTGTCTACTCAGCTGCCTTATATTTTCTCGGTTTCGCGCATTGCGCATTACATGAAATCGATCATGCGCGACAAGATCGGCAGCTTTGCTTCACGCCAAAATGTGCAGGATTTCCTGAACACATGGCTGGCGCAATATGTGCTGCTGGATGATTCGGCTAGCCAGGAAGCCAAAGCTAAATACCCATTGCGTGAAGCGCGTGTTGACGTGGTTGAAGTACCTGGCAAGCCAGGTGTGTACCGCGCAGCCGCGTTCTTGCGCCCTCACTTTCAGCTCGATGAGCTAACCATTTCCTTGCGTCTTGTGGCTGAGTTGCCAAAACCAACCCGTTGATGCAGTGAAGCGTAGAAGTAACTTTTATTAACTGTAAGGAGTTTACAAATGGCTTTTGATGCATTTTTGAAAATTGATGGTATTCCAGGTGAATCTACTGATGACAAGCATAAAGACTGGATCGAAATCCAATCTTTCTCGCACAAAATTGAGCAGCCAGCTCAAGCAACTGCTAGCTCTGCTGGTGGTGCTACCGCTGAACGTGTAAACCACGCTCAATACGTGATCACTCACTTCTTGGATAAAGCCAGCCCAAAGATCTACGAAGCATGCTGCACTGGTAAGCACATCAAAGATGTAACCATCGAATTGTGCCGTTCCGGTGGCGATAAAGTGAAGTACATGGAAATCAAAATGGAACAAGTTTTGATTTCTAAGGCAGAGCCACATGGTTCAGCCAATGATGAAGGTTTCCCTAGCGAAACCGTAAGCTTCAGCTACGGCAAAATCAAGTGGACTTACACCCAGCAAAAACGTACTGACGGCGCTGGTGGCGGTAATGTTAGCTCTGGTTGGGATCTGACCGCTAACAAAACGATCGCTTAAATCGTTTTTATATCACCATTCGGGTGATAAGCGATAAGTAGCAAACTGATCTGCTGCAAGGCAGATCAGTTGTTTTAAAAAAAGGGATTTAATAATGAAACGTTCAGGGTTTGTTTATGCAGCTTTACTTGTGATTGCTGCCAGTGTGACCGGATGTGCAGAAAATCCAGCAACACCGACTGCAACGCCTTCTACTTCATGGAAGCATGCGCCGGTAGAAACAACGTCAACCGTTACAAAAGCTGCAGAAACAGCAGCAGCGGCCACCCAAGCTGCTGTTGATCCATCCTTTCTTAAGTTTGACAAAATGTCTGCCAAACTGACCCCAGAGCACGAGCTGCAACTGATGAGCCTGCTGCCAAAATTAAAAGAAGCTAAAGCAATTACCCTACGTGGCTATTGCTACAAGAAAGACATTGGTAACGCGAAGTCCGCCGCTTTGGCTCGCGCGGTGAATGTAGAGAAATTCCTGGTTAAACAAGGTATCTCTAAAAAGAAATTAAGCCGTCGCTTTAATACCGAAGATGCAGAGCATGCTGTACGTGTTGAGATCGGCAAATAATACCGTTCATTCCCTTGCCATTTACCCGCTCTACCTGGATTGCAAATGATTTCCCCCATGCCTTTATCACAATTACTGAGCAGCTTTGCGGCTGCATTTAATCAAGATCAGCGATTGATCTCCCTGCAGTTAGGAGATGGCGCAGCATGGGGTGAGCAGCTTTTACCTCAGCGGGTGGATGGCAGCGAAGGGATTAACCAGGCTTACCGCTATCAGATCGATTGCTTATCCCCTGATGGCGCTTTAGAGCTTAAATCCTTACTCGGTTTACCCATTGTTTTATCGGTGGCTGATGCCAATGGCGATGCGGTTGAGCGTTGTGGCGTCATCTCGCAAGCGCAATTGCTGGGCTCAGATGGGGGCTTTGCTAAATACGCACTGACGGCAGAACCGCCGTTTGCCTTACTCCGCTACCGCCGCACTTCTCGCGTATTTCAAGACCTATCCGTCCCCGATATCGTTAAACAAGTTTTAGCCGAACACCAGGCTAAAAACCCCGTGTTTGCCGCCGTGCAAACGCTGGATTTCAAACTCTCTGGCACGCATGGCCCGCGCTCTTACTGCTTACAGTACCGTGAATCCGATTTCGACTTTCTGACGCGATTATTAGCCGAGGAAGGCTTGGCGTGGCGATTCGAACATCTGCCGGGCGACAATCCGCAGGTGCAGCTGGTCATCTTTGACGATGCTTTTGCGCTACCCGAAGCACAAGAAATGCAGGTGCGATTCCACCGCGCCGATGCCACGGAAGAATCTGACGCGCTCACCGAGTGGAACAGCCAGCGCCAGGTGGGCAGCAGCAGCGTATCTTTGGCGAGCTTTGATTACAAAGCCACCAGCACCAGCCAAAGCTTTGATGAAAGCCGCATTGACCAGGGCGATGGCGGCCAGCAGCTGCAGGCCAGTTTTGAAGATTACGACCCGCAAGCCCTTTATTACGCCAGCGATGCAGAAGGCCTCAGCCACTACGCCCAATTGCGTCAGCAAGCGCATGATGGTCAAAAGAAATCCTTTACCGGATCTGGCACTTTGCGTGCCTTGCAGGCTGGGCAGTGGTTCCGCTTGGAAGACCACCCCGCACATGAGTGGGACAGCGCCGAGCAGCGCGAATTTGCCGTTACCGGGCTGACATTCACCGCGCAAAATAATCTACCCGTGGATTTAACTCAGCAACTTGGCTTAGTCGCCCCCAGCCTACTCGAGGGAGCGGTTTCAACCGCGAATCCTCCTTACCAGGCCGACTTCACCGCCCAAAGACGCGGCCAGCCAATTACGCCTGATTTTGCCCATATCGAGCACAGCAAGCCCAAAAGCCGTGGCGTACAAACCGCCACCGTGGTCGGCCCCGCTGGATCAGAAGTGCATACCGACGAACAAGGCCGAATTAAGGTGCAGTTCCACTGGCAGCGGGGCGCAGAGCACCCCGAGTTTGGTGCCAATCTGGATGACAAATCCTCCTGCTGGATCCGCGTCGCTTACCCATCGGCAGGCGCAAGCTGGGGCCACCAGTTTATCCCGCGCATCGGCCAGGAAGTGCTGGTCGACTTTATCGAAGGCGATATCGATCGCCCCATCATCACTGGCGTGGTCTATAACGGCAGCCACCCCGTGCCCAGCTTCAGCGGCGCTGGTGCACTGCCCGCCAACAAAACCCTATCCGGTATCAAAACCAAAGAGCATGAAGGCGGCCAGTATGGCGAGCTGCTATTTGACGACACCAAGGGCGAAGTACGCACTAAGCTATCGAGCGAGCACGGTAAAACCCAGCTTAACCTTGGTTATTTAATCCACCCTAGAACCGATGGCAAGGGTGAGCCACGCGGCGAAGGCTTCGAGCTGCGCACGGATAATCAAGGTGCAATCCGCTCTAATGGCCTCTTGATCAGCACTGAAACCAAAAACGGCGCATCAGGCAAGCAACTCGACCACAGCCCAGCACGAAACCAGCTTGAATCAGCACTGGCACTCGCCCAAAGCCTGGGTGAAACCGCCACCAACCAGCTCGCCGACACCATAGAAACCGGTGAAGGCGATAAAACCGTTAAGCCCGACAACAGTGCAGGCGACAAAGCCACCACCGGCCATCTGCACCACCATGTGCACGCCAGCAAAAGCTTGGAAGCGGGCAGCAACACAGACAAAGACGGCAAGAGCAAATCTAAAGACCAGGCGGGCCAGCAAAAAATCATTCTGCTGCACGGCGAAGATGGTGTGGCCATCACCAGCCCACAAAGCCAGACCCTTGCCGCAGGCACCAACCTAGATCTGGTTGCCCAAAGAGACACCAACCAAACCTCCGGCCGCCGCTGGATACACAACGTAGGTCAACACATCAGCCTGTTTGTAGCCGGGGTAAAAGACAAAGTTTCGCTCAAACTGATCGCAGCCAAAGGCAAAATCCAGCTGCAGGCGCAAAGCGACAATATTGAAATCACCGCAGACAAAAACGTAAAAATCACTGCCTGCAAAGAAAAAGTAGAAATCGCCGCAGGCGACGAAGTGCTCTTCACCTCCGGTGGCGGCTATATCCGCTTAAAAGGCGGCAATATCGAGATTCATTGCCCGGGAGAAGTGAGTATTAAGGGGGCGAGTCATGAGTTGAGTGGGGGGACGAGCCTGGCAAAAACTTATAATGAAATGCCCGTGAGCAAGTTTGAGCGGAAATATCAAATCAAAGATGAAGAATCGGGCCAACCACTCGCTAATCAGCGATTTAAAATCACACGTGCTACAGGCGAAGTGGAATTCGGTAAAACAGATGGCAATGGGTTTACTCATATGATTAAAAACCCTGATACCTCTGAACGCATTCAAATTGAAGTGGTAGCAACACCTAAGAAAAAAGAAAAAAGTCAGAGGATTAGTAATGACGACGCCGAATAATGCGGATCTGGAATGTAAACAAACAGACTCTCTTGGCGCTGCCAATGGTAAGGATAAGATTAAGCCCATTTGCATGCCCAAGAAAATTCAATTTCTGACGGAGCTTGATAAAGGGTCAGGCAACGATGGGTCAGGTAGTAGCACATCAACTGCCATGCTATATGATCATCGATATAATATTGAGGTGTGCCTGTTTAATGGCGAAAAACTACCGAATAGCGAAGATTATAAATGGGCTATTGAGTATATTTCTCCTTCCTTGCAAGGCAAAAAAATTCGCCACGAACTTAAACAGCAAGGAGCGAGAATTGGCTTAGAAATTGATGACATCGATTATTGCGGCTGTGAGCTTTCAATTCAGGCGTATACCGATGCACCTGAAAAATTTATCGAGTTAAAACAACTGGTTCATCACCGTTTTTATTGGGTTGATAAAAAAAGAATCGATAAACAGATTCAGGAGCGAAAAAGCGAGCCATGGCGAATTGATCAGGGCCGTAGCAGTCTGTGTGGTATGGCCGCACTTTATTATGTCACTATCAAAAATAGTGCCGATCGCTATCAAAAGATTGCACAAGATCTGCATCGAATGGGTGAATGCACCATAGATGGATTTCGAATAAAGCCATCAGGCAAAATGTATGAAATCGACCCCGCAAATCATGGTGGGTACAAACGGATGGAAATGTGGGAAGTCGATTGGATTGTGCTCGCCGGAACGCGCAGCTCGGAAAGTAATTTAGGCTATCATGGGCTGGAATCGGGTAGCTGGGATCAATTTGCCGCAATTAATTGGCCTGGAATGATGGAAGACTTGGTCAAAAAAATTGGCGGATATAAACAAACTAAAGCTGTGGATGTAGATTTGCTCACACCACTTACTCAAAACGCATTCCTTAGTAATAGCCGCGATCCTGCAAAAGATCTGGTCAAACTGGATGAAATGGAGAAGAGTCATCGCGAGGGCAAGCAAATCTTAATGATGATCGATATGGATATGCTATTGGACACACCAGGCTACAAGCTAGGCGATATTGCTCAATCACACTGGATTGTTTATGAAGGTGGTATGGTAAAGGATGCAAGTAAGCAAAGTGTGAAGTTTAAAGTATATAGCTGGGGATATGATCCCAGTACCGGTACTAAGTATGAGTTTAATCAAGTCTCGTTAACTTCAAAGAAACGTAACCCAATAAAAACAAGTGACGGTATTTTATTTCCCTCTTTTACGAGTAACCATTATGGCCATATTGAAGCATACAACTAAGATCGTAGCAGGTTTTTTTATAGTCTTGTCATTTGCTGCCTATGCAAGTGAATGTGAGTCTATACCTGCTGCGGTATTGATTCATGACTGGGTTGGCGAGTTGCCCAAGCAAGCGGAGTTGCAAATATACAAGGGTGACAGTAAATTTATTGATAAAAAAAAGTCAGTTATCGAAAGAAAAAATATAGAGTTTTATCAACCTAAGCCAGAGTATTTACCGACCTTAGAAATCGATTTCTCAGAGCTAGAATCGACTCGTTTACCAATAAATGCTGATTTTATTCTGGTAATCGATAATAAAATTGAGTATCGATTCTCGGAAATTGAACCTCCAATAAAGCGATTCGGCTGTCCGGTTCGTGGAAAAGTAAATGGGTGCGAATTTGGTGGAAATATTCCAACCATGTCTACGAATTTAAAGTGCGGAAAGAGAATAAGCCAAAGTAAATGAAATTACTGACTTTATTAACTAACTGATTGCGAATGAATTTAAGGCTGCGGCTTGGGGTCACGACTTGGGGTCAGGCCTTGGATTAACACACTAACTATTCTTAATCGGTGGGAATATATGTTAATGCAAAACCTGCCCCCATTGTTCTTGTTTTTTATTAAAAAAATTGGCGTTATGTTTAAAATTTTTATGTTTTTAATGGTTTGTATTTCTTCATCACTGGCATTTGCTGATGTTGAAAAAGATACAGTTTTTTCTAGTGATGGCATGCACAGCTTGCATTATGAGTGTGCAGACTTTAAATGTGATTTTTGGGTTAAAGATAATCATGCAACTGAGGTGAAGTTGCTGAGTAAAATTAAAGCAAGGTATCCTGCAATAAGTTGGTTGAATCCGTCATTGGCACAGATCATTTTAAGCTGTGGTAGTGATTGCAATATTAAGTATTACTATCATGTTAAAAATGGCCTTAGTATCCCGCTGCAACAGGTTTTGGCAATAGAAGCTAATAAGCAATGTGTATTGCTTGCCACTGAAAATGGGTTGAGCTTAGAAAATATTTACAGTCGTAAAGTTAGATTGAAAATACCTTACACAGATCCAAGTATGAAATTTGATCAATCAAGGGCGGTTATGTATGTTGGCATGGAGGCTACTTTTGATCATAAAGGTGGACTGATTTTGAATTATACAGATGAGAATAGCCATTCTAGACATAAGTACTATAAAAATGTGTGTATCTAATTGATCTATTTTTTAAAAAATGAGAAGTAAATTGTGTGTTTATTTTTCTATATTTATAAATATTTAAATAGACATTAAAGGTCCGTCTGAAGGGCTATTTATAGAATATTATTTAATTAATATTTTGCTGCTAAAAATAGCAAGAGTGATCGTAAAGTGAAAGTATATTAAAGTAGCGTTGGTCGGGTCTTGGCCCGATCAAAATTGTTGGTGGATTAATTTTATTCGTATAAAACTCTTTGCTTTGTTACTGGGTGGCGGCTCTAGCCTGCCATATATTGCTATGAATTATAATGAACCTATTTGCAGAATGTAGCAATATAATGAAAGAGTAAAGGTAGCGCATGAAAAATATTGCATTCTTAGTTTTTAATTATTGTTTATTAGTAACTGCTCCTGTTTATGCTGCACTTTCCCTTGATCAAGGCTATGCAATTAATAAACCTTATGTTTCTATGTCGCCCGAAGAGGCGGATGATATTAGAAATTTTATGGAGAGTTGGGAAAATGCAGTTGTCCGTGATATTGGAGCTAATGCTGAATTGAGTGGTAAAATAAAATCGGGAGGGGAGAATCGTGCCCGAATGTTTTTAAATAAGAAAAAATATTATATTTGGGCTCAGCAGTATCAAGTTAATAAATTACTTTCTTCTAAAGAAAAAAATGCTAGCGAGAAAGGAATGAATATACATAATAATGGTGTTTGTGATTTATATGTGCATGACGATGAAATGATTAAAGTAGCATCATTTAGAGTTAACCTTCCAGAGTATCATTACTGTAATGGTATTTATGGATTAGGGGCGGTTAAAGGACAGGATGCATTATTGATGACGATTGCTTATGTATTAGAAAATATAAAGGCAGTTCAGAAAGTTGATGTTGATGCGAGTAATGTGAAAAAAATGACTATATTGCTTAAATTTCACGAGAGAAATGGTAAGGTTTTTATTACACAAGATGATAGTTGTCTTGGTAATCCAAATAAAACGGGAGATATTTTATCTGCCAGAAAAGCTTTGCAGCAATGCGCAAAATAAAATCTATTCAAAGGGTTTTGAAAAAAAAAAGCGAATGCTAGCCGTGTAGGGGGCTTGACCTGCGCACTGTGATTGCTGATTTTAGTTTATTTGTTAGAACGATCAAGGGATCGGTTTTTTTTAGAAGACGGCGGGCTACGCCTGTGGCTCTGAAATGAGTTTTTTCGATGAAGAGAGTCATCGCTATTTAAATAAAGAATTGATTGAAATTCTTAAAAAAACGAAGCGATTTGTTGTAAGCTTGTGTAGATTATAATAATGAATTGAGCATTTGAAGAGTTTGTGATTAAAACAAGAGATATAATTAAGAAGATTTAAGCTCTGCATGTGTATCATGATTATCTGATAATGAAATGATGGCTGTAAGTTTTAAAAAATTTCTGCTATCCGTGTGAATAAGTCGTGGTAAAAAGTTTGGTAAATAGATTGAATTATTGCTTGATGTTTCTAATCTGTGTATTTATTGCGGTAATTAATTTTAGACTCTTATAACTCTTCGGGACCCATCCCATGTCTACCCCCCTTAAAGCTCTTATCTCCCGCCTTACTCCTACAGCCCGCCGTGCGGTGGAGGAGGCGGCTAGTCGTGCTTTGTCGCGTACTCATTTTGAGATTGAAATTGAACACGTTGTGCTGGCAATTTTGGCTCAGGACGATAATGCGGGGGTGGCGGCTTTGCATTCCCTAGGTTTGAGCCTAGATCAGTTAGAAAAAGAGCTGGATGCGGCGCTGGATCGCTTTCGCACAGGCAATACGCGCAATCCGGTCTTATCCACCTGGCTGCCAAAATGGCTAGAAAAAGCATGGCTGCTGGCCAGTGCCGAGCTGGGGCAGGATTCGGTTTCTACTTTGGATTTGCTGCTGGCGCTGGTGCAGGATGATGCTTTACGCGCAACCTTACAGGGCAGCTCGGCCACGCTGGCCAAGATGGATGGCAAGCGCGCTTTGCAGGGCTATGTGGCTTTGCGCCAGCATGGTAATGAGGCGGCGACCAATTCAGAAAACCTGCCAACTGGCGATGCGCCAGATATGAATTTGGATCAGCCTGCGCCGCGCCGTGGCAGCCCGGGGCTAGATAAATATACGATCGATCTAACTGCACAAGCACGTTTGGGCAAGATTGATCCGGTGCTGGGGCGTGAAACAGAAATCCGCCAGATGATTGATATTCTGCAGCGCCGCCGTCAGAACAACCCCATTTTAACCGGCGAGCCTGGCGTGGGTAAAACCGCCGTGGTAGAAGGCCTGGCGCTTAAAATTGTGAGCGGTGAAGTGCCGCCGGTGCTGAGTGGCGTAACTTTACGCACCTTAGATTTGGGCCTGCTGCAAGCCGGTGCATCAGTGAAAGGCGAGTTTGAAAACCGCCTGCGTCAGGTGATTGATGAAGTTAAAGCCAGCCCTGTGCCGATTATTTTGTTTATTGATGAGGCACATACGCTGATTGGTGCGGGTGGTGCGGCTGGGCAAAATGATGCGGCTAATTTATTAAAGCCTGCCTTGGCGCGGGGTGAGCTGCGTACGATTGCGGCCACCACATGGGCCGAATATAAAAAATATTTTGAAAAAGACGCCGCGCTGGCGCGACGCTTTCAGGTGGTTAAAGTGGACGAGCCAGCGCCAGACATTGCGGTGCAAATGGTGCGCGGCCTTACCGATGCGATGGCTAAGCACCATGAAGTGGTGATTATGAATGAGGCAGTAGTGGCCGCGGTGCATCTATCCAGCCGCTATATCACGGGTCGCCAGCTTCCAGATAAGGCGATCAGCGTGCTCGATACCGCCTGCGCCCGCGTAGCTTTGTCGCGTTCTGGCCGCCCAGCGCCGATCGAAAATGTAGAAGTGCTGATTGCTAATATCGAGCGTGAAATCAAGGCGCTGCAAACCGAAGAAGGCCATGGTGAGAGAATTGCCGAGCTGACGGGGCAGCGTGAAATTTTAGAAGTAGATTTACAGCAGTTGCAGGCCGCATGGGCCGTGCAGCAGCAGGTGATTAATGAAATTGAGGCGCTTAAAGCCGCCGCCACTGATACCAAACCTGCCAAGGGTAAGAAAATCAGCCCGCTGCAGGCCAAGCGCACCGAGCTGCGCGAGCTGCAAAAGCAACATCAGCTGGCTTATGAATGCGTGGATGAAAGCGTGATTGCCGACGTGATTTCTGGTTGGACAGGCATTCCCTTGGGCCGCATGGTCAGTAATGAATTAGAGCAGGTGCAAAAGCTGGCCGGCCTCTTGGCAGAAAGGGTGATCGGCCAGGATCACGCCTTAGAGCAAATTGCCGAGCGCGTGCAGATTGCCAAGGCCAATTTGGATGATCCAAGCAAGCCTAAGGGCGTGTTTATGCTGGTTGGCCCGTCTGGCGTGGGTAAAACTGAAACTGCGCTGGCTCTGGCTGAATCTTTATACGGTGGTGAGCGTAATCTGATTACGATTAATATGTCAGAATACCAAGAGGCGCATAGTGTGTCCGGCCTAAAAGGCTCGCCTCCGGGTTATGTGGGTTATGGCGAGGGCGGTGTGCTCACCGAAGCCGTGCGCCGCAAGCCTTATTCGGTGGTGTTGCTAGATGAAGTCGAAAAAGCCCACCCTGATGTGATGGAGCTGTTTTTCCAGGTGTTTGATAAGGGCCTGCTGGAAGACAGCGAAGGGCGCGAAGTCGATTTTAAAAACACCATTATCCTGCTGACATCCAATACCGGTACCGATCTGGTGATGCGTGCCTGCGAGCATGGCGTAACGGTTGAAGATGTCACGCGTGACCCGACGGCCGATGATTTGATCGAAATTTTGCGCCCAACTTTACAAAAAGCCTTTAAACCGGCGTTTTTGGGCCGCCTGACTATCGTGCCTTACTTCCCGATTTCGGATGAAGTATTGCGTAAGATTGTAGGGCTGAAGCTGGCCAAAATCGCCCGCCGTATCGCGCAAAACCATGGTGCAGTGCTGGAATACCCAAGCGAGCTGGTGGATTCAATTGCCAACCGCTGCATGGATGTAGATAGCGGTGCGCGCGATGCAGATGCCATTCTGACCCGTACTGTGCTGGCGCAGATTTCCACTGATTTGCTGGCCAGAATGTCGGCAGGCAAGCCGGTGAAAAAGATTGTGCTTTCACTGAAAAACGACGAAGTAAAAGTGAAAATCAGCTAAGCAGTTATAGCGCAAGGCAAGGGCAGGTGGCTTAGGGCTGCCTGCCCTTAATGGCGTTTTTATTCGTTTAAGGAATTTTATATGTTGGGAACACTGGGGCTGTTTGGCGGGCTCTTTGCTGGCTGGTGGCTATTGCTGTGGTGGGGCTTGCCTATCAGCTTTCAGAAAATGAGCCCAACGGCCATGCTGCTGACGCATCTGGCCCCGCCGGTGATCTTTGGCGTGGCGTGGCGTATCTGGCAAAAAATACGCGAATCCCGCATCGTGCAGGCTCAGGCCGCTGGTCAGGAAGCGGCAGAAGCAGATCGTCAGGCTCAGCGTGAAGCTGCTAAGCAGCAGCATTATGCGGCGCTGGCAGAGCGGCAGATTAAATCGCTTTGCCGGGGCGTCTGGGTGCAGGCTTTGCCGGTAAAAGATGCGCCGGCATGGCTGGAAGAAATCCCCGATGGCGCCTACTGGACGACGCTGGAGCGGGATGAAATCAGCGCAGATGCAGAAGAAACCACAGAGCAGGTTCAGCAGACTTTGCAGCAGCTTTTAAGTGATGTTTACACGACCGCGCCAGGGGCGGCCTGGTTGCCGCATTATTTTGAAGCCAACCCGCAGCTGGAAGGGCGTGAGCAGCTGGAAATGCTGAAGCAGGCCCAGCTGCAAGCCATTGCTCATCAGGATTTCGAAGAAAACTCACCCAACCCTGAGCCGCGTTTTTTTCCTGGCTCCGGCGCATTAATGAGCCGCGTTCAGCAGCTGTTTCAGCAAGACCCCGGCCTGCCCGGCATGGTGGTTTATGCCGCTGATGCACCGTTTTTAACGCGTGGTATTCCTGAAGACGAGTGGGATGAGCCGGATGCGGCTCAGGAAGAAACGAATCAATGGCTGGGAAAACCAGGCTATGCCGCCGTAGCCATGATCTTTTTGCGGGAAAACCTGCCGGTGCCACAGCCGGTCAGCACGCAGGAAGCCAGCCAGGATGCTTACACACCTTACTGGGAAAAGCAGCAGCAGTATGGTGACGAGCGCTGGGGACGCGTGCCCTTGCAATGGCAGGATACGCTGGCGCAATTACCCGTATTGGCCGAGCTGCGCCTTGGTGAACAAGCCACCATTGTGCATAAGCAGCTGCTGCCTATGACAAGGCAAATCCATACCCTGTTTGATAATGCGCTGGTGAATGCAGGCCTGCGGGATTATCCATTTAGTAGTGATGATAAAGACGAGGCCAAAGATCAGGCAGAAAGCATTGCCTGGCTGGTTCACAATAGTGGCGATGTGGATGTGGGCGGCACGCGACTCGCCGCAGTTTCATCGGCTCTGCAGCAATATGCCGTGCCATTAAACCCGATCGATGACGCCAGTAATTGCGTGCGCGAATGGGGCGATGTGGGCGCGGCAAGGTCTGTGTTGCAAATGGCCGTGGCCGTGGTGCACAGCGCCCGTTTAGCAGCACCAGCCGTATTAACAGAATTTGATCGCCAGGGTGATACCGAGCATTTCAGCGTGGCCCTGATCAGGCCGCAGGAGCAGTCTGCATGAAAAAAGTCATTCGCATTGGCGACCCGACCAGCCATGGTGGCGTGGTCATCAGCGGCGCATCCAAAACCGTTTTATTTGGAAAAGTAGTGGCATTGCTGGGTGATAAAGTCAGCTGCCCTGTGCCTGGCCACGGTATTTGCCCCATTGTTGAAGGCGATCCAAGCTGGCTAATTGATGGAAAACCCGTGGCGCTGGAAGGGCATAAAACATCTTGCGGCTCGGCGTTGATTTCTACGATGCCAGAGATGGGTAAGGGTTAGTGTCTGAAATATGACATATGAGAAAGTATTCTTGTAAAATTGCACTGTGATTAATAAAAATGGACAAAAAATGTGGTCAAATTGTCCGTCACAGATCGTTTCGTACTTTCATTGCTTTCCCTGACCGCCAGACTCAAACTCGCTTTTGTCTGGCTTTGGGGTCTGTTGTTTTAAAATATTACCCATTTGCTTTATCTGCGATAAGTTTAAACTGCTCGCTTAATTCAGCAGATTGTTTGTAAATAAAGGATTTAATCATGAAGAAATCAGAAATTGTTTTAGCCTGCTCGGCGGTGTTTTTTGCCGGGATACTGACAGGGTGTACAGATCTTCCGACGCAGCCAGCTACTACAGCATCCGCTACATCATGGTTAAAAGCACCAGAAGCCCCTGTGGTGGCGCTGGGTAAGCCATATATGCTTAAATTTGAAAAAATGTCAGCCAAGCTTACACCGCAGCAAGAAGAAATCTTAACTGCGCTGGCTCCTCAGCTTAAAGATGCCAAATTGATTATTTTGCGTGGCTATTGCAGTAAAAGAGATATTGGCAATGCCAAAGATTCTGCATTGGCCCGCGCGATCAATGTAGAAAAATTCCTAGTCACCCAGGGCATTGTGGATCAGAAAATGAGCTTGCGTTATAACACCGACGATGCAGAACACGCAGTTGAGCTGGAAATCGGTGGTTAATCTTTTAGCGGCAAGCGTAGCCCATGATCCATCAGGCTAATGGGCTATTGCTTTTGCAGTAAGGGCGAAACCCGCGGGCGGTACTGAAAAATACGCGGTTTTCGCCAGCCATCAGCCGATTCAAAGTTTGCAAGCATGCAGCCGCCTTATGGCAATCGGTGGATTTTAAACTCATAAGGCGGCAGCATTGAAGGCTGTGTCTTCCCGGGCGCTTAATCGTTGCGCTTAATATCCAGCAGCTCGTTAAGCTGGCCCAGTGTTGCATCATCTTTAATGACTGATCCCAACCATTCTTCTAGGCTCATTTCTGCCCACTTGGCTGCGCGCTCGGCCAGCAGAGCTACGGGGCTGTGTGGCTCGTGCTGGCGGAAGTAGCGGGCCACTTCGACCAGTTGGCGCACGGCATCTGTGCGGCTTTGCAGCGGGCCTTGGCGGGCAGGAGTGTGGCTAATGGCCTGAGGGGTAGGGCTGCTTGCTGGGCTTTCATGGCTGATCATAGGGGCTGGCTCATGGTGGGCGGGGGCAGTAGATGGCTCGCCCCATTGCAGGCGCAGGCGGTTAACAACCTCAAGGCAGGCATTGAGCGCATTGCGTAATTCGGCAAAATTAGGCGCAGCAAAGCCAAAGCGATCGTCGATGCGTTTATCCAGTGCGTGATAAGCCTGTTGGGTGTGTTCAAGCTGGGTATGCAGCTGTTTAAACCAGCTGGCGCCACTGGCGTCTACGCTTTTATCAAAGATTTCACCAGCGAGCTTGCCTTCGGCCAGTGCGGCTTCTTTGGCTTGGCTGTCTTTCAGCCCCATGTTTTCTACTTCACGCGATTCCTGCCACTGCTGCCAGTTGTAGCCGCCGTGAATCGGATCGGTCAGCGGCACTTCGCGTAGCGCCATGCCCATCTGATTATTAAACCACTCCAGCTTGCCAACCCGTTCGTCTAAATCATCAGGATCGTATTCCGGATAGGCGGTTTCCCAGTAATGATCTAGTAGGCCATCCAGCACTTGCAAGGCCAGATGAGCTCCGGCAAAACCGCGGGTTTTAACCAGTGCTTCCCCATACCATGCCGCAAGTTGAAAATCTTTGCTTTGCTGGCTGAGTGCCTGTTTGCAAAGTTGAATCACTTTGCTCCAGTCGGCGGTTTTTAATTGCTGGCCCCAATCGCCCTGAGAGAGGCTGGGGTCATCCGCACGGCGGGCTTCGCGGATCTGATCAAAGAGAGCGGAATAGCCCAAATCCTCACCAGCGGGCTGATCTGCAGAGATGGGGGCCAGCAAAGTGGCCAGTTTGTCTTGGGTCGTCATGGCGTTTCCAGAGCTTTTTAAAGAATGTCAGGTCTGTCAATATGGTGTTTTAATTACAACAACTTGTCATTACACCTAGGGGTAAATTTATCAATAGGGTAACAATTCCTTTCATTATTACTCAGTATTGCCTGATAATGTCAGCTTAATACGGGCCGATGGTATATTTAATATTGACGCGGAATCTGCTCGTTATATTTATTCACTCCCGAAAGACTGTGCCTCATGCTTGATTCATTATTGCCATATTACGAACGTGAGCTGAGTTTATTACGCGAATTGTCGGGCGAGTTTGCCCGCCGTTACCCTAAAATTGCTGGCCGGCTGCAATTAGAAGGGGATCAGTGTGAAGATCCGCATACCGAGCGTCTGATTGAATCATTCGCCTTTCTTGCCTCACGCATTCATAAAAAGCTGGACGACGAATACCCGGAAATTGCCTCCAGCTTTTTAGATGTGCTCTATCCGCATTATCTGCGGCCGATTCCATCGTCCAGTATTGTGCAGTTTGAGTGTGATCCCCTGCGGCCGGAAATCGCCAAGCGCTATGTGATTGAGCGTGGCCAGCCTGTGCATGCACCCGCCATTCAGGGTGTAACGTGCAAATTCAGAACCTGCTATCCGGTGGATCTTTATCCGCTGTCTTTATCAGATGCCAAGCTGGAGTTAAGCAGCAGCTCGCCTAATTTGCGCCGCATCGCGCCCGATGCCGCAGCGGTGTTAACGCTGGAATTCAATACCCACGGCAATTTGCCCATCAGCGGCATTAATTTGCAATCGCTCAGATTATTTCTGGATGGTGAGCCCGCACTGATGCATTTGGTGTACGAGCTGTTGCTGTCCGGCACAACGCGTTTGCGCGTGGGCGATGGCAGCGATGATCCAGCCCGCACCCGCTTTTTGCCCGCTGCAGCCATTGCGCCGGTAGGCTTTGGTCGTGATGAAGGCGTGCTGGAATACGATGAGCGCTCCTTCCTTGGCTATCGCTTACTGACCGAATATTTCAGCTGCCCTGATAAATTTTTGTTTGTTGATATTCAGCAGCTGAGCGATGTGGCGCAAACCATTCAGGGCAGCAAGCTGGTGATTCAGTGCATGATTCAGCGCTGGCCCGATACCGAGCGCCACGCACGCCTCTTGCATCATTTGCAGGCCTCGCATTTCAAGCTGGGCTGCACGCCGATTGTGAATCTCTTTGTACAGGCGGGTGAGCCCATCCGTGTGACCCACCAGAAAGCCAGCTATCCCGTTGTGCCCGATGCACGCAAGCAGCATGCTTTTGAAGTGATGCAGCTTAGGCGCGTGGTGAGGGTAGAAAAAACCGGCAGCCAGGAAAGCAGCGAAGAAGTTCTGCCGTTTTATGCAATCCGGCACGGGGTGAGTAAAGAAGGGCCCAAGTTTTATTGGCATGCCAGCCGTGAAGCCTCGCCACGCCAGGACGATAAAGGGACGGATTTAGAGCTGCATCTGGTTGATCTTGATTTTAATGCCGTTAGGCCAGGGGCTGAGGTATTAAGCCTAGAATTACTCTGTAGTAATCGTGATCTGCCCGAGCTGATTCCTTTTGGCGGCAGCCAGTCTGGCCAGCATATTGATTTCAGCCTGCCAGGGCATTCGGTGGTGAAGCGGGTAAAGCTGCTGCGTAAACCAAGTAATAGCTTACGTCCGCCGCAAAAGCGCGGCCTGCAGTGGCGTCTGGTTTCGCATTTATCGCTTAACTATTTGTCTTTGATCGAATCGGGGCGCTCAGCTTTGCAAGAAATGCTGGTGCTGTATAACCAGACCGATTCTCCTGTGAATACTCGGCAGATTCAGGGCATCAGCGCCATCAGCAGCGCACCGGCAGTTACACGGGTGATGGGCCGGGATTTTGCGGGCTTTGTGCGCGGTACCGAAATCACCCTGACACTGGATGAAGAATATTACGTAGGCGGCAGTATTTATCTGTTTGCCAGTGTGCTGGAGCGCTTTTTTGCACTGTACTGCTCGCCAAACAGCTTTACCCGTCTGCGGGTAAAAACCAAGCACGAAGAGCTGGCTGCATGGCCTGCCCGAGCGGGTGAGGCTTTGGTTATTTAATGACTCATCTTTGCGTATCAAACGGGAGAGCGCTGCATGGCCAGCTCTAAACACCCTCGTCATCTGGATCAGGAGCTTCTGGCTAATCCAACGGGCTTTGGCTTTTTTCAGGCGGTGCGGCTTTTGGGTTTATCCGCCAGAAAGCGGGGCGACCGGCGCGGACCTTTGCCTTCGGGCCTACGCTTTCGCACCCTAGCTAATTTGTCTTTCCCAGCCAGCGAAATGACCCGCTACACCGCTGTGCAAACTGAAGACGGCGAGCTGAACGAGCTGGAAGTCGCATTTATGGGCCTCACCGGCCCAAGCGGTGTTTTGCCCACCAGCTATACCGAGCTGCTAATCGAGCGCCGCCAGCAGTATCGCGATCCAACCCTGCATGCCTTCTTGGATATTTTCAGCCACCGCTCTATTGCCTTATTTTATGGCGCATGGAAAAAATATCGCTTCTGGCTGCAAGCCGAAAGCGGCGAGCAGGACGGCTTTAGCCGCAATCTGCTGGATTTGGGCGGTATGGGGCTAAGTGCATTGCGGGCGCAAATGGGGCAGGGCGCGCTGCATGATGAAAACCTGTTTATTTATTATGCGGGGCTATTAAGCCAGAAGCCGATGTCTAGCCAGGCTTTAGTCACGCTGATCGAAGGCTTTTTTGGCTTCAGGGCCGAGCTGGTGCAGTTTGCCGGCCAGTGGATGAATTTACCCGAAGCAGAACAAAGCCAGCTGGGCGGTGCATCCTGCGAGCTGGGTGTTTCTGCCTTTGCTGGGGATAGAATCTGGGACAGGCAAACCAAGCTTAATCTGCGCCTTGGGCCACTGCGCTGGGCGCAGTTTTCTGCGCTGCAACCCAATGCCGATGCAGCGCATTCGCTCAGAGAGCTGCTTAAATTTGCATTGGGCCACAGTCTGGCCTGCGATGTAACCTTAATCTTGGATCAGCGTGATGTGCCTGCTGCACAGCTGGCCGAAGAGCCTGTGGTGCAATTAGGCGGTAGCTGCTGGCTAGGCGCTCAGGATCATCATCCCAGCGATATGATGTTTTGCCTTTTGGAATAGCAAGTAACTGCTAAGCTTTAAGTCATTCACCGGGCGATAAGAAGGCTGCTATGGAAAAATTTCCTCACCATCTCAATGCGCTGTTTGCCCAGCTGGGTCTGGCATCCAGCGATGACGATATAGCGGCCTTTATTATGAAACACGCTCCTCTGCCTTCTCATTTCTCGCTGCTAGAAGCGCCTTTCTGGACAGAAAATCAGGCCATATTTTTGCGCGAAGAGCTGGAAGAAGACGCCGATTGGGCCGAAGTCATTGATCAGCTGGATGTGGCTTTGCGGGCCATGCCTTAGTGGCAATACGCTGTGCGTAGCTAAAATC
This sequence comes from Iodobacter fluviatilis, assembly GCF_900451195.1. NCBI lineage: Bacteria > Pseudomonadati > Pseudomonadota > Betaproteobacteria > Neisseriales > Chitinibacteraceae > Iodobacter > Iodobacter fluviatilis. Next base: position 1,080,971 of record NZ_UGHR01000001.1, read on the forward strand.
TGCAGAGTGCATAGAGTTAAAAAGCAGAACAGAGAGAAATCAAGCCGATGCTACTTAGGGGCATAGCATCTATACGTTTGATGCAAAATAGCCAAATCCCCATTTAACAAAGGGGGGAGGCTGCAGTACTGAAGTGCCTCCCATTTTTTGTAGATATTTATGCTTAAGGTGGATTTAAAAGGTTTTCTTAGTGTGCTCGGTATCTGCAGAATTTTTGAGTCACATCGCCCGTTTTAATCATCCCATCCCGCGTAAGTGGGCAGCGTTTGCCAGCATTGCAACTGCCGCGCCTCAACTTGCAATGTTGTCTGGTTAAGTAGCCAGCTGGCCAGCCCGCCGCGCATATAGGCCAGCTCATCGCCACACATCCCCACTAAATCCCGCGCCAGTGCTGCGGCTGCTAGGTAGATTTCGCCTTCGATAATCGGTGCCGTGGCAAGATAATATTGCTCTTCAATCAGCGCCAGCCAGTAAGCGCGTTCTTCTTCCGCCAGTACCGCCACCGTACCACGCGGCTTAGCGGCCAGCTCACTCGCTACCAAATGGCCAACGGCCTGAAACCACTGCCAGTTTTCAATCGTATGTGTATCCGCGCCATAGCTGGGGATGTCGGTATTGATGGGAAACACAGGACTAACCTTTATTTAATGCAGGAGGGGATTGTAAGCGAAAACGCTAAATCTAAACCTAAATCTTAAAACACGGAGGACACCGAGAACACGGAGTTTCACGGAGAAAAGCAAAACCAAAGTGATTACGTTGGGCGATTCCGTCATTTCCGAGTGTTTTATCGGAAATCCAGTGGCGCTGCTGGATCCCTGATTAAAGCGTTCGGGGATGACGATCTAATCAATGTTTTCCTCGACTGATGTTTTCTCAGGGCTCTCCGTGCTCCTCCGTGTTCTCCTTCTCTCCGTGTTTTATGACTTGGGTTTTTAAATTAAAAATCCTTCACTTCCACTACCATCAGCCCCGCCCGCACGCCGGGTTTTACTTTGGGGTTGGGGAAGACTACGCGCTCTTCAAGGTGGCTGACTTTGTATTCGTAGCCGGTGTCAGATGCAATCAGCGTGCCTTGGGGGTAGGCCGTGAAGTTGGCTACATCGTCTGGCAGGTGCAGCTTAAAGGCTTCGCTGTGTTTCTCTAGCTGGCCAACTACCTTAAAGACTTGATAGGGTTGGGCGGGCCTGCTTGGTTGGGTGGCGGCAACCATGCTTTGCATCAGTGCATTGATACCGGCAAAGTCATCCAGCTGGTTTTGTCCGAAAGGCTGTACCTTGCCCAGCTCAAGCGTCACCGATTGCGCGCCGTGGTGCTGGCTGGAGTGGTAAGCAAAAGTGCCTGCCGGGGCATGGTTTATCAGCAGTGCACCTAAATCACAGCACTCAAGCCATTTAAGCAATTGCGGGTCATAAGGCCGGGTCTGATAAGGCAGCAGGCCAAAGCGGGTAAAGCTGGAGGGGCGAATAGCGGTGTGCAGATCGAGGTGATAACGCGCTCCACTGGCTCCGGCAAAAAATTGTGCCATGGCGGCTTCAATTTGCGCTGCACGTTGAGCATCCGTGCTATCTGGCAGGCGGGTATGGCGGTGGTCAAACAAGCGGTTGAGATCGTCATCCAGATAGCGATCGCTGGTCCGCATCGCCGCAACATTCCCCAGCAAAACCAAGAGCCGTACACCCAAAGCCTGCTGCCCCGTCGCCAAGTCTTTAACTAAGGTATTAAGCAGCTCAATCGGCGCAGTCTCATTGCCGTGTATTCCGGCAGATAAAACCAGGCTCTGATCGCTGCCATGATGCGGCACAAATTCTAGCAAGCCCTCACCCAGATAATGCCAATGCACCCCACTTGCCAAGGTGCCTTTAACGATATCGATGGGATGATCTTGTAAGGTAAAACTCAGGAAATCAGCAAGAACAGGATGAGTATGTGGCATGGCGGGGTCCTGGTAATGAGCAGCAAGATCTGTAGACAAAGAGCACACGGAGTTAAAAAGCAGAACACAAAGAAAAAACATACCGAGGATATTTTCTTAAAAACGACAAGGCATTATTTTCAGCAATTTTAAATCGACAAGGATTTAATCGAAAAACACACCGTAGGAGCATAAGTATCTACATAAGTTTGATGCACTTGTCCCCCCTTTGAAAAAGGGGGGAGCTAGGGGGGCACGATATGTCATTACAACAAGGTCTTAAACAAAGCTAATGCACAGGCAAATCCCCCTTTAACAAAGGGGGAAGCTGCAGCTGCAGAACCACTAAAAGTTGTGTAGATACTTATGCCGTAGGAGCGGATTCATCCGCGGATATTGTTCATATTGATGCACTTTCGCGGCTAAAGCCGCTCCTACGAAGTACTATTTAGAATAATTGTATTATTTTAAACGGTTTTCTCGGTTTTCTCGGTTTTCTCGGTGTGCTCTGTGTTCTCACTGTCTACAGACCTTTTTGATCTTTAAGATGTTTACAAGCAAGCCAGTAAAGCCTGCACTGGGTGGCGGAGGGTGGTTTGGTCTATGAGTTTAACCTGACAGCGGCAGGAGTAGCCGGTGGCGAGTAGATTCTCTCCTTGCTCTGCCACAATTTTAGCCCAGCTTTGTGCGTAAATTTGCTCTGATTGCGCTCTGTGATCCGCCTCGTGGCCAAAGGTGCCGGCCATGCCGCAACAGCCTGCTGCCCGGGTGGTCAGCGTGATACCCAACGCCGTAAATACCTTATCCCAATCGCTAAACGCGCTGGCCACATTGGTTTTTTCGCTGCAATGCGGAATTAGCGTAAAGGTGGCGGTTTTCAGCTTCAGATCGGGGGCTTGCTGGGTAAATTGCTCGGCCAGCCATTCTTGCAGCAGCGCTACTTTAGGTGGATTCGTCAGTGTTTTGGCGTATTCGCTGCGGTAAGTCAGTGTCATCGAAGGATCGATGCCCACTAGCGGCACGCCGTTTTGGGTGAGTTTTTGCAGCATGGCGCTGTTATCAGCCGCCGCCCGCTTAAAGCGATCTAAAAATCCATGAACATGCAGCGGTTTGCCGTTGGGTTTAAAGGGGGCGAGCAGCGGGGTGAAGCCCAGTTTTTTGAGCAGCTCGAACACATCCAGCACCAGCTGGGTTTCAAAATAGCTGGTGAAAGCATCTTGTACGATGATTACAGCGTTAGCCTGATATTGCCCGTCAGCCATTGCAAAGCCACGTTGCAGCAGGGTGGTTTGCAGATTAACGCCGGTAAGCAGTGGGCTTTCAATCAGATTAAGCCGCCGCATGATATTGCGGGCCAGCGGCTTGCTGATCGCCGCGTTGTAGAGCCTAGGTATTTGGGCCATCGTAGGCAGCGTGGCTTCTACACTGGCGACTAAGTAATCTTTGGCAGGGCGCAGATAGCGGCCGTAGTAGAGCGACATAAATTTAGAGCGCAGATCAGGAATATCGACCTTTACAGGGCATTGCCCCGCGCAAGATTTACATGCCAGGCAGCCGTGCATGGCTTCCATGACTTCCTCTGAAAAGTCGCCTTGCTTGTTCAGGCTGTTGATTGCTCGGCGTAACAAATTGGCGGGTTTTGTGGCCGTGGGATCAACCCCTTGCGCTGCTAATTGCCGCAGCCATTCGCGCATTAAAGAGGCTCGGCCCTTGGGCGAATGGCGGCGCTCTCTGGTGGCTTTCCACGATGGGCACATGGCATCGTCAGGATCGAAGTTGTAGCAAGCGCCATTGCCATTGCAGTGCAGCGCCCCATCGTAATCTTTGCGGATGTGGATCGGAATTTGCCGGTCGTATACGCCACGGGTGGGTGATTCATCAATCCTGATTAAATCATCCGGGCTGGCGATTTTGCCGGGGTTGAGCTGATTATGTGGGTCAAACACCTGCTTAATCTGCTGCAAACAGGGGTAGAGCTTGCCAAAAAAAGCCGGTGCATATTCGCTGCGCAGCCCTTTGCCGTGTTCGCCCCATAGCACGCCGTGATATTTTTGCGTAATTGCCGCTACGCCATCGCTGATCTCGCGCAGCATGGCTAGGGCGTTGGGCTCTTTCATATCAATTGCGGGCCGCACATGTAAAACACCCGCATCCACATGGCCAAACATGCCGTAAAACAAACCATGCTGATCGAGCAGTGCCCTGAATTCATGAATATAATCGGCCAGATTTTCTGGCGGCACGGCGGTGTCTTCTACAAAAGGAATCGGCCTGGCGTCGCCAGCCCTGTTCGCTAATAAGCCGACTGATTTTTTACGCATTCCCCAGATGCGTTTTACTGCAGCATCGCCCCTCGCCACGGTAAAGCCCAGCCTTGCTTCGCCTTGCAGGCCCTGCTCGATATGGGCGATTTGAGCCGTCAGATCGTTTTCTGTGTCGCTCAGCACTTCCAGCAAATTTATCCCCAGCGCAGGTTTTGTGTCTTCGGGGAAAAACTCACGAATGCCTTGCCAGATTAAATCGCCCTTGGCGAGCTGCAAAATGGTGGAATCCACCGTTTCGATGGATGCCGCACCCAGCGCCATGAGATGCGGTGCATCGCGTAATGCTGCATCAAAGCTGGCGTAGCGGATATTGATCAGCGCGCTGAATTTGGGCAGTGGTAGCACATTGAGCTTGGCTTCAACAATCAGCCCCAGCGTGCCTTCCGAGCCGCATAAAATCGCGTTCAGATCAAACTGGCCTTTATCATTATAAATATGCGCCAGATCGTAGCCGGTCAGGCAGCGGTTGAGCTTGGGAAAAGTGGCGGTAATTTGCGGGTGATGGTCTTTATGAATTTGGGCGATCAGGCCGTGCACATGGCCGACCAGATTGCCCTGCTCACATGCTTGCTCCAGCGCATCCTGGCTTAAAGGTTGTGAATGCCAGAGCGTGCCGTCCAGTAAGACGGTATCTAGCTCCAGCACATGATCGCGTGTTTTGCCGTAAAGGCAGGAGCCCTGGCCGCTGGCATCGGTATTAATCATCCCGCCGATGGTGGCGCGGTTGGACGTGGATAATTCGGGCGCAAAAAACAGCCCGTGTTTGGCCAGCTCCTTATTAAGCTGATCTTTCACCACACCCGTTTGTACTCTGGCCCAGCGCTGCGCTGCGTTGATCTCCAGAATGGCGTTCATATTTTTGGAAAGATCGACGACTAAGCCATCCCCCAAAGACTGCCCATTTGTGCCCGTACCCCCGCCGCGCGGGTAAAGCTTGATGGCGTAAAAACGCGGCTCACTCGCCAGCTTCACCACGCGGATGACGTCATCCGTATGCTTGGGAAACACCGCGGCCTGCGGCAATAGCTGATAAATCGAATTATCCGTCGCTAAAACGGTGCGGTTCGCTAGCGTGCTGCTGATCTCCCCTGCAAAACCACGCAAGCGCAGCTCTGCGATGAAATCGAGGTAGAGGGACTGTGGTGCTGGTGTTTTAGAGAGGCGAGGGATCATAGATCTGGGCTGGTGGATGAAGGTAGGGCGGGTGCAAGCCGCCAGTTATGGCCGTGTAATTTTAAAAACGGCAGGTGGCACCCGCCCTGCAAAATAGAATTGTATTGGAACAGTTTTGCAGGGTGGGCACAAAAACGTGCCAGCCCCAGGCATAAGCATCGGCATATGTCTGATTCGTTCCCCCCTTTGAAAAAGGGGGGCCAGGGGGGATTTTGCATTGCTTATTTTTCCAAAATGGCATGTAACAAAGCCACACAAAGGCAAATCCCCCTCAGTCCCCCTTTTACAAAGGGGGAGGCTCCGTGTTTTAAGGTTTGGGTTTATTCAATCTAAGCCACAGCCGCTGCCGTCATCTTAAAAATCCCCTGTGCATTGGATGCATCAAAGCGTAAATCCAGCGCTTCACTATTGGGGAGTTTGTCGCGGCTGATAAATTCGTAGAAAGAGCCGGGTACGGTACGGGTGATGGGGTGATTTTTTTCGTCGAGGAAAATCCGCTGCACCATGGCCGCTTTTAGCGCTGTTTGCCGCACTGCGCCTGAGCCGGAAATCTCAACGCTGTCTTTAATTGGATAGCCTTTAGCGCGCAGATCATCTGCCAGTGCGATCACATTGGCAACACGATCGGTGGCGTGGTTAAAGCGATTGCCTTCGGTGCTGATCCAGGCCATTTCGGCTGATTCTGCCAGCAGCGTTTCGTAATCCACTTGGTGTGGCACTTCGTGCTGCACATCAAAACAGCCGACCAAGGCGGGTAAGAGGGTGACGGCATCGTCAAAGCTTAATGAGTGATGTTCGCTCAATTGTGCCAGCAGGCTTAAATGCTCGGGTTTAAGCGGGTCGCGGGAGTTGTGCACCACGCGCTCGGCGGCAATCTGAAAGTTCATCGAAAACTGCTCAACGTGCAATTCAGACACAAAAAACTGCGAAATCACTTCGGGTAAATCCAGATGACAGTATGCGCGGCCAGTCATTTTCAGTTTTTTTAGCGGATACACATTGGCCACCGCAAAACCAAGCGGCTCTAGAATGCGTTTAAATGCCAGCTCGCCATGCGGCAAAGCGCCAGTGCGCGGCGCATCCACCGTGCGCAGTGCGCCATGGTCAAACAGCACTTTCTCGCCCACAGCTAGTTTTTCTGCCACATAACGGGCGCCCTCAGGCACCGCAGCCAGATTTTGCGCAAACAACATCATATTCATCGCTTGGGCCAGCAAGCCACGGCTGACGCGGGCATCGTTGGCACCCAGCAAGCGCGGGTCTACCTCAATCATGGCAAAAAGCTGCTGCGCTTTTTCTGCACCCGCAACACGAATCAGTAATTGAGCAAGCTGGGATGTTTCAAAGACATTCTGTTCCATTTTGGCAAGACCTTTTATGAGTGTGTGTGCAAGCTGTGCATGGCCATGAAAATACGCGGGTTGAACCTGCCCTGCGATGTTTCAGTGGTGTTTGCTTGTGGTTATATTTTTAAATTTTTTACAAACAAAACGCTGATGGTGCAGCTACAAAATTCATGTATTTGCAGGGTGGGTGAAGCCCGCGAGTTTTGTATTTTCGGTCCACTTTTTTCAAAGATTTCCATTACACAGTCTGTGACGATTTGCGATTGGCTTCAAGCGATGTATTCTTATTACATCATTACTAAAACTCATGAAGTCTATGCGACGCATTCTTCCTTCTCTTGCTGCTTTACAGTGTTTTGATGCGGCAGCGCGGCAGCTGAGTTTTACCCGTGCGGCGACCGAATTAAATATCACGCAAAGCGCAGTCAGCCGGCAGATCCGTTTGCTGGAAGAATTCTTAGGCAGGGCGCTTTTTCATCGGATTAAGCAACGTTTAGTGATGACCGATGCAGGGGACGCTTATGCGCGGGATATTCGGGATGTGCTGGATAGGGCAGAGGCGGCCACGCTGGCCCTGATGGCGTACAGCGGCACCAGTGGCGCGCTTAATTTAGCCATCCTTCCCACATTTGGCTCGCGCTGGTTAGTGCCTAGGTTGGGGAGTTTTACTACCCGATACCCAGAAATCCAACTTAATTTGCTGACGCGCTTAAAGCCGTTTGATTTTGCCAAAGAAGAAATCGATGTGGCGATTCACTTTGGCGATACCTCTTGGCCCGGCGTGGAATATCACCATCTGATGAACGAAGTCACTGTGCCGATTTGTGCACCCAGCCTGCTGGCTGGCCGCAGCTTAAAAGGCCCCAGCGACTTGATGAGTTTTACTTTATTGCAACACAGCACCCGCCCCGATGCATGGGCCGACTGGTTTGAAGCGGTGGGCGAGCCCAGCATCAATGCGGTAAAAGGCCCGAGGTTTGAGCAGTTTTATATGGTGATTCAGGCTGCCTTGGCAGGGCTGGGTATGGCGGTGTTGCCGCTATTTTTAGTGCAGGATGAGCTGGCCAGCGGGCGTTTGGTGGTGGCGGTAGACCTGCCCGTGCCCAGCCGGAATGCCTATTATTTGGTTCATCCCAACAGCAAGCGCGATGCCTATCCAGTGAAGGTGTTTAAGGATTGGTTGCTGGAGCAGTGTGAGTTGGGGTGAGGTTTTTTTTGGGGGAGTAGCCTCGATATTTTATTCAAAAGACAGCGGCTTTCACAGCTATGGTGTCTTTGTGCGGCATAAGTATCTGCACAATTCAGGCTGTACTTCAGTGCTGCAGCTTCCCCCTTTTTCAAAGGGGGACTGAGGGGGATTTGCCTGTGAATTGGATTTATGTGCTGTCTTTTTGTAAAGAGATGCAATGCTAAATCCCCCCTGGCCCCCCTTTTTCAAAGGGGGGAACACAACAAATTCGTGCGGCATAAGTATCTGCACAATTCAGGCTGCACTTCAGTGCTGTAGCTTCCCCCATTGTCAAAGGGGGGAATACAACTAATTTTTGTAGTATTAAAAAGATTTTTTGACTTCGTTTAGCGTTAATGAAATTGCACCCGTCCTGCAAATGTCACTACGTCTGCAGGCGCTGCCACAAAATGTTATATCGATCTGTGAAATAAAAAACGAGGCCCCTGAGCTGGCCATCCTGCCCACTTTAAGATCTGCACCCCATGAGCAGCTAAAGCGGCTCATGGGAATCACATCAGTTGGCTTAAGTTGCCAGAATGGCCTGAGCAGTGCCTCGTTTCTATTGCAGATCTATTTCAGGTATTCACTGTGTAGCTAGTGCTGCTGCCATTTGCGCCTGTAATAGACACGGTAAATTGCTTGGCGGAGGTACGGGTGATGACGGCTTTACTGCCATTAGCGCCGGTGATTTCGCAGCTGCCGCTTGTGGCGCTAAAGTTGGTGTATTTCACTTGAATAGTGCCAGTGCCGTAATTGACAGCGTAACTGCCATTTACTGTGCCATTGGCGTAAGTCAGATTACTGCTCCAGCCCCGAGTGCCATCGCTGTAGTAGCACGACATTGCCCCTTTACTAAAATCGCAAGTCGAAGAGCCATTAATAGCCTGGTTGGTAAAGCCATTCCCGTTCACTGTAAAGTTGGTGTATTTGGAGGTATAGGAAAAGTCGCTTGGGCTTACGTAGCGGTTATAAGTCAGCGAGAAAGTACCGTTATAAGTGGCTAGTCCGCTAATGTTGCACTGGTTATAGGTGTAGGTCAGTACGGTTCCGGCGGCGATGCCGGTGGTGGGGATATCGTAGCTGATACTGCCCGAGCCACCCGCGCCAAAGAGCGAGCAGCTGATACTGCTGCTGATGCCGGTGGGCAGGCTGCCAATTTCAACCCCCAGCGGGCCTTTCACTCCCGTACCAGCCGCAGCTGATTGGGCTGCGCTCAGGCCATCTGTGGCTTCGGTAGAAAGCTTATTGGCCTCTGTTTGGCTGGAATCCAGTACGGTGGTTGCTGCAGTACCAGGAGCAGGCACGGTGCCGGATGATGGATTGGGTGTGGGGGTAGGTGTTGTTGTGGAAGACGCCGAAGCAGAGGTGTCCACCGTGCTGCTTGAGCCTCCACCGCCGCAGGCGGCCAGTGCGGCACTTACTGCACTCGCAATCAGCAATATTTTTAAGTCTTTCTTCATGATTTTTCCTTTGTGCTCAGGGGGAAGAGACAAATACTTGCTTAGGCAGTCAAGCAAATAAGGAAAAAAATTCAAGAAGCAAATAGATAAACCCGCAGGAAAATAACGTTAGTCGATTAGCCTGTGCCGCTGGGTTAAAAGTGCCAGCTAAAAAAGCTTTTAAGGACTAATAAGCGCTGATCGCTGCCCGGATAACGAACCGTCGCGGCGGCAAGTCCATTGCGTTTCAGTATGCCTTGCTGGCTACTGCCGGGCTGATAGCTTTGATAAGCCAGCCCCAGCCCCAGCCTTGTATTGGGAGTGCAGCGCCATTCTGCATCCAGCGCCCAGCGCCAATCAGTATGCTGATCTGCATCCAGCTCTATGGTGTCGTACAGGCCCTGTGTATCAACTGTCAGGCGGTTTTGCCGCTGAGGCAGGATATCCAGCTGAGAGTTCAGCGTAACAGGCAACGCGGCCATTTGCCACTTCCAGATCAGGCTTAAAACAAAGCGCTGGCTCTTGAGTGTTTCATTGAGCGGAAAAGAGCCCAGTGCGGGCAAAATATTCCGATCAATTTGCAAGCCATTCAGCCCTGCGCCCAGCGTAATCTGCTGCTGATCTCCAACTGGCCATTGATAGCCTAGCAAGGCTTGCCAGCTTTCTATATTCAGCTCGCTGCGGGTAGTTAGCGGGATGCCCATTTGGGTATAGCCTTGATAATCCACATCGCCCTCTGCGCGGGAATAATCAATTTTAATCAGCCAGGGCGCTTCTTTGGCCTGCATGCTGATTTCAAACTGCGGCAGATGGCCGGATTCCTGATTGATGACCGTGCCAATCTGATTGTGCTCTTCTGCCTGGTAATGCAGCGTGGCCACTGCAGGCTGAATAGAAAACTCTGCAGCATGGATGCAAGGGCTGATCAATAAAGCAGGCAAGAGTGGCTTGAAGAGGAGCATGAGATGCCTCGGTTGTGATGGCTGACTATCAGGGTCTGTTGATGTTTCATTCACTGCGTTATGCTCCTCGGAAATCGCAAGCAATGAAACTTCGCATGCCTTGTGCCTGGCCGTTTCCCGGCTCAGCGCAATTGCGAATGAAACGTCAACAGACTCTAGTGTAGGAATAATTGCAAAACATTCCACACCGCAGCCAGCTTGCCCCGCTATTGATTAAATCACTTCCTCCGGCCTGCCGATCAGATAGCCCTGCATGGCGGTGATTTTCATGGCCTTTAATAAAGCCAGTTGCGCTTCGCTTTCAATGCCCTGGGCAATGGTGGTGATATTCAGCGATTCGGCAACCTGGATCAGCGAAAGAATCATTTCTTTGGTGTCTTTATGCACGGCCATATCGCTGATTAAGCGGCGGTCTATCTTCACATAATTGGGTTTTAATTCACGGATTAAGGCGGCGGCAGTGGCCGCAAAACCATATTGATCAATCCCAAAGCCAAAGCCCGCATCACGCAGCAGCCTAGCAAAGCGCCTAGCTAATTCTGGTGCGGCAATTAATTGATGCTCTGGTACTTCAAAAGAAATACGGGCAGCGTGTTTTTTAAGCTTATTTAGGCGGGCCACAAATTCATCCTGCCCGGTTAAGCTGCCCAGCGCGCCCAATAAACCTACATTCAGCGCAATAGACTGGCCCTGCAAAGTGGCGGCGTTTTCTAATTTACTGATGGCTAAATCAAATAAAGATTGCTCGGCGGCTTGCAGTAAACCATGTCGGGCGGCCATGGGCATAAAGAGGCCCGCGCTGATCCATGGGCCATCCTGATTACGCAGGCGGGCGGTTAGCTCCTGATGCACGATTTGTTTATCTGCAATATTTTGTACTGATTGCGCTTGAATACCCCAGCTTTTATCTTGAATAGCGGCCTGCAATACTTCGCGCCATTGTTGCGAACCATGAGGCAATTGATTCGATGATTCATTAGCCGACATGCGCTGGCGTGATTCTCCGCCATTAAACAACGCCTGTTGCAGGGCTAAATCGGTGGTGGAAAGCAATTTGGATTTAGGCGTGCCATGTTTAAAATCCACAATCGCCACGCCATATTGCAAAGGGCGCTCCAGCGTGGCGGTGATTTCTTTAAGGCTGGCTAAAATCTGATCGCCCATCTGATCAATTTGCCCGCTGTTCAGATTAAAGTGCAGGGCAAAAAGGGTGGTGCCATTCAGGCGGGCAATCAACGGGCTTTGCTGGGCCATTTTTTCCAGTAATACATGCGCCACCTGCTTAAGAATTGCGTCGCCTTTCTGGTAGCCTTCCCGGTTATTAAATTCGCTTAAGTCTTCAAGCTGAATGGCAAAAGCGGCCCCGATGCTGTCTTGCGGCAATTTTTTAAGTAAGCCATCGAGGCGTAAATCTAAATTACGGCGATTATCCAGGCCGGTGGTGGTATCGGTAAAAGCCTGATGGCGGTATTCCTCGGCCCGCTGCTGCTCGATGCTTAAAAACTGGCGTACCCGCTCAATCATCACATTAAAAGCCAGCACAACCCGGCGAAATTCGCGGGTATCGGGTAGCTGTTTAATGGGGTTAAATTCGCGCTCTTGCACCTCGTTGGCTGATTTTTCAATGGCGCTGAGCGGTTGCAGCAAAATGCGTACTAAAAAGTTCATCACCAGCAGGCTGATCACATAGGTAGCCAGCAATAAAGCCAGTGTGTGGGTCAGCACATCCCAAAGCTGCTTGTAAGCCAATGCAGGCTCGCTGATCACCACCACCCGCCCAAGCTGACGCCAGCCATCACTCAGCAGCGCCGTACCGGGTGCGGGGTCTAAATGTTGCCATTTAATAAACCAGACAGGCACACCCGCAATCGGCTTGGCCTGCTCCATTTTGGCCATGGTTTTGCCGCTTAAAGCCACAATCTCGATGCGTTGAAAATAAGCTCTATCCAGCAAGGATTTAATCGCAGTTTCTGCCAAAACCACATCGTTTTTACCCAAGGCACGCGATATCGGATAAACCAGCGAGGTAGCGGCATCTTGGGCAGTTGAAGCCAGCTGCGCTTCTACATATTGCCGTGTGCTGTGAACGCGCTCGGCAAACAGGCCGATCATTAACAGGGTAAACAATAAGGTTAAGCCGATTAAAAATTTAAGCCTGAGTGACATGCTGGTTCTCTGTTATGGGCTATTGGGGTGCTGTGCAGGCGCAGCTACGGCAGCGCCTGTGGTGCTGGTATTTAAATATGCTGGGTTTGTTTATCCACCTGCGCCGTGCTCCAGCCTAAGGCAATAATCACGGTAAAGAGCAGGGCGTTAGCGGGGATTTGCAAATTGAAATCCACAAGGCTGTGCAAAAAGATTTCCAGCATGGCCATCAGCACGCCAAGGGCAATGCCACGGGCTACCGGGTGTTTGCGGATTTTAATCGTGGTGACAATTTGCCACAGCGTAGAGAGCGCCAAAATAGCAAACAGGCTTGCACCCATTACGCCGTAATCCGTCAGAATCTCTACATAATCATTGTGGGCGTGATCGTAATAGCCTTTGGAGTTAGCAGGGCGGTATTGGGGGAAAATAGAGTAAAACGTCCCAGCGCCAGATCCTGTCCAGAAATAATCGCCCACAGCGTGTTGGGCATAAGCAACAGGCAGGGTGCGCTCCTCTACCGATTCCTCGATATGGGGCTGCACAAAATTAAGCGAGTTTGCACCGGCTTGCTGCGCCTTGCTGATGACGGCGGCCTTGGCTGAATTATTCAGCTGGGTAGCCTCCAGCCGGTCTACCACTTTATCTAGCCCCACCCACTGGCCCAGTATCCAGATATCAATTAGCACTAGGCTGATTAACAAGATAAAAATAACTTTACGTACCTTTGGGCTAAATACGGCATATAAAGCTAGGCTTAAAAGCATGGCCGTAAAAAAGCCTGCATTTCCCATGCGGGATCGGGTCATGACCAGTGCAATGACTAAAATCACCAGCCCCAGACGCAGCAGCATTTTTTTGCTCAGCATAAAATCAAGCAAATTAACCGTCCATTTTTTATGCTGGCTGCCGGTGTTTTTTTCTAATTGAACAATAAATAAACCAATGCCCACAGATAAACACATGGCCAGCATCCCGGCCGCATTGTTGTGGTAAACATACGTGCCTAACATACGGCCATGGAAAACATCGCTGGTAAACAGCTCGTATTGCGCATTAAAAGAATATAAAAAACCGCCTAATAAAGCCTGAAAAAGCGCCATAAAAAGCAGGGCATAGGCTAAGGCCATCATTCGCCGGGAAGAGCGCACCAGCAATACCGTAAATAAAAATGCACTGCCATAAATAAAGCACAGTGCTGCTTGTAATTGGGTTTGCGCGGCATTAAGCGATAAGGTTGCACTGGCATCAGGTGCAATGCTTTGCCATATCTGCGCCGCATTGGGCGATAAGTATTGAATAAGCCCGAAGGGCAAAGGCGTGGCTTGCAATAGGGTCCAGCACAATAGCGCCAGTAAGACGCCTAAAGGCAGAGCAAATAGTTTTAAGCGATCAATGACCAAAGGCCAATGGCTACGGTAGCGTACAGCTGCGCTTAACCAAAGCACTAAACTAATACAGAGCAAAATACCCAGTGCCCAAGTGCGATTACTGGCCAGTGGCAAAGGCGCCCAGCAAATCTGTGCAATTAAAAGCCAGAATAAAGGCTCATCACGGCGGGAATCTAAAACATTTATCATTAAAAACAAGGCTCAATTTATAGATTGGGGTGTGGATGAAAGACCAATCTGGCGCAATAGCGGCTAATAACAAGGCCTGAAATAACGGGCTTGCAAAGAACAGATAAAAAAAGAAGATGCCCGCAGGCATCTTCTTAGCACGCTAACACATGCTTAATTAATTACGTGAAACGGCTGATGTACCACCGCCGCTGAGCGTTGGAGCCGCAGCGCTGGTGAGTACAGGTGCGCCAGCATTTGTAGCAATAGTATTGCCTAGAGTACCACCTGCAGGACCCGCAGCCGTTGCAGCCGTAAATGTCGCCGGGTCTAAGCCATTTTGCACCGCAGCAGCCACAATATCTGTCTGATTAATACCTGCTGCCAGCAGACCACCTGTGATTTCTGGGGCTGTGCATAAAGCACCAAGTAAGGTAGGCAGGATGATTGCAGGTGCAACAGCATTTTTGCTCATACCTTCAGCAACGTGCAGGCAGGTAAAGCGCTGATTAAGTAATGCAACCGCCAGATTTGGAGCAGTCACATCACTGGCTAAACCAGATTTAATAATCTCAGTAGCATTCTTGCCTGCGGTTTTCATTTCTGCCACAGATGGCTCAACCTGATTAGCAGGCATGCCTTTTTCAAAAGCAGCGTAAGCCGCTACGCTTATCACCGCGGATAAAGCTAAAGCGAGTACGGGTAATTTAAGTTTCATTACGCTAAACCTTCATAAAATATGGGATTCTATATTGCGCGAGAGTATGCATTAGCCACGGTATTGTCAATTAAATTTATATTATTCAATGCTAATGTGTTGTTTGTTTAAAAATGAAACAATTGTGTGATATATTCCGCAAAAGTAATAAACCAAAAACAGCTGTTGCTAATATATAAAAATTAAAAGAACTCATTATTAGCAAATACTAATTTATTAAAATTGCAGATCATCGGGGGTATAACTTCGCCTGTTGTTTTGTCATAGGTAATCACTAAATAATGTTTCTATTAAATTGTAAGAATTTGCTGTAAGTTGATTTTTTATGGTTGTTTTTTTATGAAAAAAATCAATTAAAACAATAATTAAGTGTATTAATTAATGCGCAGGCTGGATAGAAATAATGCGGGCGAATGCAACAAGAAACGGATCACCTTTATTAAGCACGCTGATTTTATTATTAGACATTGCAGCAGTCTGGATCAGCGCGTTTACTGCGGCAAGATGGCGTTTTGGTACTGAAGATCTGGATGGCAATTACGCAACTCTGGTATTGGCAACCAGCCTGATGGTGGCAGGCTGCTCATCTGCCGTTTACAAATCGTTTCGCGGTGGCAGCTGGCTGGCCATGCTGGGCAGGGTAAAGCTGACATGGCTGGTGTCTTGTGGCTTGCTGGTGGCTTGGCTGTTCTTTTCTAAAAGTGCAGATGCGTACTCCAGGCTATTTATTGGCACATGGATGCTGTTGATGCTGATCAGCCTAGTGCTAGAGCGCTCACTGGTCTTGCTGGGGATGCGCTGGCTTAGTAAAAAAGGCTACAACACCAAAGATGTATTACTGGTGGGCACAGGACCGATGAGCGCAGATTTAAAGCGGCGTGCAAAGCGATCATCGTGGAGCGGCTATCAGATCCGCAGGGTAGTTAACGCGCATTCATTAGATCTTGTTGAAAAACTAGCCGCAGATAATGATTTTGATGAAGTGTGGATTAACCTTGGCGTAAACGATACCGCGCTTATCCCAAAAGTATTGCACGCACTGCGCTACAGCGCGGCCGATATCCGCGTGGTGCCGGATATGCTGACGTATAAAATTATGAATCACGGCATTACTTTTATCATGGGCATGCCCATGTTGGATATTTCTGCTTCATCGTTGGGTGGCACGAATAAACTGATTAAAAGAATAGAAGACTATTTACTGGCCAGCCTGATCCTTATTCTGATCAGCCCTGTATTACTTGGCATTGCCATTGCAGTAAAAATCACCTCGCCCGGCCCGGTATTTTTCAGGCAACGCCGCCATGGCTGGAATGGCGAAGAAATAAAAGTATACAAATTTCGCAGTATGAAAGTGCACAGCGAAGACAAAAATATTGTGACCCAGGCACAAAAGAACGACAGCAGATTCACACCCATCGGCCCTTTTTTACGCCGTACCAGTCTGGATGAATTGCCACAATTTATTAATGTATTACAAGGCCGCATGAGCGTAGTAGGCCCAAGGCCGCACGCCGTGCAACATAATCATCATTATAAAGAGCTGATCCCCCGCTATATGCTGCGCCACAAAATGAAACCCGGCATTACCGGCTGGGCACAAATCAACGGCCTGCGAGGCGAAACTGATACGCTGGATAAAATGGAAGCACGCGTTAATTACGATTTACATTATTTAGAAAACTGGTCTTTGTATCTGGATTTAAAAATTGTGTTTTTGACTGTCTTTAAAGGATTTATCAATAAAAATGCTTACTAAAAAAGTATTTTCACAATGTGGTGAAATTAGTAGTAAGTAAATTGAACTTTAATACAGATGGACTCTTAAAAAATGCAAAATACCTCTGATGTAAATTTGATAAAAAGTAAGGCAGTATTTGGTTTGAATTTTAGTATGTTAACACTGGAGGAAGTGGTTAAGACGGCGACATGTAATGAAATTGGACATCATTTCCCTTCTCGTCTTTTAATTACCCCTAATGTTGATCACATCGTTACTCTTCATAATAATCCCACCTACAGAGAAGCTTGCCACTCCGCATGGTTGTTAACTGTGGATGGTTTTCCTGTGGAACGATTTTTATCGCTAGTCGGTGTAAAAATCCCTGAGCGGGTAACCGGTGCAGATTTATTTCCTAAATTAATGCAGGCTATGCGCCCGGATAAACACAGACCATGTTTTATGGTTGCTACAGAGTTTACTCAGCATTTTTTAACTTTATGGCTTAAAAAGCATGGTTTTAATGAGTCAGAGTTTCTAGTTGAAGTGCCACCCTTCGGCTTTGAAAAAAATGATGATTTTTCAAAGTCATTTATTGAAAAATTAAAATCAGTGCAATGTACTCACCTGTATATGGGAGTTGGTGCACCAAAATCAGAAATTTGGGCTTATCTTCACAGAGATAGCATTGAAAATATGCATGTATTTTGTTTTGGCGCTGCAATTGAATTTTTTAGTGAAAATATGACCAGAGCGCCTGTATGGATGCAGAAAAATGGTTTTGAGTGGTTGTGGCGGCTCGGCTGCGAGCCAAGTCGTTTAGCGAAACGTTATTTGATCAACTCGTGGAAATTTTTTTATTATGCAGGAAAAGAAATGCTGAATCAGCGTAAATTGGGCTATGAGAATAAATAATGAAGGCTAATAATTCAGAAAATCCCAGTTTAATTGTCGATTTCTCTCATATGGGCCGAAAAATAACGGGTATTGAGCGCATTTCAGAAGAGTTGTTTTCGCCTTCAGTATTAAAAAAATTTAATGTAATGCATACTAAGCCAGCAACTGCATTGGGTATGATTAAAGCACAGTGGCTGGATATTCCTTTGCTGGCGCGCAAAAACCCGCAAGCACAAATATTGTTTCCGGGGTTTCCGCCCAGCATATTAATCAGTATGTTGTTTGGTAAAAGAGTTGTGCCTTATATTCATGATTTATTTTTGCTGGAACGCCCTGAAGAGCTAAACATCCGGGCGAGGCTATATATGCGCCCATCGTTTATCTATGCGATTAAAAACTTAAAAATGTTTTTTGTGAATTCACAGACTACTGCAGATAATTTAGCAAAAGTTACATGCCCTGATGCCAGAATTTATAAATTAAGGCCTAGGGCAGAAAATGTATTTAGCTTAGATTTTAAAGAACGCAGTCTGCCTGCGGGTAATGCCCCACTGAAAATAATGATGCTTGGTACATTAGAGCCACGCAAAAATTATCTTTTTGCTGCTCAAATGACTCAGCAATTGTCAGCTCAATTAGGAAGACCCGTAGAGTTGCATATTTCTGGGCGTGAAGGCTGGGGCAATGTGCTGGAAACGCTAAAGCCATACCCTCATATAAAATATCATGGCTATTTGTCCATAGATGAATTGCAAGATTTACTTGATACGAGTCATCTTTTTCTTTGCACGTCACTTGATGAAGGCTTGGGTTTGCCATTGCTGGAGGTTTTGTATAGTGGCATACCAATTATTGCGTCAGATATTCCGGTGTTTAAGGAAGTAACTGCAAATGCTAAATCAGTATTAATTAGTAATAGTAATGAATACGAAGCGAGTTGTTCAATTGCCGCTGCTATTCATGATGGAAGTATATTTGAAACATCAATTACAGCAGCTAAGAATGCAATTGAATCCTGGAATACACTCGCTCAACATGATAGAAAGCGGGCTTTTTCTATGGTATTGCCTAAATGAATAGAAATAGTGCAATTGATGTTGCAAAAGTAGTGTGCGCCATTCTTATATATTTATTGCATGCTAATATAGCAAAGCACTTTGGACCTGTTTTTCAATCCATATTAGAAAATGGTATATTTAGAATAGGAGTACCATTTTTCTTTACGGTGTCTGGATATTATTTTTTTAATAATGTTGAAACCTCTTCTGATTTATATAATTGGTGTAAAACTTTGTTGATAATTTACTTGTTTTGGATGATGGTGTACTTACCATTTTATTATAAAGAGTCATTGTTTACTTATATATTTGGATTTTGGCATTTATGGTATTTAATGGCTCTTTTGTTGGCTGGCGTTATTTTGTATTTAATTAAAGACTTTAAATACACGATACCTATGGTTATTGCTGTCGCGATATTAGGGGTTGTTGTTCAATATGTTCGCAGTATGGTTGACCTTTCTAATTTCGTATTAGAGCCCGTCATAACTAATGACTTTTTTTCAAGAAATTTTTTATTCTTTGCTCTGCCATATGTATATATAGGCTGGTTAATTAATAAACATAATCTGAAAACTAGAGTGAAAAAATATACTCTTGTTTCATTGCTGTTTATTGGATTGTTCGCAGTCGTGCTTGAGTCAGCATTACAGCCACAGTTAATTGTTAATGCAAATTTTTCCAGGGATTTGCTTTTTAGTAATATAGTATTCTTACCATTGCTGCTTGTTGGTTGTTTGAGTTTAAAAGTTACAGTTAATAATTCGCGTCTATTACGCGATTTCTCAACCATCCTTTTTTTAGTTCACCCTCTAGCAATTATTATTGCCAATAAATTAGGTTCAAATGAATATAGAGTAATCTTTCAATTTGGAATTTTATTACTTATCATTCCTATGGCATACATAGTAAAAAAATATATTAAATTCGTTTTTTAGTTGAATGGTATGAAGAAAATAATTTTAGTTAATCATCTCCTTGAGCCTGCCAATAAGTTGTCAGGTATTAGTAACTATTTATTTGGTGTGCTATCAGTATTGATAAATCAGGATCAGTTTGAATTTGTGCTACTTACTTGCTGGGATCGTTCTAAATTGCCTGAGGCTATTGCTAATTCAAAAATAACGGTGATTCAAAGAAGTTATATCCACTCTCAGCCAAAAAATATTTTTTACCAAAACTTGATACTACCTAAGTTAATTAAAAAATTTAACATCGACTTAGTTTTTAGCTGTAATCCTGTAGGTGGAACTCGTGGTAAGACAAAGAAAGTGTTTGTGGCGCATGATCTTTATTTTGATGTGTCACCAAAATCATATAAATGGCATCATCGTTTGGCGTGGAATATATTTTTTCCAATAGCAGGTCAGGCGGCAGATGCAATCATTTGTGTATCTGATAATACTGAAAATGATGTACACCACTATCACCCGAAATTAGTTAAAAAAACACAAGTGATTCATGAAGCATCTTGTCTGGGATTGCCTGATATTCATCCAGAGCGATCAACTGAAAAGTCAGGGTTATTTGTCGCTAATTTATCCCCTAATAAAGGTTCTAAGACTTTAGTTGCGGCAATGACATATCTGAATAATAAAGGTATTCATTTGCCTGTTTACCATGTAGGCAGTGATGATCAGGGGCGCTTTGCCGCACACGCTGCAGAATTAAAAAATGGAATTTGCCCATTATCACTGGGTTATGTCTCAACAGAAAAACTAGGGCATTTATATGCAACCGCCCGCTATCTGGCATTTCCTTCACATTTTGAAGGTTTTGGTTTACCTATTGTTGAGGCCCAATCTTTTGGGCTTCCTGTCATTGCATCTGACATTCCAGTTCTGAGAGAGGTTGCAGGAGAGGGGGCATTATATTTTCCTGAGGGTGATGCAGAGGCAATGGCTGATTGTATGCAGCGTTTGTATGAAGATGACCAGTTATTTTCTGAGATATCAGCCAAAGCTAAAAAAAATGCTGCTCGTTTCAGCTGGGAGAAAGCAGCTAAAGAAACAGGAGAATTGTTTATGCATTGCCTGGACCACACTGTTTAATCATAAAGTGAAAAATCAACATTATGAAATTTGACCTTCCTCTGTATAAAAATACGATTATTTCACTGCATGCACTTGATCCATTTGGCAGTAAAGTAGGAGGGATTGAAACTCATGTTCGTCAAGTCCTTCGCTATCAGCCAGAAGGAACTCGAATTATTTTAATCGGAGTTGATGATTCAGGAAAATTACCACTAGGTGAGCTTGTTGAAATTACTGAAAATGAATGCAGCTATTGGTTTATGCCTGTAATGCACTGTAATCAGAAAATTGCCAATAGTGTTGCAAAAAAACTGACACAATCATTAACTTTAAACTTTTTCAAAAGTGTTATTAAGTTTTTGCGCAAAATACGAGCAATAAGCAGTGAGATGCCGACATCTATTGATATTCAGCGTTATGAATATGCCTGGCTGTGCCAGCTTATTGGTTGTCCTTATGTGCTTACAACGCACGGTGATATGAAACCAGATCAGCCTATGGATTCATTGCTGGCAAAGTACCCTTATATTCACCATTTTAATGAGCGGCATGCCGTGAAGTATGCTGCGCATGTGTATTCAGTAAATAAAGAGCAGACAGAAAGAATTAAGACACAAATTGCTGGTGCAGCAGAAAAGACGGAGTTTATGACCGTTAGTGTGGATGATCGTATATTTAAACCTACAGAATACTTAAATTTAAACGGTCCGGTGCAATTAGCGTTTGTAGGCCGGCTGGATCATTTTAAGCGCCCGGGTATGATGTTTAATGTCATTAAGCGGGTTAATGAATTATCTCCAACTGGTGCGCATTTTCATTATGTGGGTGCCGCTGACCCTGCAGTATTTCCTGAATTTAATGCGATTAAAGAAATTAGCACACTGCATGGTTTTAAAAACGCCACCCAAATTTCCAAATTATGGCCGCAGTGGCATTTAGGTTTGGTTACTTCTACGTTTGAAGGAATGCCAGTTTATGTATTAGAAGCATTGTGTGCTGGCCGCCCGGTATGTTCGCTACATTTGCCGCAAATGCATCTAGTATTAAAAGCGAAAAGTAGTGGCACTGTATTGTCGGAAAATGATGATAGCAAAGCACGGGTTGAAGAATTGGCTAATACGCTTTTATTATATTGGCTGGATATGAAGTCGGGTAAATTACTTGCAGAAGAGGTGAGTAAGGAAGTTACCCCGTTTAAGGCGAGTATACAAATGAGTGTTTTATATAACCGTCATAATAAGATTCAATATGCGAGTGCTTTATGACTAGTTTTGAACCTAAAATTAGCATAGTTATTAATAATTATAACTATGAAAAATATATAGGTGTGGCGATTCAAAGTGCACTGGACCAGACTTACGAGAATGTCGAAATTATTGTTGTAGATGATGGATCCACAGATGGGTCAATTGAAATTATAAAAGGGTACTCAAACATAAAAGCTATTTTTAAGAAAAATGGAGGGCAGGTTTCTGCTATTAATGAAGGTTTTTCAATAGCTACGGGTGAGTTAATAATATTCTTGGATTCTGATGATTATTTATTTGCTAATGCATGCTGTGAAGTTGTCAGGAAATATACAAAAGCGCATTCGATGATTTCATATAAACTTCAGTTGTGCAATGAGCAGGGATTTTTAAGAGATGAATTTTTACCTAGTATTGATTTGTTAGAAAGTAATCACCTTGATTTCATAATTAAGTATGGCTATTTTCAAACCGCGCCTATGTCAGGAGCTGCATATTCTGCTAAATTTCTGGCAAATCATTTACCTTTTGATACGAGCAGATGTGGCTGGATTGACCATTTACTTACATTTACTGCTCCAATTTATGGAGAAATCTCTTCTGTTAATTATGCTCTTGGCGCATATAGAATCGGGCACTCAAGTTTGAGTGAGCATGCAAAAATATCTTTAAATAAACTGAGGAAAAATTTATTAGCCTCTGACTTATATGCTGAAAAAATTTCAGAGTCTTTAGCATCCGAAAAAAATATCCTAATTAAAAAGAATAAAATACTTGGTCCATATCATTGGAAAGAACGTTATATATCATTTGTTGTTGATAATGAAAATCATCCTTTTGTTGATGATTCAAGATTAATGCTGGCTTATAATTGTATCGTTAAGTTTATGCTTTGGCCTCAAATTGGTTTTACCAAAAAAATAAAAAATATATTACAAATTTCAACAATGGTTGTTCTTAGTCGGGAAAAAATTATTCTTGCAGTCGGAAAGATGACTAATATTAATTTGAAAGCATGATATGTTAATTAAAAAAACTTTGAAATTATTACCCGCTCAATTGTTAAGCCCGCTTGCACAATTTGCCTCTATCCTTATTTGGACACATATAGCTAGTTCTGAAACAATTGGTATTGCTACTTTAATTTCAGGACAGCAAGAGTTAATTCGTACAATTTTACTGGGTTGGTGGTCACAATATGCATTACGTTTTATTGGAGAAGCACAGGGGAATAGTAAAATTTTTCAGAGCACCTCAAATACTGTACTTGTATTTTCAGGTATCGCACAAGCTATTTCCGGGTTGATGCTATTGCGTACTTTTGTTGTGGAAGAGCCAGATTTCTTGCTGGCTATGTCCGTTATTTTGTTTGTTATATTGCGCTGTATTAATCAACATAACGTGAATATAGCTGCTGCCCGGGGTTTTACGCTGGATTATAATGTTTTATCTATTGCCGGGCCGGTATTTGGCCTTGGTATAGGCGTTATTTTATTGTCGCATGGGGATAACCCCGCTTACCCACTCTTGGGCTATGCCATGGGTGAGGCGTTAGGCTTAATTTATTCATTAATGCGCAATAAAACAGGCTGGGTAGGCTGGCAGATTGATCGTTCAATATTAAAGCAGGCCTTTACTTATAGCCTGCCATTAATTATTTCTGGAGCGCTGGCATGGAGCGCCGGAAATTTATCCCGTTATATTATTGATCATCAGTTGGGGGTGGCTGCGGCCGGTGATTATGCCGTGGGCTTTGGGCTGGGGCAAAGGGCTGCGGCACTAGCCGCTATGCTGGTAACTGCCGCAGGATTGCCACTAGCTATTCGCCGTATGCAGGAATCAGGTATTAGCGTGGCCATGCAGCAATTAGGAGATAATTGCGCTTTATTATTAGCTACCATGCTACCTTGTTTGGTTGGCTTATATTTAGTTAGCCCCGATTTAGTACAATTAGGTGTGGCTAAAAAATTTCAAACTGTGACCCTAGAAATTTTACCCTGGGCCTTATTAAGTGGCGGCCTGTATTCATTTATTTATAATTATTTAAATCATTATTTTTTAGTTACCAAAAATACTCGTCCATTAATTCTAGTTGATGGTAGCTTGGCTTTGCTTACTCTGGCCTTGTCTTTTCCATTAATTCACTATTTAGGCTTAGTGGGCGGCGTGTTGTCTATGGTATTAGCTGGCATCTGCGTGGTGATTGCTTTGATGGTGTACTTACTAGGGCAGCGTGAATTACGTTTTCCCATAAAAGATGCCAGCAAAGTAGTGATAGCTACCCTAGTCATGGCCCTAGTGATATTCCTTAAACCAGAATTAAAAGATATAAAATTAAATTTAGCAGGCAATATCTTGCTGGGCATGCTGGTCTATGCCGCTGTTTTGGCCTTTGCATATCGTAGCCGCTTGCAACACTATTTTGGGCAGAAATAATAATGGCAGAAAAATTTATTTTAGATAACCATCATGCAGCACTGTTTAAGGTGGAAGTACAACAGGGCTTGCCTAAGTGGTCTTATATTCTATTGTTTATTTCAGTTTTGTTATTGTTGGGTGCATCAGGAAATATGCTGGCTTTATTCGGCTATAACTATGCCGGTGAGGGTGGCAATGCTTTAGAAAAAATTCATCCCTCTACGCTTACGCTTATTTTAGCTTTACTGGCTTTTTTGGCCTATCCCCAGGGGGAAGAAAAAATAAGTTACAGCATTTTTAAATTGGGTGTTTTTCCTTATCTCTTTGTTAGCTGCATCTCAATTGTGTATACCCAAGCCATATTGGGTTTACCTGTATCCGGTTTAATCGTTAGTTGGTTTACCCCCGGCCTATTGCTGGTGTTATTGTTGCAAGTAAATAGCAAGCAAATTAAATATTTAGCCTATTTAATGCATGGTTTGCTGCTAATAAATACCATAATGGCTATTTTTGAATATAAAGTAGGTGCTCCCCTTATACCTGCGATTCTGATTGATTACACTGGCTCAGGTGAAATTTTAGATATGCGTGATTGGGGGGAGATGCGTGCACTAGGTTTATTTGGTCACCCATTAGCATCGACTTTAATTTGCTCTTTATACATAGTAGCTTGTTTTTCACTGATCTGTTTTAAGAATGCATCACGTTTACAGATTTTTACCATGTTACATTGCCTATTAGCATTACCATTATTTGGAGGTCGTACAAGTATTGCAATGGCTTTGGTATTTGTTGGCTTAATGTGTCTTGTGCGGTTTTGGCTGGAATTAGTTGGCAAGGGAACTAATTATTTTAATGTCATAAAAATAAAGATAGCAATTACTGTTGCAGTGCTTGCATTAATTGTGGCGTTCCAAATGGGTATGTTTGATCAGTTAATTGACCGTATTGAATATGATAATGGCAGTGGTTATACGCGTGTTTTAGCAATGCAAATTTTAGCTGATGTATCAAATATGGAGTTATTTTTAGGCGATATACATCGAACTCTTGCTGCTCGCCAAGTTGCATACGGTACTATTTATGGTATTGAAATATTCTGGGTTGGCATGGTATTAACTTATGGTTTGATCCTCAGTTTTGTATTATTTTATTTTACTTTTAAAATGCTAGTTTTAATCATTAAAAAGTATGGATTAATTAGTTGTTGGTCTATTGTCTTCTTTTTTGTGAGTACTTCATCTGGGGTTGGCTTAGTTGCAAAAAGTGTGACGTTTAGTCTTTTGATTGTTGTGTTGTTCTGTGTTTATCATTCTGATGAATATGATAAAAACTATTGGTGACTTTTTTAATTGTTGAATGTTGCTGGTTGTTGGTTTTTTATCTTTAATAGATTGTATTTTTTTTATGTGTGTATGAAATCTTTTATGCATTGATAGTTAAATTATATATATTTTAAATATCTATATGATGTGATTAATTTATAAAATATAGCGGGAGAATGTGATCGTTAATAATATAACCCCTTTGCGTGGACTTGCATGCATTTTATTGGTGGTTTATCACGTTATTGGTGGCTCGCCGGATCAAGGCTTGCATATTTCGAATGGGTTTCTTCGTGATGCAAATGATATATTAGCTTATATAAGAATGCCTTTGTTTACATTTTTATCAGGCTATGTTTATAGCCTGCGGCCTATAGGAAACTATTCCTCTTTTTTGTTCTTGCGTTCAAAAGCAAGACGCTTGCTGTTGCCTATGTTAACAGCAGGTAGTTTGTTTGCTGTTATTCAATACAATATAGATGCAACTAATATTAAAACTGAAAATATATGGCTTTTACATATTGTGCCAGTGGCTCATTATTGGTTTGTTGAGTCTTTGTTTATTGTTTTTTGTTTTGTAATATTTTTTGAGAAATTTAATTTTATTAATGATGGTAGAAGATTTGCTATTATATTTGTAATTGCGACTTTGATGTTTTGCACTATATCTGCTCCTGTATACATTGGTATTCATGGTGCTTTATATTTACTTCCTTATTTTCTTTTTGGGCTTGGTGTTTGTCGATTTAATTTAAAGTCAGATCGGTTTTTTGTAAAAATGGCATCTTTTTTTGTTGCTGTGTTTGTATTAGGGGCGATAGGGCTGGTAGGTGGTGCCATTAATAGGCAAACTCCAGTTGCTCTTTGTGTAGGTTTGATTGCATGCTACTTTTTAATTAATTTAGATTTAAAGTCTTCATTTTTGTCTGGTATTGGAAAATACTCTTATGGTGTTTATTTATATCATGTTTTTTTTAGCGCATCTGCCCGCATGACGATTGGTTTATTTACTTATGATATTGCGCTACACCTCAGTGTTGGAGTTTTCAGCGCTATTGCTGGTTCAATTGTCTTATACAAATTTCTGTCCAAGAGTCCAATTTTGAGTACCTTGTTTTTAGGAAAGAGATTTATACGAACTAAAAAGATAAAAATGGAATGTGTAAATTGATAGTATATTCGCATATTGAAATACATTGCTTTTATGTGAGTATGTTTTATTTGATATTTTAATAATAAATAAATGATTTTAATCTAGTATGGAATGTATTTAGTGATTATCTAATTTTTAAGAAGGCTGTATGTCTCATAATTATCGTGATGATTGGGTTGATTATGCCAAGGGTATTGGTATTTTATTGGTGGTATATGGTCATGTGATTCGTGGATTAATTAAAGCTGGCTTGGCTATCCATCTGTCAGAATTAAACTTTATCGATGCTATTATTTATGGCTTTCATATGCCTCTTTTTTTCTTTTTGTCCGGTTACCTTTTTATACAATCTGCCCAAAGGTGGAATAGTAAAAAATTATTTTTTAATAAAATTGATTCTATATTGTATGTGTATATTATTTGGTCTTTAATTCAAGGTGCGGTTGAGGTTATGCTAAGCAGGTATACCAATGCAGGAATAGATGGTGCTTCTGTATTGAGTTTATTTTGGGAGCCCAGAGCTCATTTTTGGTTTCTTTATGCCTTGTTTTTTATTTTTATTTTTATTATTTATTTTAAAGACTGGATAGTTAAAAATATTACCATCACATTTGTATGTTCTTTGTTGATATTGTTTTTTTTACCACTTACAAAAATTGCTGCTATTGATTTACCAGCACATTTTATTGTCTTTTTTGTTTTTGGTATGCTGATTAAACAGAATGCTAAATTTTTGAGAGTGAATAAATGGATGATGGTGATCTATTTAGCGTTTGCTGTGTTTACTTTTTTACTTGCCAGAACTATTCATGAAAGTGACATCATTAACCGAATGTTGATGTTCGTTTATTCACTATCTTGTATCTTGTTACTTAGTTCTTTTTGTATTGGAATAGGTGATAAGTATGGTTTTATTATGAGAGTTGGTCAGGCTTCGTTAGCTATTTATCTAATTCATGTCATTGTTGGAAGTGGTGCAAGAATTGCATTGAATAAATTTTTTGGAATTCAAAATTTTTATATTCTATTCATAGCTGGACTGATTACTTCTGTGCTCATGCCTATGTTTGTATGGCACTATGCAAAGCGCAACCCCATTAAATTTTTATTTATCGCCCCTTATAAATTTGGCCGTTAATTTTACTTTGATTTGTTCCTTTATAATGTTCATTTTTTATCACATGGCCTGCTCGCGGGCCATTTTTTCTTTCAGGTCTTTCCAGAATCTGATTTGGCTTGCGCCACCTTTTTTCTGGGTATCTCCCGCCCAGATATCATCATCATTAAAGCTGTATACCGGCTCTAAATCTGTGCGCTGTGATGCTGGTTTAATTTCGCCGGTTAAAATATCTAGGATATAGGGCTCGGCTTCGGGGGTGGGATACCAGGCCAGTACCATATGGGCTTCATTTATTTTTAGTGCCCGTACATACACCATACGTAATTGGCCAGCTGGTGCGCCTAAATCCCTCAGGCTAAAATATTTGGCCGCAGCATAATCTTCGCAATCGCCCGCATTCGATGCCAGCATTTCAATAGGTGTGGCCCAGTAATCTGTTACACCCCAATGGGCCTGGTCGGTTTGGTAGGGTATTTTATTAAAAAAACGATTGGTGTTTTTTAGTGTATTGACCACAGGTGTTTTGGGCGGGCTCCATTGGCCTTGTGCCGCTGGCTTTTCTTCCTGAATAAATTCTTTCCATGCTAATAACCTAGGCACAGCACTTTGCCCCCAGCGTTTAGCAATTGCACTAAGCAAATTAGCAGAAAATTCGGTTAAGCCTGAAGCCATACTGATTGCGGTGCATAAACTCAGCGCCAGCACAAATAAGCCCACTTTAAAGCGGGCTTGTTTACGGGTGGGCAGAGCAGGCAATTTATACATTCAGATTAGGATAGCTGGCCTTTAGCTTTAGCACATTGTCTTTTTGCTGCAGCATGGCTTGTTTATAAACTTGGCCCATTTTCTGGTGGATTGTAGCAGATAGCTTGTCCCAATTTTGAAACCCTGCATTCAAAATAGCCAGTTGGGTATCGGGCTCGTAGGGGTTTAATTGTGCTGATCTGATCAGTAATTGCTCAAACTCTGCATCGTGCTGATTCAGATACGCTTTAAATTGCACAATATTGGCCATATTACTTCCATTATTAGGCTGTACCTGCAGGGCTGCGCGGTATTGATTAATTGCCTCCTGATAAAACACATCTCTTACTAGTTTAAAATTAGCCGCTTTTAGCCCGCGCAATACTTGCAGGCGTGCAAGATCTGTATGGTATTGGGCAATATCGGGGCAGGCTATGCTGGCTTTTTCTAAAATGTCTCGGTTTTTAATCCATTGGGCCAAATCAAGTGGCTGCTGCGGCTGGCTTAGCCAGCTTTGTACCTGTTTGCGTGCTTCTAATGTTTGAATATCGTACCAAGCATATTTAAGGCTTGGCCAGATTGCGATACTTGCCAGCCAGATAGCCAGAGCCATTAGCGGTAATACCGCTGCTGATTTTAATTTATTCATATGCGCTTATTTATAATGCCCAATGGGCGTTCAATGGTCAGCATATCTGCATAATCCTGGCCGTGTTGTGCCATTACAGCGGCATGGCCTAGGTGCAGATTTGGGGGGCGGTACGCTAAGTTATGGCAATCGCTGGCTAATAAATAGACCCAGTCTTTTTCTAATAAATAGTCTGCTGTTTTGCGGGCCTTGCTGCCAAATTGATTGCAAAGCGATCCGGCTGTTACTTGCAGCCAGCAGCCCAAATCAATGAGATGCTGCGCTTTTTCTGGCTGGGCCTGAATAGCGGCATTGCGTTCTGGGTGGGCAATCAGCGGGCGAATACCCAGTTTTAAAAAATGGCGGATAAATTGCTCGCTGCCCACGGGGATCATTTGGTCTGGAAACTCTAATAGCATGATTTTCATGCCATCCACTTCGCCCAGAAAAGGCACTTCGTTTTTTTCCAGCAGCGGCAAGATCTCTTCGCCAAGGCGTACCTCCCCCCCTAAATGAATATCTAGGGGGATTTTCTTGCTGGCTAGGTGCAATTTAAAGATGGCAATTTCGCATTCAAGCGCTGTGCGCTGGTTATTCCAGCGGGCAGGGTAGATATGGGGCGTTAATATCGCCGTTTTAATGCCATTTTTTACGGCTTCTGCTGCTAATTGCAGCGCCATTTCCATATCCCTTGGGCCATCATCAACAGTGGGTAATATATGGCAGTGAATATCAATCATGATGATTGGTTTTACCTAGAGTATTGATTGTATTAACGGTGTCAGATATACAATATTTAATTATCGCATGCTTGGGTATTTGAATCTTGCAATTAGTGAGGGGTGAGCAACATAATATTCGGGTTTTACCCCGGTCTGTCAAGCTGAGTAAAACTCGCTGTGAGGGGGTAAACCTTGTAAGCAGATTATTAACTAAAGATGCAAATTCACAGCAATAAAACAAAAGGGCAACTTTATATAAGTTGCCCTTTTGTTTTTACATCACCGGCTATTAGGTTGCCCCGTATGCTTTTCCATATTGGCTGATGCTGCCGTATTGCCCGTAATAGCGCTCTGCCTTTTTAAAATCCAAGTGGCTGAGCGTTACGCCTAAAACCCGCCCGCCAGCTTGTGTAAGTCGCGCCAGATTTTTGCGTGCAATTGGGTGCGGCGTTTCTTGGGCGCGGGTTACAAAAAGGGTATCGCTGCACAGCGGCGCTAAAATCAGTGGATCGCTAACCAAGCTTAATGGCGGGCCATCAATCACCAGCATTTCATAGCTTGCCGATAATTGTTTTAATAATTCGCTAAAGCGCTTAGACATCAATATCTCTAAAGAGCTTGGCGGAATATCCCCGGTGCCAATGCAATACAATTGGCTGTCGCCAACACGCTGCAGGCATTCTTCTAAAGTCGCATTGCCTGCTACTAGATTGCTGAGGCCAGGGCTTGCAGGGTTTAGCCCTAATTTGCGTGCTAAACCAGGTTTACGCAAATCGGCATCAATAATTAGTGTGCGGCGTGTGCTGGATAATGCCAGCGCTAAATTACTGGCAAAAGTGGTTTTACCTTCATTTGGCATGCTGGATGTAATCAGCAGGGTGCGCTCTGTGGCATCAATTGAAGATAAAGCTACGCCTGTGCGGGCCGTAAAGATAGATTCGGCATAAATAGATCTTGGTTCACTTAATACTAATTTACCTGCATCACTGGCTTGTTTCTTATTAAGCAGTGGAATGCTGGTCAGTAATGGGTGGCCTAATAAGCGTTCTACATCATCGCTATTATTAATTGTGTTATTCAGGCGGTCTAATAGAACGGCTGCACTTGCTGCAACTAATAAGCCCAGCAACGTTGCCATCATTATTATTTGTAACTTTTTGGGCTTTATTGGTGTGTTTGGGATACTTGCGTTATCTATAATTCTGGCTATCGCGGATTGCAGGTCTTGCGATACTGCTGTTTCTTTAGCTCGGGCAATAAAGCTTTCATATAGTTGGCGATTCGCTGCGGCCTCACGCTCCAGTACGCCAAGCTGTACTTCTTTGCGGTTTAAATTTGATACTGCGCCACGGGCCTGGTTTAATACGGCTTCTAAAGCGCGCTCTGTACCCAGTGCGGCTTCATAGCTTTGGCGCAAGCTTCCTACGACAGCATCGACCTGGCGTTTTGCATTTATTTTGGCAGAGCGTAGCTCACCCTCGGCTTGTACCATTTTTGGGTGGTCTTCACCGTAGCGCTGAATAAGTTCTGATACTTTTCTTTCGGCTTCTGCTTCTTGTCTTTTTGAGTCAGATACTTGTGGGTTGGTAATCACTGCCGGCACACTGCTGTAATCGCCATTTTTAACGGCAGTCACCTGTCGATAGGCGTTTTCTGCCTCTGCCCGTTTCATCTTTGCAGTAATTAATTGTTGGTTTGTATCTGCAATTTGCGTGCTGGTGCCATTTTGTCCTTCTTTACTTAAAGAGATAATGCCATTTGTTTCGCGGTATTTCTGTAAAGCATATTCGGATTTATCCAGTTTCTCGCGCAAGCCTCCAACGCGGCCATTTAGCCATTGTGATGCACTTTGTGCCATAGCAAAGCGTGCATCTCTGTCGCTATCAATATACATTTCAGCTAGTTTATTTGGCACTGCTGCGGCCAGTTCTTTATCTGTGCTGGTAAAACTTATTTTTACTAGCTGGCTTAAACGGACTAACTCAATATCAACGTTTGCCGCAAAGCTGGGATAAATAGCTGCAGCCAGTTTTTCTTCTGTCCAGTTATTATTGAGTGTGGGTTCTTCAGTCTTCAAAAAAGATGACCAAAGCGGTTTTTTTGTGATGCGTGGATCATAAGCCGGGTTTTCCCAAAGCTTTAAGTTCTTGATCGTTTTAATGGCTAAATCTCTGGATTGCAAAATTTCTGCCTGGGTTTGAAAGTACTCTCGGTTGGCCGTTACTCCAGAATAAACTTCTTCAACAGATACAATTTTTTGCCGACTTGATTCAACCAAAATGGTTGTGGTGGATCGATATGAGGGGGCAATTGAAAAGACGACTGCTGTGGCAACAGCAGCAATTGCAACGGCAAAAACAATAATTTTCCATTTGCGTTTGTTAATGCTGCGCCAATATTCAAGCAGGGGAGTGGTTTCTTGCGCGGGTATTAGCCCTGCAAGATGTTGGGGTCGATTCATATTGCCTAATCCTTGCCTTGTCGATCTGTGGTGGCTGACTAAATATTCAGTTAGAAAAAGCTATCTTGTACGGTAATGATATCGCCAGGGAAAATGAGCGTATTAAGATCCACTTTTTGTTGCACTTGGCTTGGGTCATTCGCACGGATTACGAATATTTTTTCTTTAGAAGCGCGTTCTTTAAAACCGCCCGCTAAAGCAATTGCTTTTAGTACAGTTAATCCAGGCTGAAATGGGTAGCCACCTGCACTGGCGATCATGCCATTGATATAGTAGGGGCGGTATTCTTCGATAAAAACGGCGACGCGCGGGTTGACCAGATAACGCCCTTTTAGCCCCGTGGTGATTAAGCGTTGTAAATCACCGGTGGTCATATCTTTGATCACAATCTCGCCCAGCACAGGGTATTGCAATGTGCCTGCATCGGTCAGCTTTACCCGCTCACGGCTTAGCTCGTCTTCGCCAAATACACGAATGGTCACTATATCCCCTGCTCCTAGCTTGTAGTTGGATAAAGGGCTGGTTGGTTTAATGCCGGGCAGTTCTGGTTCTGTACTGGCTTTGGGAGCATTTAATTCGGGAGCATCAAAGATTGATGCACTGGCATTTGCCGCCAGTAGCGCAGAAGCAAGCAGGGCGGAAGATAAAAAACCTCTGAAACACAGGCCACCCTGCGCTTCAGAGGTTGATAGCAACGGTTTAGTTGGCATCAGTGGAATGTCTCATTTAGTTAATTGTAAGCAAAAACTACAGTGAACCGCTTAGATTAACCATAAACAGATTACGTTGGTAGTCTTGGAGTGTAATATTTGAATTGCGTTTTTCGTATCTTAACTCTGCCCCTGTTTTTAGCCAGCGGGTCAGTTTGTAATCCACGGCAAGCCCGGTGATATAAGTGTCATCAGTGCGTGAGATTCCTGAATAGTCACTATTTACATAGGTAAGGTAAGCTCGTGAAGACAAGTAGCTGCTCCAGGAGTGATTCCACTGTGCATTAAGGACATCGTCCAGTAAGAAGTTGCCAGAGCCGGTGGATTCTGATGGCGTGCGCATTGCGCTAAGCTCAACACTGCTATAGGAAAGCGGGGTAAAGCGCAACAGGGCTTCATAGCTGAATTTAGTGAATTCCCCTTTGGTATCCAAATCATATTTTTTATTGAGCATACCAACTTTCACAGAGCCCATGAATGAATCGTCCATATCCCATTTAAGGCCGGTATAAAGGCGATATTCCTTACTGTTTTGCAGCTCTGGGTTCACTACGTAATCAAAGTTTTGCGCTCTGCCTTCAAAGACCAAGCTTGTTTTTGGCGCTACGCGGTAAAAGAAGCGTGCAGCAGCAGAGAGTGAATCCTGATCAAAAAAACGCGTCACACTTTGATTGTTTGAATAGCGTTTATTCTGTATGCCCGCTTCCAGCTCAATACGGCCTGTTGCTTCTGCAGCACCGTAGCCCACTAAACCTTTCAGGCTTAAAGAGCGGTATTTGTCTGGCGTGCTTGAGCCGCTGTCGGTCGTGCCTTGTGCATCTTCTGCATAAAGCAGATTGCCCAGAATCAGAGAACTAAGGCGTGCGCTGTAAGTGTTTTCTGCTTGAAATTGCAGTTCATTGCTGTCGGTATTGTTGTCTTTACTATCTGCGTAGCGAAGGAATTTTCCTTTGTAGCCAAATACATAGCGATCACCGTTGTTTAATAAATCAGCAACAAACGATGGGCTGATTAGTGTAGCGGTAGAGGCAATTTCATTACTGCTGGTGCGGGCAACATTACTATCTCTTCCTACCGAAATACCCAGCGTTGGGTAAATGAAAAATGGGCCAGCTTCAATCGGTGACGGGCTTTGGCGGCCCGTATCAGCAAATTCTTTTGCATCAAAGCTAGGCTTGGGTTTAGTGCTGTTGGGGGATGATAATTTATCCAGTAAATCAGTTGAAGTTACCGCTTTGGGTTGCTCGTCTGCATAGCTGATTGAAGAAATCGCACTCATTGCCAGCGCGAGCGCAATTAATCCGGATACGGGTTTAATTTTGAACATTTATTTTTCCAGAATGTTGAAAACAATGAGGGCGCTGGGTGAAGGGCTATATGCAGCTATGTTTATATTTTGCCAGCGCAATATTAAATTTTTATGCGCGCATTCTATCGTTAAATCATAAAGTTTGATAGATAATCTCTACCTGTTCTGGTATATAAGCAATTAATGGTATAAGGGTTTTAAGTTTGTTTTTAATAACAAAAATCGAAGATTTGAATATTAATAAATGATGATATTAGATTGCTATGTCTTGCCGGTTTAATTTTATTCTTATATTATTTTTAATGTTGGGGCGTGATGTTTTCGGAATGATGCTTAATTACTGTTGGCTAATATACGGTGTTGTCTT
The DNA here is from genome assembly GCF_900451195.1 of Iodobacter fluviatilis. Taxonomy (NCBI): domain Bacteria; kingdom Pseudomonadati; phylum Pseudomonadota; class Betaproteobacteria; order Neisseriales; family Chitinibacteraceae; genus Iodobacter; species Iodobacter fluviatilis. The sequence continues at coordinate 1,115,695 of NZ_UGHR01000001.1, forward strand.
TGATTAAATGCACGGAATTAACCACTTCTGTTGTATCGAAAAGACAGATTTTATTATTTAAAACAGCTGCAAAGAAAATGTTTTGTGACTGCACTAAAGTATGTACGTATTTCCTTAATACATGTGCAGTACTATCCTAGCTGCAGCAGCTTGTAATCGTATAATTTATTGAATTTATTTGTGTTTTATCCATGTTTTTTTAAAATTATCTGGTTATATGGCTGCGGCTTTGATGGTTTTTCATATCAAAAAATATAAATCGTTAGGGGTTGGATATTTATGAAGCTAAAATTTTTAACATTGATGGTGCTGACATCGCTCTCAATTTCTTCGCAAGTTCGTGCTGAAAACTTAGTCGTAAATGGTGGGTTTGAGGGGGGCGATACAGGTTTTAATAGTGAGTATGTATCCTTAGGTAACCAAGATCTAAGCGAAGAAGGCAAAAGGGACGAGAGTAAAAAAGTTTGGCACGAAGGTAAATACTTAGTAGGTTCTGATGTTGGTGTTGCAAATCCATGGTTCGATAACAAGGACAAAGCGTCGTTTTCTTCTGGTTCGAAAATGATGATGGTTAACGGCGCGTATGCTGCACCGGGTACTAGTGTAGCTGATGTCAGCGTTTGGAATCAGAGCGTGCAAGTGTTGGCAAACACAAATTACTATTTCTCTGCTTGGGTGGCTTCGCTTGATTCTCATAGCCCAGCTCAACTTGCGTTCAGCATCAATGGGGTAAAGCTCAATCCATTTTCAGGAGGAGGGCAGGATTCATTTATCGCGACCGCTGATGGTAGCTGGAAAAATTTTTATGCGGTTTGGAATTCTGGCACAAACGTAACTGCCAATTTAAATCTGGTAAATTATACTGGCGTAGCACATGGCAATGATTTTGCTTTGGATAATATTGCAATGGATACTCAGATGCCTTCACCTGTTCCAGAGCCAGAAACCTACGCTTTGATGGGTTTGGGTTTGGTTGGTCTGCTTGCTGCTCGTCGTCGTAAGCTGCAATCTGTTTAAGCAAGTGTTCTAAGGTGAATGATTCTTCTGCTTGTAAATAAGCAGCAGGTAGTCAGAAGAAAAACGGGAAGCCTAGGCTTCCCGTTTTTTATTGATTAAGCGCTTTACAGGCTAATTCCCGGTGATAGCTGCGCAGGTAGCACCAGCGTGGCTGATTCGATGGATGCCATCGGGGTGGCGCAGTAGTCGGCTGCGTAATAGGCGCTGGGGCGGTGGTTGCCGGATTTGCCGGTGCCGCCAAATGGCGCGGCAGAGGATGCGCCATTGGTTGGGCGGTTCCAGTTCACGACCCCAGCGTCGATCTCGGTTTTAAATTCATCCCACAGCGCTGGGTCATCGGCTAAGAGGCCAGCAGATAGGCCATAGGCCGTGTCGTTGGCAATCTCTATCGCCTTGGCAAAGTCGCTGTAGCGGATAATTTGCGTCAGCGGGCCAAAGTATTCTTCATCCGGTAGTTGGGCCACACTGCTCACATCCAGAATTGCCGGTGTAACAAAGGCATTGCTTGGGTCCGCGTGTTGCATTTTCAGTAATGGTACAGCACCAAGGCTAATTAGCTTGTCTTGCGCGGCCATCAGCTGGCGTGCAGCGGTTAAGGAAATGACCGAACCCATAAAAGGCTGCTCGGCAGCGTCAAAATGGCCGATAGACAGCTTGCCAGCCACTTCAATCAGGCGGGCTAGGAAGCGATCGCCAAATTCACCCTGCGGCACCAGAATGCGGCGCGAGCAGGTGCAGCGTTGGCCCGCAGATAAAAATGCCGACTGAATGGTGTGGTGTACCGCTGCATCCAGTGTTTCGGTTGGGGCAATAATCAGCGGGTTATTGCCGCCCATTTCCAGTGCCAGCATAAAGTCAGGCCGGCCAGCAAATTGCTTGTGCAGTGCCACACCGGTGCCGGAGCTGCCAGTAAACAAGAGGCCGTTCAGATCATCGTGCTTAGCCAGCGCAATACCGGTTTCTTTTTCGCCCTGCAAGAGCGCAATTACCCCTGCAGGCAGGCCAGCTGCTTGCCAAAGCTGAACCGTTTTCTCGGCCACCAGCGGCGCTTGCTCGGATGGCTTAAACACAATGCAATTGCCCGCCAGCAGCGCTGGCACAATATGGCCGTTGGGCAAATGGCCGGGGAAGTTGTAAGGGCCGTAGACGGCGACCACGCCATGTGGGCGATGGCGCAAAACAGCGTTGCCATCTGGCGTGGCGCTGCTACGCTCGCCTGTGCGCTCTGCGTGGGCGCGGATAGAAATCTCAATCTTGCCGACCATCGCGGCTACTTCCTGACGTGATTCCCACAGCGGCTTACCGGTTTCAAAGCCAACCGCATGGGCCAGGTCTTCTTTATGCTCGCCCAGCAGCTCGCCAAAGCGACGCACAATGGCGATGCGAGCTTCTAAGGAAGTGCGTTTCCAAGCGGGGAAGGCCGCACGGGCGCTCTGCATGGCCAGGTTTACATCGTCGCTGCTGGCGCTCTTGCCTTGCCACACCACCGCGTTATTCGCCGGATTGGTAGAAATCAGTTCACTACCCGTGCCATCTTGCCATTGTCCATTAATAAACAGTTGAGCCATGTTGCTGTCCTTTATTGTGAAAGTGAGTTCTGGCTTTGAAAAGTGTTGTACGCAGCTATGCAGCGTGAGTTCGCTTTGTAAGTTACAGATTGGTGCTTTAGACCAAAACTATTTGCATCAGTTTGATGTACTGATTTCCCCCTTTGAAAAAGGGGAGAACTAGGAGGTAATTCCATACACTTAAGGTATTGGTTTTGCTTCCCCCTTTTTCAAAGGGGGATTTGCCTTTGGTTTTTTGCTTATTTAAGCTCAGCGCCAACTGCAAATCCCCCCCTAGCCTCCCTTTTTCAAAGGGGGGGAATTAAGCAAAATCGCTTAAGTGAACAGTATTACTTTCAATCCCTCTTTTACAAATGGGGAGGCTGCATTAACAGCCGCCAAATATTGTGCAGATACTTATGGCTTCTGAGGCTTACACCACTCTCCGTGGATAAGCTTCCATCATTCTGACCTGATCGCCTGTTTTTACTTGCAATGCTTTTGCTTCTGCTGGTGTCAGCATAATCAAGCCTTGTTCTGGCGCGGTGTAGATCAGCCCGGTACGGAAAGTTTTTAACTGGCTGGTCGCAATTAAATGCGGTGCCGATGGTGCTTTTTTGCTGTCGCTGATGACCACACTGCATAGCCCACTTTCCCGCATCACCCGCAGGCTGTCGATACGGGCTTCCAGCACCGGGCCTGCTTCAAAGATGTCGATATGCCGCTCTAAACGTAAGCCTTCGCTTTCTAATAGATGACGGGCAGGGGTGGTATCTTTGTGCGTGGCCCCAATACAGGCTTTGGCGTCGTCCGGCAAAAAGTCGATATACACCGGAAAACGCGGCATCAGTTCGGCTAAGAAAGATTTTTGTCCGAGTGATACCAAGCGATCTGCTTCATGAAAATCGATGCGATAAAAATGGCTGCCTAGCGCTCGCCAGAAGGGGGAATCGCCGTGTTCATCAAATACGCCGCGCATTTCGGCACAGACCCGCTCGCCAAAACGGTCGCTAAATTGCGCTAAAAACATAAAGCGAGATTTGGACAAAAGCGCACCGTTGCAGTTCACGCGGTGCAGCGGGTCTAAAAACAGCGAGCATAGCTCGGTATAGCCGGTGAGATCGTGCGAGATGGTCAGCTTATCCATCTTGCTCCAGATCTTCATTTCACGGCTGGCGTATACCGAGGTATCGATCCGGTAGGTGTAAAACGGCTGTTCCAGCCCCACGGCGGTTTCAATGCCGCATACGCCGACAATCTCGCCAGTGTCGGTTTCTTCCATTAAGAATAAATAACCCTGATCGGCAAGCTGAGCGCTGCCTTCCAAGGTGCGGCGAACGCGATCGATTCTGGCGGCTTGTGCACCCGGATCGGGTTTGAGTGTGGTCATGCCGGGGCCGGCTTTATGCGCTAGCTCGACCAGCTTATCTACATCGCTAAATTGACAGAGGCGGACAATCTTCATAATACGGCCCCTGAGTGATTGAGTTTTACGCAGCGCACTTCGCTGCCAAGGCCCACTTCTAATGCGCTGGCTAAGGCGGGTGGCAAGGCCAGATCGTGGCTGAGCTGCTTAGGCAAATGGGTTTTAATACAGCGAAATTCGCTGCTGGATGTATTGCAAATCAGATAGCTGGCTGTGCCGTGGATGTCTGATTCGTAAGCAATGCGGTGCAGGGCGCTGTGGCGCAGCGAATAACAGGCGTCCAGCGTGGCGGTGAGCACGGGGCCAGCATCAAAAATATCGATAAAGCGGTCCGGCTCAAAGCCTTCGTCCAGATGGCATTGATAAGGCAGGCGAGCGCTGGCGTGCGGTTCGCCCATGACGCGTTGGGCGTCTTCCGAAAGCAGCGGTACATAGAGCGGGTCAACCGGCATGACTTCGGCAATAAAGCCACGGCTGCGCCCGCCAGATTCCAGCTCCATTTCGGCAAAATCACGGCGGGTAAATTTGCGCCCCACGCTTTCCCAAAATGGTGAGTGGCCTTCTGCATCGGCAATACCTGGCAGCACAGAGAAGATATCTTTACTAAAGCGCTGGCGGTGCTGAGCAATAAATAATAGCCGCGCCCGGGAGAGCAAATCGGCATAGGCGGCTTTTTCCGGCTCAATATAAAAGCCGGTCAGCCGAGTACAGCTGGTTAGCTCATGCGACATCACCAAGGCGTGAATCCGGTGATTAACCTGTAATTCACGCGAGGCGTGTACGACTACTTCGTTGCGAAAGGCATAGAAAGGCTCGTGCTGCCCCGCGAGGGCGACGATGCTGGCGGAGCCATATAAAACGCCGTTTTCTTCTAATACAAATAAATAGCTTTCTTCGCCAGGGTAGTCGATCTCGTTTTGCAGGGAATCAATCGAGCGCAAAATCAGCTCTTGCAGGCGTGCGCGATCGGGCGGCAGCGAATGCAAAATCGGCCCCTTAGAGCGCGCCATACGCTCTAATTGATCAAGGTCGGACAGTTTTCCTGGTCTTACGATAAGCATAGGGGCGATCCGGGTGAGGTGGATGGTGGAGGTTAACCCCCAAATCTTGAACCACGGCGTTTGGGAGGACTCGGAGTTACACGGAGAAAACCATTTGGCATTACATGTTTGTGTTGAATTTGTTGTTCGCCGTGAAACTCCGTGTTCTCTGTGTCCTCCGTGGTTTAAGGTGTGGGTTTGATCCTATTTGGCAACTCTAAGCCGCAACTGTTGCCGGTACTAGCTCAGCAATCACCGCCTCTAAACGGCGCAGGCCTTCAGCGATATCTGCTTCGGCAATAACTAAAGACGGCAGCAGGCGCAGCACATTCGGGCCTGCCATCAGTAGTACTACGCCGTGTTTTGCACCCAGGGTCACTACATCTTTAGCGCGGCCTTGCAATACTGGGGCAAGCTCGGCACCAATCAATAAGCCGCTGCCACGAATCTCTTTAAATACGCCGTGTTTGGCATTGATCTTATTTAAGCCATCTACAAACAGCTTATTGCGGTGTTTTACGCCATCTAATACGGCAGGCGTATTAATTAGCTCGATTACTTTGTCGGCCACGGCAGTGACCAGCGGGTTGCCACCGTAAGTAGAGCCGTGCGTGCCTACCACAAAGGCGCTGGCAATTTTGGCGGTGGTCAGCATCGCGCCAATGGGCAGGCCATTACCCAGTGCTTTGGCCGAAGTCAGGATGTCTGGTGTTACGCCGTAGTGCATATAAGCATAAAGCGAGCCGGAGCGGCCCACACCAATTTGCACTTCATCAAAAATCAGCAAGGCATTGTGCTTGTCGCAAAGGGCGCGCAGGGCGGCGAGGTATTTTTGCGTAGCAGGGATGACGCCGCCTTCGCCTTGCACGGGTTCTACAATCACCGCGCAGGTTTTGTCGCTGATCATGGCTTCAATGGCGGCCAGATCATTAAATGGCACGTGGTTGATGCCCGCTGGCGTTGGGCCAAAGCCTTCTGCATATTTGGGCTGGCCACCTACTGACACGGTAAACAGTGTGCGGCCATGGAAGGATTGGGTGCAGGCAATAATCTGATCTTTATCGCTGGAGAAATGATCTACAGCATAGCGGCGGGCTAGTTTCAGCGCGGCTTCATTGGCTTCTGCGCCCGAGTTGCAAAAAAATACGCGCTCGGCAAAAGTGGCGTCAATCAAGCGCTGCGCCAAGCGCAGTGCTGGCTCGTTGGTAAAGCCATTAGATAAGTGCCAAAGTTGATCGGCCTGCTCGTGCAGCACTGCAGTCAGCTCAGGGTGTAAATGCCCCAGGCTGGTCACAGCGATGCCGCTGGAAAAATCTACATACTCGCGTCCTTCCTGATCCCACAAACGTGAGGCCAAGCCTTTTACTGGAATAAACGGCGCAGGTGCGTAGTTGGGAACCATAACTTGATCAAAGGTGGCGCGATTTACGTCAGACATGGGTAGATCCTGCATACGGGATAAAGTGCATCCAGTGTAGAGCGGGCATCACTCATCAATCTTCTATAAATGCGACATAAAGCTATAGCTTTGCACCTTTACGACCTGGGGAAAGCAGCAGGTTCATGCATTAGTATCTACACAACTTCAGCCGTCGCCTCCGCTACAACTTCCCCCTTAGTAAAAAAGGGGAGGTGAGAGGGTAATGCCGTTCACTCAAGAGGCTTTGATCTTAGCCTCCCCCTTTGTAAAAGGGGGCTGAGGGGGCCCGAGGGGGATTTAGCTTGTAGTTTTTTACTTCTTTAAGCCAAAAATCAACGACAAATCTCCCTATCCCTTCTTTTTCAAAGGGGGAACAGCTGCATCAAACTGATGTAGATGCTTATGAGCGTTATGACTTAGAAAAAGCGGCACGCTCATCGCGAGGCGACAAACCAAAGTGGGCACGGTAGGCGGTAGCAAAATGCGCGCCAGAAGAAAATCCGCAAGACAAACCAATCTGTACCACAGAAATCCCGGTGCGTTGCAGTAGCGTACGGGCTCGTTCTAGGCGCAATTGCATATAGTGGCGGGCAGGCAGGGTATCTAAATGTTGCTTAAACAGGCGTTCCAGCTGGCGGCGGGATAAATCGACGTGCCTCGCAAGCTCGTCACTGCTGATGGGCTCTTCTAAATTGGCTTCCATTAATTGCAGTACGGCGCTGAGCTTGGGCTGGCGCTGCCCAAGTTGCACCGCATGCGAAGTGCGCTGGCGGGTCTCAGGCGTTCGGATGCGTTCAATACATAGAGATTCAGCTATCTGCTCGGCCAGAGCAAGGCTTTGCTGCTTAGCAACTAAGGCCAGCATGGCATCCAGCGTTGCTGCGCCTGCACCACAGCTAAAATATTTGCGATCAAACTCATATATATTTTGTGTGCAAATTACACTGGGAAACGTTGCAGTAAAAGATCGCAGCTCAGGCCAGCGCAATGTGGCCCGGTGCTGATCTAATACACCGCAGGCTGCCAGCCACCATGCTCCACAATCTATCGCCCCAACTGAAGTGGCGTCATTTAGCAGAGTTTTAAGCTGCGTAAGGCGTGGATCGTTCGCAAAAGGAGGGGTTTGGGAAACAATGAGTAAAACATCAATCGCCCTTGTATCAGCTAAAGCGGGAAGCTGAGGGGAGTGTCCGCCCGTTGCCAGCGGTATCGCAGAGCCATCTAAAGTGTAGTACTGCAACTTATATAAAGGCGCATCGCTGATTGTGTTTGCCATGCCCAAAATAGTATCGATGCCAGCGATGCTTAGCATGGGCGCCGGAGGCAAAAGCAGCACGGCAATTTGAATGGCTTGGGAATTGAGTTTAAGAGGCATTTATCTATTTTTTCAGTAAATATACAGAATCGCAATTGTTGTTGTACCTAGTGTGTGAATGAAATGCTAATCAGATAACTGTTGCAGCAAAGCCTAATAAATAATCTTTCTCTCAATTTCAAACAGACATAGAGTAATAATGGCTGGCACAATAGGCTCTGAATTATTTCAATATCTGGAATTTAACTATGAATAAGAGAGAGCTCATCGAGGCCGTACTCAGGGTTGCTGAGTACGAGATACCAGGTATTTCTAAAAAGGCAGTAGAAGCCACCTTAGAAGCCCTAGGCGATGTGACAGGTGCAACTTTGAAGGGTGGCGGCGAAGTGACTTTGCCAGGGATTGGCAAATTAGCAGTTAAACATCGTGATGCACGCGTTGGCCGCAACCCCAGAACAGGTGAGCCAGTGCAAATCCCCGCAAAGAAAGCACTAAAGTACACACCGCTTAAAGCAATCAAAGATGCGGTCGCATAATTCTCATCACATACGCTTTATGTTGATCCCATTTGAATCAATAACTTAGCTGTTTGTTGTGTTTTATTGCGGTAAAGGGGTTGACCGAATAGGGTGCCGCCGGTATAGTTCGGCCTCTCGCTGCAGCACACACAGCAACACGGTGTTCGAGCAGTAGCGAAACGATCTTTAAAAAAATACAGTCGATGAGTGTGAGTGCTTGATTCGGAAGCGAAACAAGTGCTTACATGAGTAAGGAGTAACCAGCGATGGTTGCTCTGAATAAAGTAAGCCAGTAAGTACTAGCTTAGCGATTAAACTAAAGAGTTTGATCCTGGCTCAGATTGAACGCTGGCGGCATGCTTTACACATGCAAGTCGAACGGTAACAGGGTGCTTGCACCGCTGACGAGTGGCGAACGGGTGAGTAATATATCGGAACGTACCTAGTAATGGGGGATAACTATCCGAAAGGATAGCTAATACCGCATACGCCCTGAGGGGGAAAGAGGGGGATCGCAAGACCTCTCGTTATTAGAGCGGCCGATATCAGATTAGCTAGTTGGTGAGGTAAAGGCTCACCAAGGCAACGATCTGTAGCGGGTCTTAGAGGACGATCCGCCACACTGGAACTGAGACACGGTCCAGACTCCTACGGGAGGCAGCAGTGGGGAATCTTGGACAATGGGCGCAAGCCTGATCCAGCAATGCCGCGTGCGTGAAGAAGGCCTTCGGGTTGTAAAGCGCTTTTGTTCGGGAGGAAATCCTAGTGGCTAATATCCATTGGGGATGACAGTACCGGAAGAATAAGGACCGGCTAACTACGTGCCAGCAGCCGCGGTAATACGTAGGGTCCAAGCGTTAATCGGAATTACTGGGCGTAAAGGGTGCGCAGGTGGTTGATTAAGTGTGATGTGAAAGCCCCGGGCTCAACCTGGGAATTGCATTGCAAACTGGTCAACTAGAGTATGGCAGAGGGGGGTGGAATTCCGCGTGTAGCAGTGAAATGCGTAGAGATGCGGAGGAACACCGATGGCGAAGGCAACCCCCTGGGCTAATACTGACACTCATGCACGAAAGCGTGGGGAGCAAACAGGATTAGATACCCTGGTAGTCCACGCCCTAAACGATGTCTACTAGTTGTTGGGGAATTCGTTCCTTAGTAACGCAGCTAACGCGTGAAGTAGACCGCCTGGGGAGTACGGCCGCAAGGCTAAAACTCAAAGGAATTGACGGGGGCCCGCACAAGCGGTGGATGATGTGGATTAATTCGATGCAACGCGAAAAACCTTACCTAGCCTTGACATGTCAAGAATCCCTGAGAGATTGGGGAGTGCCGCAAGGAACTTGAACACAGGTGCTGCATGGCTGTCGTCAGCTCGTGTCGTGAGATGTTGGGTTAAGTCCCGCAACGAGCGCAACCCTTGTCCTTAGTTGCTACCATTTAGTTGGGCACTTTAAGGAGACTGCCGGTGACAAACCGGAGGAAGGTGGGGATGACGTCAAGTCCTCATGGCCCTTATGGCTAGGGCTTCACACGTCATACAATGGTCGGTACAGAGGGTTGCCAAGCCGCGAGGTGGAGCTAATCTCATAAAACCGATCGTAGTCCGGATTGGAGTCTGCAACTCGACTCCATGAAGTCGGAATCGCTAGTAATCGCGGATCAGCATGTCGCGGTGAATACGTTCCCGGGCCTTGTACACACCGCCCGTCACACCATGGGAATGGGTTTCACCAGAAGTAGGTAGGCTAACCGTAAGGAGGCCGCTTACCACGGTGGGATTCATGACTGGGGTGAAGTCGTAACAAGGTAGCCGTAGGGGAACCTGCGGCTGGATCACCTCCTTTCAAGAGAAAAGTCTTTTGGATTGAGTACTCACACTCATCGACTGTAAAAAAACAAAGATACAAAATCAGATTGGGTCAGTAGCTCGGGCGGCGTAGATTAGCTACCTGAGTATTCTGAAATGGGTCAGTAGCTCAGTCGGTTAGAGCACCGTCTTGATAAGGCGGGGGTCACAGGTTCGATTCCTGTCTGACCCACCATTAATTTTTTAATGGTTGGAAGGCTCTGTCAACAGAGCGACCAGTTTGGTTTTGATTGCAAGAAAGTAAGCAGTAATTGGGGGCTTAGCTCATCTGGTAGAGCACCTGCTTTGCAAGCAGGGGGTGAACGGTTCGAGTCCGTTAGCCTCCACCATCCCCTTGGGTTGGTGGAATAAAGAAACTAGAAATAACACACTGTCTCAAGAGAGATTCAAAGCTTGGGACGATGGTTTATTTCTGATTTCTAAAATCAGCAAGACGTATCTTTGATCTTTAAAAAAATAGAAGAAGTAATACTCAAATTTAAAAATAAATAAGGGTAGATTGTATCAAAATCGATTGTTCGAAGTCAGAACTGAATAATCGATGTCGCAAACAAAGCGAAATCAGATACTTTAAAAATGTGAATCGCTTTATTTATCTTTATTGATGAATAGAACAAGACACGTGTTTGAGGTTATAGGATCAAGCGACTAAGTGCATCTGGTGGATGCCTTGGCGATGATAGGCGAAGAAGGACGCGTTAGCCTGCGAAAAGCACGGGGGAGCTGGCAAATAAGCATTGATCCCGTGATGTCCGAATGGGGAAACCCGGCCCTTTTGGGTCATCCATGACTGAATACATAGGTCATGAGAAGCGAACTCGGCGAACTGAAACATCTAAGTAGCCGAAGGAAAAGAAATCAACCGAGATTCCCAAAGTAGTGGCGAGCGAAATGGGAAGAGCCTGCATGTGATAAATCAAACTTTAGTGGAACAGTCTGGAAAGTCTGGCGACAGTGGGTGATAGCCCCGTACACGAAAAAGATTGGTTGGTACTAAGCATGCGACAAGTAGGGCGGGACACGAGAAATCCTGTTTGAAGATGGGGGGACCATCCTCCAAGGCTAAATACTCATCATCGACCGATAGTGAACCAGTACCGTGAGGGAAAGGCGAAAAGAACCCCGGGAGGGGAGTGAAATAGAACCTGAAACCGGATGCATACAAACAGTGGGAGCCCTTGCAAAATGGGGTGACTGCGTACCTTTTGTATAATGGGTCAGCGACTTACGTTCAGTAGCAAGCTTAACCGAGTAGGGGAGGCGTAGGGAAACCGAGTCCGAATAGGGCGCATAGTTGCTGGGCGTAGACCCGAAACCAAGTGATCTATCCATGGCCAGGATGAAGGTGCGGTAACACGCACTGGAGGTCCGAACCCACTAATGTTGCAAAATTAGGGGATGAGCTGTGGATAGGGGTGAAAGGCTAAACAAACTTGGAAATAGCTGGTTCTCCTCGAAAACTATTTAGGTAGTGCCTCATGTATCACTGACGGGGGTAAAGCACTGTTATGGCTAGGGGGTCATCGCGACTTACCAAACCATGGCAAACTCTGAATACCGTCAAGTGCGAGCATGGGAGACAGACTGTGGGTGCTAACGTCCATGGTCAAGAGGGAAACAACCCAGATCGCCGTCTAAGGTCCCAAATAATCAGTTAAGTGGAAAACGAGGTGGGAAGGCATAGACAGCCAGGATGTTGGCTTAGAAGCAGCCATCATTTAAAGAAAGCGTAATAGCTCACTGGTCGAGTCGTCCTGCGCGGAAGATGTAACGGGGCTCAAACTGATAACCGAAGACGCGAATATGCACGATGTGCATATGGTAGAGGAGCGTTCCGTAGGCCTGCGAAGGTGTCTTGAGAAGGATGCTGGAGGTATCGGAAGTGCGAATGCTGACATGAGTAGCGATAATGCGGGTGAAAAGCCCGCACACCGAAAACCCAAGGTTTCCTGCGCAACGTTCATCGGCGCAGGGTGAGTCGGCCCCTAAGGCGAGGCAGAAATGCGTAGTCGATGGACAACGGGTTAATATTCCCGTACCGATATAAAGTGCGATGGGGGGACGGAGAAAGGTAGGTCAGCCCACTGTTGGAATAGTGGGTTTAAGCGAGTAGGCGTGTGGCTTAGGCAAATCCGGGCTGCTTTAACGCTGAGACGTGACGACGAAGTCTTCGGACTGAAGTGATTGATCCTATGCTTCCAAGAAAAGCCTCTAAGCTTCAGCTTTATATTGACCGTACCGCAAACCGACACAGGTGGGTAGGAAGAGAATTCTAAGGTGCTTGAGAGAACTCAGGAGAAGGAACTCGGCAAATTATCACCGTAACTTCGGGAGAAGGTGAGCCCATATTAGGTGAAGGCCCTTGCGGCTGGAGCTGACATGGGTCGCAGAGAAATGGGGGCTGCGACTGTTTATCAAAAACACAGCACTCTGCAAAGTCGAAAGACGACGTATAGGGTGTGACGCCTGCCCGGTGCTGGAAGATTAAATGATGGGGTGCAAGCTCTTGACTGAAGTCCCAGTAAACGGCGGCCGTAACTATAACGGTCCTAAGGTAGCGAAATTCCTTGTCGGGTAAGTTCCGACCCGCACGAATGGCGTAACGATGGCCCTACTGTCTCCTCCTGAGACTCAGCGAAGTTGAAATGTTTGTGAAGATGCAATCTCCCCGCTGCTAGACGGAAAGACCCCGTGAACCTTTACTGTAGCTTTGCATTGGACTTTGAAGTGGTTTGTGTAGGATAGGTGGGAGACATTGAAGCATGGACGCTAGTCTGTGTGGAGTCGTCCTTGAAATACCACCCTGACCCCTTTGAGGTTCTAACCTTGGTCCGTTATCCGGATCGGGGACCGTGCATGGTAGGCAGTTTGACTGGGGCGGTCTCCTCCCAAATTGTAACGGAGGAGCTCGAAGGTCGCCTAGGTACGGTCGGACATCGTACTGATAGTGTAATGGCATAAGGCGGCTTAACTGCGAGACAGACAAGTCGAGCAGGTGCGAAAGCAGGACATAGTGATCCGGTGGTTCTGAATGGAAGGGCCATCGCTCAACGGATAAAAGGTACTCCGGGGATAACAGGCTGATTCCGCCCAAGAGTTCACATCGACGGCGGAGTTTGGCACCTCGATGTCGGCTCATCACATCCTGGGGCTGTAGCCGGTCCCAAGGGTATGGCTGTTCGCCATTTAAAGTGGTACGTGAGCTGGGTTCAAAACGTCGTGAGACAGTTTGGTCCCTATCTGCAGTGGGCGTTGGAAATTTGAGGGGGGCTGCTCCTAGTACGAGAGGACCGGAGTGGACAGATCTCTGGTGTACCGGTTGTCACGCCAGTGGCATCGCCGGGTAGCTAAATCTGGAAGAGATAAGCGCTGAAAGCATCTAAGCGCGAAACTCGCCTCAAGATGAGATTTCCCCAAGGCTTTAAGCCTTTTAAAGGGTCGTTCGAGACCAGGACGTTGATAGGTCGGGTGTGGAAGCGCAGTAATGCGTTAAGCTAACCGATACTAATTGCCCGTAAGGCTTGATCCTATAACCTGAAGCGCGTGTGTGCGACGGTATAATCTACCCAAGATTAGAGCTGAATTTGAGAAACAAGCAGTACAAGGTAATATATTACTTCTTCTATTGAACTGAACGCGTTGCAGAGCAGTAAGTGCAACGAGTTAACCCGTTAAAGTCTGGCGACCATAGCGAGGTGGTCCCACTCCTTCCCATCCCGAACAGGACAGTGAAACACCTTAGCGCCGATGATAGTGCAGATTACCTGTGTGAAAGTAGGTCATTGCCAGACACCCTAAGCCGTACCAAGACCCCCGTACTCGAAAGAGGCGGGGGTTTTGCTTTGCGCGGAAGAAATGCGCGCTGTAGCGTAACGATAAGCACCAGAGGTTTGCGTGTTGGGTTAGGCTAGGTAAATCTCGTGCGAAGAACTGCTAACCTAATCTGCACGGGGTGAATCTTGTACGCAGACTACCAAGCAGATCTGTTCAGGATAGTTTTGTAGCTATAGGGGCGGTGTTGCACTCGTCAATGTTGTCTTTTTCAGAATGATTGTTTATGCGGATTGACGATTTTTGTTGGTGTATGTTGATGGTTTTTTATTCCGGGTGGAAAGCCATAAACAATTACAAATTTACGGTATTTAGGGGACAAGTATAGAGTGCTGTTGTTAATGCACTGATAGAGAATAATTCCGACTGTAAAGATTAGAATCAATTCTAAATATATTTTGTAGCAGACGAATCAAATTATTAAATATCCAGACAAAAAAATAGCTTCCATTTCTGGAAGCTATTTTTATTTAATATGCTAAGGCTTATTTCTGTACGGCTTCTACTGCAATATTCAGCTTAACATCGTCGCCAATATTTGGTACGTATGCACTCATACCAAACTCGCTGCGTTTGATCGTTGCGCTTGCATTTGCGCCGCAAGCCAGTTTTTTCATCATTGGATGCATATCACATTTGAAGTTACTAACTGTTAATGTGAGTGGTTTTGTTACGCCTAACAGAGTGAAATTACCATCTACTGCAACAAGTTTCTCACCTTCAAATACCAATTTATTGGATTTAAAAGTCATAGCCGGGAATTTGTCGCTATTAAAGAAATCAGGGCCTTTGACGTGTGCATCGCGTTTTTCCCAGCCGCTATTAAGGCTGCGGGTGTCAATACTAATGTCTACGCTGCCCGTTTTCTTTTCTGCATCCAGTGTAATCGTGCCGCTGGATTTGTCGAAGCGACCATTTTGAATTGAGAAGCCCATATGGCTTAATTCAAAACTAGGATATGTATGTGATGGATCTAATTGATATACAACAGGTGCTGCGAATACGGTGCTGGTTAAGCCAGCTAATAATGCTGTGGCAATAAAACGCTTCATCTTATGACTCCAGTGGGTGGTAAACTTTATTTTCCTGCCGTGCCTGCAAGCGCAATTTTAAATTTGATGATGACTTGGTCTGCAACTGTTTCGGTATCTGCCCAAACGCCTTCACCTAATTTATATTGCAGGCGCAGAATAGGTAAATTGCCTTCTACAATCAGATTGCCTGCTTCTGGCTTTGCTGTGAGTTGAGTTGTTACATCACGGCTGATACCTTTAATTGTTAATTTTCCTTTTGCTTCAAATTTATTATTTCCCAATCCTTTGATGCTGCTGGCTACAAAAGTGGCTTTAGGGAAGCTGGCTACATCAAACCATGGTTTTTTCTTGGCTTCAGTATTGCCATCACTACCTCCTACATCAATGCTGGCTAGTTCAACACTAATTTCAGCTTGTGCTTTTTCTGGCTTGTTTGGGTCAAAATCCACTTTTGCAGAGAAATTTTTAAACCCGCCATCAACACTTACACCCATTTGCTTAAAGCTAAAATCGATTTTACTTTTTTGTGTTACCAGTGTTTGTGCTGCATTTGCCGAAAAACTAAGTGCTGTAAGTAATGTGGCGCTAAGGATATGACGAATCATTTGATGCTCCATGGGTGCTGGTATTAAATGGCAGATAACCATACCTGATTTATTTTTTGCGTAAAAAAGGAATCATTCTGGCAAGAATAGTGTCTTTATCAATAAAGTGATGCTTTAGTGCAGCTGCAATATGCAGGCCAATCAAAATTAATAAAGCGGTTGCAAATAGTTCGTGACTGTTTTTTAGCGTGTCGCTCAGCCCTTCATTTTTGGCAACAAGATCAGGTAATTTCCATAAGCCAAGGTAGACAACAGGGAATCCTTTAGCAGAGCTCATCAGCCAGCCGGAAAGCGGCATTGCGAACATCAGCAGATAAAGTAGGTGATGGACACCTGCAGATAGCTTGCGTTGCAATGCAGGCAGACTAGGGTCTGCCGGGGGCGCGCCTTTGAGTTTTAACCAGATAAGTCGTATAGCAACCAATCCCAGAACGGTAATACCTGCCCATTTGTGCCATGAAATGATTTTGAATTTCGTGGGCGAGAGCGGCATATCATCCATGGTCCATGCTAGCCCGAAAGCTACAAAGATGAGGATTGCGACAAGCCAATGTAATAAAACTTGAATGCTATCGTAATGTTGTTTGCTCATTTTTTTCACTATTAGAAAATGATTAAGGTCGTGAGGTCGCAGTGCTTAGTCTTGAAACTTGCTACGAAGTTCAGCGAGTGTACAAGTGATTTCTGACAGTTTTTGTTCAGTAAACTCTGAAAAAAATGGCTGTATATATTCAAGGTGCTGTTTGAATGTGCGGTGAAAAATGGCTTCACCTTCTGCGCTTAAATAAACACGGAAACTTCGCCTGTCTTCGTTAATGGTTTCCCGGTTGATGATTCCCCGTGCCTCTAAACGATCGAGTACGCCGGTGAGCGTGCCTTTAGTAATCAGGGTCTTTTCACTCAATTCACGGCAGCTCATGCCTTGTGTATTGCCGAGGGTAGCGATGATGTCAAATTGAGCTGGTGTTAAATCCATTGCACGGATGTGCCTGTTGGACAACTGCTCAAATGCCTGATAGCAACGCACCAGTTCACGGATCGTAATTTGGAAATTTTCCATGAGTTGAGGCTTTGATTGTTCGTGTTAGTACTATTTATATCAGAACAAAAAAAATGCTGCAAGACAGGTTGAACACTAAGCTAAGGAATAGGATAGGTGAGTTTTTAAAAATTGTTGTTTTATGTTTATGCAGGAGCTAAGGAGAGTGTTGCAAAAAAACGTGCAAATATCAGGGTTTGCTGGCTGGAAGGGGGAGGCTGCGTACAGCCCCCGGAGTGATTAAAATTGATTAATGTGCTATCTGAAAGAGCGTGCGCAAATGCTTTGCTACGCCAGATTCTTCATTACTACCAATTTTTAAAACATCAGGAAGAGCGGCGACGAGGCGTGGGTTGGCATTACTCATTAGGCGCGGATGGCCTGCTGTCTGGAGAAGCTCCAGATCATTCTGACCGTCACCGAAGGCAATGCACTGACTGGCAGACATTTTCAGGCGTTCTAAAACGACCTGCAGCGCGTGCCCTTTGGATACGCTGGCCGCCATGACCTCTAGGCAGTCCGGCATAGAGAAGGTGATATACAAAGTATTGCCAAAGCGTTCACGCAGCTTGTGTTCTACGGTAAGCAGATGTGCATGATCACCGATATAAAGTACTTTTGCCACGCCCTGACCATGGTGCCGGGCTAGGTCACTAATTTGATAGGTGAAGCCTGAATCCTGGTGCATATCAAGTAAATATTGGCTGTGCTGATCAATTAGCCAAGCATCGTCTAAGTAAAAATTGAGCAGTGTACCCGCCGAAAACTCGGTCTGTGCCAGCGCTTGTACGACATTGGGCTCAATATTTTCTTCATGAATCAGTTTGTTTTCCGGGCTGTGAATCCGCGCGCCATTTGAGGTAATTAAGTGCGCACGCACACCGAGCACATCACGAATCCCCATTACATCCAGATAATGGCGTCCAGTGGCAATGACAAATTGGATGCCTTTTTTTTCGAGTGTTTGAAGCGTTTCTGCGGTGTAGGCATCCACCATGTGTTCGTTATTGAGCAAAGTGCCATCAAGATCGGAGGCGATAAGCTGATACATTGTGGGCAATCCGGTAGATTCTGAGAGCATTGATTTTATCTTCTATGTAGCCTGCATTGCGCTTGTAAAAATGCCAATTAAAACTAATTAAAAACCCGAATCTGGTGATGCCAGATAAGCTTGCTCTGCTGCAGTAGCGCTTCTGTTCAGCAAACGGTTTCGGTGGGGAAAACGGCCAAATTGCTGGATGACGGCGTGGTGCTTAACGGCATAGTCATAAAAACCTTTGAGTTGCTCGTGCGATTGCCAGTCTTTCATGAGCATGAGCGTTTCTTCCTGATCGCTAAGATTTTCTGAGTGCTCAAAAGGTAAATAAAGAAAAAGCTGCTCCAGCGCTTGAAGCTGATCGTGATATTTGGCTTTGATTGCCTCTTTCGCGGTTTGCAGCGCAAGGTGGTCATACGCAAAAGAGCGTGCATCATTCCTAAAAATATTGCGTGGAAACTGATCCAATAAAATAATAAAAGCCAAGCAAGAGTGAGGGGCGTTCAGCCAGTGATTCAGCTCACCTTTTTCAGCGGCAAGGATTGCAGGCAGAAATTGCGCTTTTATTTGTGCGTCAAATTCAGCATTTTTGCGAAACCATTCGGTTCGAACTTCAAGTTGCCTGCCAAACCAGAAAGAAAGTACATCTGCTGGATTCATTGTTGCTCCGTAAGTCATTTCGATAGTGGGTTACAATACGCCGTTTTAGCCCAGCTTGTGTGTGGAGCGTTATGCAAAATGTAGTTGAAGTGGTCATTATTGGGGCGGGTGCTGCGGGAATGATGTGTGCCGCTACGGCTGGTCAGAAAGGGCGCAGTGTTGTTTTGATCGATCACGCCACCAAGCTTGCTGAGAAGATTCGCATCTCCGGAGGCGGGCGCTGTAACTTCACCAATCTGAATACATTGGCTGGCTGCTATCAATCAGAAAACCCGCACTTTGTTAAATCAGCGCTCAAACAATACAGCCAGTTTGATTTTATCAAAATGGTTGAGTCACATGGCCTCGGTTACCACGAAAAAACGCTAGGTCAGCTTTTTTGTGATCAGGGATCGCAGGCGATTATTGACATGCTCAAAGCTGAAGTTGATCTTGGCGGCGCAATTTGGCGTATGGATACCGCAATAATCTCTATTCAAAAAACTGAAGCGGGTTTTGAGGTGGTAACCAGCAGGGAAACCTGGCTGTGTAGCTCGCTGGTAGTCGCTTGCGGAGGCTTATCTATCCCTCCGATTGGGGCGACAGGGCTGGGCTTTGAAATTGCCAAACAATTTGATATTCCTCTTATGCCACTTGCGCCTGCTTTAGTACCGCTCACATTTCAGCCGCAGGATCTTTGGGCTGATTTAGCGGGCGTGGCCATTGAAGACACTATCGTTAAGTGCGGTCATACAGAATTCAGGGAGGCCATTTTACTGACGCATAAAGGGGTCTCAGGGCCCGCGATTTTGCAAATATCAAGTTACTGGCGCTCTGGTGATGCATTAGAGATCGATCTGGTGCCGGATGTAGATTTTGATGCGTTTTGGGCTGCTGCTAATCGGGATGCGCTTATCACTACTGCGCTTGCTGAAATTTTGCCAAAACGACTGGTACATGCATGGCTGGCTGCATGGGGTGAGATCAAACCGCTGAAACAATATTCCCCTAAAGAGCGGGCTGCAATTGCTGATAGCTTCCATTGCTGGCGGATTATTCCTTCGGGCTCGGTTGGATATAAAAAAGCAGAAGTAACACGCGGTGGGGTGGATACACAGGCGCTGTCTTCTAAAACGATGGAATCGCGCCAGGTTGCGGGCTTATTTTTTGTTGGTGAAGTGGTTGATGTGACCGGCTGGCTGGGCGGATACAACTTTCAATGGGCTTGGTCATCCGGATATGTTGCAGGATTAAATTGTTAGGTGTATAACTAAATCTCCAGCAACAGCAAAAGGAGATCGAATGAATAGTTTCCAAGGTGTGCTGTTTTCGGAGGTGAAGTTAACCCCCGTTGCGACGCGGCTAATGTGTCGTTTTGCTGGATGCCTGTAGTGCAGTGAAGGCACAGAACCAAGCCATCACGTGAAAGCCATCAGGTGTCGTAGTAACTGCTCTTTGCGTGTATTAGATGTAAGTGTGTTTAATGTATGAACTGTTAAGGTTGTAGCTGTAGATGTGGCCGTACCGTAGTATTTTTTGTACGTGTTTTTCCTGTAGCTGCTGTTGAAGTGAAAGTTGTTTTTATTAACATTAACCTTCAGTATGCATTTCATCTGTTTTACCGCAAGAAGCAACGGGGCGCATTCGCGTCCCGTTGTCGTTTCTGCTTGTTAATCATTAACTTGCTTAATAGGGCTCAGAACTTGTCTGTTGTTGCATTTCCGGTCTGAACCTTAATCCCGCTTATTGAAGTGCCCCTGCTTTACTTGGCTGAAAATGTATTACAGCTATTTACTGCGCCACTTTCCAGCCCTTGCTTAAACCAGTGCATCCGCTGCGCCGAGCTGCCATGCGTGAATGCGTCTGGAGTGACAGCGCGGCCAGCACTGCGTTGCAGCGTATCGTCGCCTATTGCATTTGCCGCAGCCAGCCCTGCCTCAATGTCCCCGGGTTCTAATAGCTTATTTTGAGCGGCATAATAGCCCCAGACGCCCGCTAAGCAATCTGCCTGCAACTCAAGTTTTACAGATAAAGCGTTAGCTTGTTTCTTAGATAACTGCTGCTGTTTTTGATGCACTTTGCCGGAAATACCTGATAAATTTTGCACATGATGACCAATTTCATGAGCTAACACATAGGCATTGGCAAAGTCACCAGGAGCACCGTACCGTTTGGCCAGCTCATCATAAAAGCTAAGGTCGATATAGACTTTTTTGTCGGCCGGGCAATAAAAAGGTCCCATCGCAGAAGATGCGCTGCCACAGGCGGATTCAACTGCATTTCTAAATAAATAAAGCTTGGGACGGATATAGGCTGAGCCAAAGGCTTCAGGATAGACTTTGTTCCACACATCCTCTGTGGACGCTAAAATACTGCGGGCAAATTCACTGGCCGGGTCTTTTGCTGGATGCTGTGCGGGCGCATGCCGGGCCACTGGGGCGGGTGGTGTATGATTTGCGATCAGCCCCAGTACTTGCAAGGGGTTTTGACCCAGAAGCAAGCTGATAATGCTAACCACCACTACACCCCCAATACCCAGCTGACCCAGTGGCAAACCGCTTGATGAAGTGCCGCTGCCGGTTTCATCATCCCGGTGATCTTCGACATTATCGCTTCGTCTTAAATCTTGCCAGCGCATAGCATTCTCCGCTCTTCGTGGTTTAGCTCAGGCCAAGCACATCTTGCATATTAAATAGGCCAGTTGTTTGCTCTGTTAAAAAGCGGGCGGCCCGGATTGAGCCTTGTGCGTAGATATTGCGGTTAGAGGCTTTATGCGAAATTTCGATCCGCTCGCCCATGCCTGCAAAAATCACGGTGTGATCACCAATCACATCTCCGCCACGCAGTGTGGCAAAGCCGATACTTGAAGGATCACGCTCGCCGGTAATGCCTTGCCTGTCATAAACGGCACAATCTGCAAGATTACGGCCTAATGCACCAGCAACGGCTTCGCCCAGCATTAAAGCTGTTCCTGAAGGAGCATCAACCTTCATGCGGTGATGCATTTCTACAATCTCAATGTCATAGCCGGTGTTGAGCGTTTTTGCGGCGACTTCAAGCAATTTAACCAGCAAATTGACGCCTGCACTCATATTGTAGGCATGCACAATGGCAATTTTATCTGCTGCAGCCTGAATGGCTGCTTTTCCTGCCTCATCAAAGCCAGTGGTGCCAATAATCATATTCACACCGTGTTGTTGGCAGGCAACTAAGTGTTGCAGTGTGCCTTCAGGACGGGTGAAGTCGATTAAAACATCGGCTCCTGCTAAATTTTCAAAATTGGCGCTGATGTTTACACCACAATTTTTACCAAGAAAAGCAGATGCATCTTGGCCCACAGCAGAGCTGTTTTCACGATCAAGAGCCGCAAAAAGCTGGCAATCACTCTGGGCAAGTACGGCCTCGATGAGCATACGGCCCATGCGGCCACTGCTGCCGGCAATGGCAATTTTTATGCTCATGGATTATTCCTTGCTGGCTGGTGCAGCCGTTACGCCGCTTGCTGCCGTTGTGGCAGCGGGCAGGTCTGCTGATTTGAATTTTGCGGGGGCAGGTAATGTTTCGCCGCTGAAACGAATCAGGCTATCTCCTTCAAATACAAGGACAAAGCTCTTTTTTTCTTTTAGCTCACCTGCCCGTGCATCGCTGTAGATGTAATCCCAGCGATTGGCGTGAAAGGGGTCGTTCAGTAAGGGGGTGCCTAAAAGAAAGCGGACTTGCGAGCGCGTCATTCCTGCTTTGAGCTTAGTAACCTGATCGGCTGTGATCTCGTTTCCCTGTGGGATATCGAGCTTATAAGGTGTAATAAAATTTGCAACACTGCACGCTGAGGTCATCAGCGCGATAGGGAGCAACAAAATGAGTACTTTTGCCTTCAACATGAGCGATATTCTTCCAGAGCGGGTTGGAGTGACCAACTTAAACGCTATATCATAACCTGATCTGGCCGCTTGCCGAAGCACATAGCCTAAATCAGGGAGATAAGACATGAGTAAAGCAAACGAATTAAAAGAAATGGGGCTGAAAGCGACAGGACCCCGCCTGAAGATTCTGAACTTATTTGAGACAGGTGATCAGCGCCATATGACAGCGGAAGATGTCTATCGTCTGTTGCTTGCTGACAATTTAGATATTGGTCTGGCCACCGTTTACCGGGTGCTGACTCAATTTGAGCAGGCAGGAATATTAGTACGCCATCACTTTGAAACAGGTAAATCTGTTTTTGAATTGAGTGCAGGCGGGCATCATGATCACCTTGTTTGCGTGAAGTGTGGGCAGGTTGAAGAATTTTATGATTCGGAAATTGAAAAACGACAGGATGAGATTGCGAAAAAGCATAATTTTGAAATTCAGGACCATGAAATGTATTTGTATGGCATTTGTGTAAAATGTAAGGCCGCGTAATTTGTGATTCCGTGGCTGGATAATACTTTGCAATTCCCTGCGCTTTCCCTTGCGCTGCGAGAGCCAAATGGTCTGCTGGCGGCTGGAGGCGATTTATCGCCCCGGCGGGTGCTGGCGGCTTATGCGGAGGGGATTTTTCCCTGGTTTATGCCGGGTGAACCTATTCTTTGGTGGAGCCCCGATCCACGTATGGTGCTCTTTCCTGAAGAGCTGCATATTCCTAAGTCCCTCGACAAGGTTTTGCGTAATCGTCCCTATGACGTACGTTTTGATACCGCATTTGATCGGGTGATGCAGGGCTGTGCTGCACCGCGGGACGGAGAGCCAGCAACATGGATCAGCGATGAGATTCGTGCCAGCTACGGGGCTTTGCATCGCGGTGGCTGGGCACATTCTGCAGAGTGTTGGATGGATGGGGAGCTGGCAGGAGGATTATATGGAATCGCCATTGGCAAAATGTTCTACGGTGAATCCATGTTTGCCAGAAAACCGGATGCTTCCAAAATTGCTTTTGTGCATTTAGTGCGATATTTACATCAGCAGGGATTTGAATTGATTGATTGTCAGATGCGTACCGATCATCTGGCTCGTTTTGGTGCGCGGGAGATTTTGCGTGATGAATTTATAGAGCGGCTGAAGCGGCTTACTCCAAAAGAGCATCTTGCCGGGCCTTGGACTTATCAATACAGGGTAGAAGGATGAATGATTCCTTACGAACGCGCACCTCTCAGCTGCAATTTTATACAACGGCAACTTATGAGTGCAGCTACCTAGATCATCAGGTCGCCAGATCTCAGGTTGCCGTACCTGCCGAGCTGATTGACGGGCATGCCTATAGCCAGCTGGTGCAACATGGGTTTCGGCGCAGTGGTTTATTTGTTTATCGGCCATGGTGTGATCATTGCAAAGCATGCGTGCCTGTCAGGCTTCCTGTTGCCCTGTTTAAGCCAGACCGCACTCAGCGCCGTGCGCTGAAGCGGCATGCAGATTTGCAAGTGCGGGTAATGGGCCTTGAATATTTAGAATCACATTATTTACTCTATCAGCGTTACCAGGTTGCCCGTCATGCTGGCGGAGGGATGGATCAGGATAATCGTGAGCAATATCAGAATTTTATTTTAAAAAGTAATGTCAGTAGTTTTCTGGCTGAATTTAGTATCAATAATGAAGTTCAGATGGTAAGCCTGATTGATCAGTTAGATGACGGTATTTCTTCTGTTTATACCTTTTATAATCCGGATATGCCCAATAGCAGCTTTGGTGTATTTAATATTCTTTGGCAAATTTCACTGGCCGGAGAAATGCAGCTTCCCTATGTGTATCTGGGATACTGGATTGATCAATGCCGTAAAATGGCTTACAAAGCACGCTATAAACCGATTGAGGGATTATTCAATGGCCGCTGGCAGCCTTTGCCAATTGAGTGATTAATAAAAAGCGGGCGTTCTCTGCTGACATTTTGCCAATGATCAATGATTAACATAATTGCCACATTTATTGTGCGATGCAATACAAGTTGAATCAGAGCTGCTAACATCTATTGAACAATGATGTGGTGATGAGACGGCAAAATGAAAATCAGAGTGGTTTTTAATCAGAAAGGCGGCGTAGGTAAATCGACAATAACGGTTAATCTGGCCGCTGCAGCAGCTAAAGCTGGCCAGCGTGTGTTGGTGGTTGATCTCGATCCTCAGGGTAATTCCAGTCATTATCTATTGGGCGCTGGGCTTGATTTGGCTAAGCCCGGTTTATTTGATTTTTTTGATCAGGTGCTCAATTTTAGTATGTATGCTAAAGCGCCTGCGGCATTTGTTCACCGTACGCCATTTGAGCGGCTTTCAATTATGCCCTCGCATCCTTCAATTGCTGAATTAGAATCAAAGTTAGAATCCCGGCATAAAATTTATAAGTTGCGTGAGGCGCTCAATGAATTAGCCAGTGATTTTGATGAAGTTTGGCTGGATACGCCACCGGCATTAAATTTCTTTACGCTTTCAGCCCTGATTGCCGCTCAGGGCTGTTTAATTCCTTTTGATTGCGATGAGTTTTCTCGCCATGCTCTTTTGGGACTGATTGACAGGGTGGCAGAAATACGCAATGACCATAATGCTGATCTGGCAGTAGAAGGAATCATTGTGAACCAGTATCAGGCGCGTGCAAGCTTGCCTGCGCGTATGGTTACAGAGTTGCAAGTGCAGGGCTTGCCGGTGCTGGATGTTTTCCTGGGGGCATCGGTAAAGGTAAGAGAATCTCATGAACGGGCGATTCCCTTGTTGTTGCTTGATCCTAACCATAAATTATCGCAGCAGTTTAGCGCACTATACGCCCTGCTTAATTAACGTCAGGCGGGCAAATTAGCGTAATGCCTCTGCCCGCTTGCGCTTGCTTCGCTAGTATTAAAATGGCGAAGTAAGAAATAAAGTGGCTTGTTTATCATCAAAGCCAGCTTTTACTGAATTAAAAAAATTACACTGATTATTGAGCAAGACAGCTTGAATCAATACTTCATGCGCCGATAGAAAGGAGACGTCATGCAAGAGCGGGCCAGGGTACTCATCGTTGATGATGAACCTTTTAATCTGGAAATATTGTCTGAGCATCTGAGCGATGCTGGCTACGAAGTGGTTGTGGCCGAAGATGGCGAAGTAGCCTGGCAAATTTTGTCGCAAGACCGGGCGTTTGATACGGTCTTGTTGGATCGTATGATGCCACGTATGGACGGCATGGCCTTGCTTGCCCGATTAAGACAGCAGCCAGAATTTGAACATTTGCCGGTGATTATGCAAACGGCCGTAGGCGCGGCAGAGAATGTGCGTGAAGGCCTTGCCGCTGGCGCATATTACTATCTGATTAAGCCATTTCAGCGCGATATGCTGTTGGCGATTGTGGCGGCAGCGGTTAATTTTCATCGGGAAAAAAGCCAGCTCGATGCACAACTTGCGGCACAGGCCAGCTCCTATCATTTATTAATGAAAGGTGAGTTTCATTTCCAAACGCTGGAAGAAGCGCGGCATCTTACATTATTGCTGTCCAATGCCTGCCCGGAACCGCAAAGGGTTGCATTGGGCTTGTCAGAATTATTGGTCAATGCCGTTGAGCATGGTAATTTGGCGATCAGCTATGCTGAAAAAACACGGTTGTTACAGCATGGGTGCTGGCAAGATGAGGTTGAAGCTCGTTTAAGCCTGCCTGAATATGAAAAGCGCAAAGTGAAAGTGGCTTTTTACAGGGAAGAAGAAGACATTATTTTTACGATTACCGATGAAGGCAAGGGCTTTGAATGGCAGCCTTTTTTAGAAATGTCGCCAGAGCGTGCATTTGATCCGCATGGCCGGGGGATTTCGATGGCGCGGATGTTATCGTTTCAATCGGTGGAATACAAAGGCTGTGGCAATCAGGTCATTGCGAGGGTCAGGCCAGCTCCGGTTGAATAAGGCGTAAAAAATAAAGCCGGCGCAATGCCGGCTTTATTCATTTGCATGCTTCTATTTCAAATGCTCTGCTTTCCAGCGCATTGCGGCATAGATGCGTTTTTTAGGGCTGGGGTGATCAAAAAGAATAATTCTTCTAAATAACCCGGATCAGATTTTCTGTATTCGGTGAGTTTTAAATTAGCTTCGGCCATTCCATCGGCTTGTCTTGCCGCATTAATTCCAAAGGCGTCTGCTTCAGTTTCAGCGGTACGGATAATGGTATTTTGAACCGGCGTCATCAAGAAAAAATAAGCAGATAAAAACGCCATAAAAAATGGCAGGCTGACAGGATCACTATGATGCCTGATATTATGCTTTTGCCCCCAGCGCTTTACTGAAAAAGTTAGGATTTTATGAATGAAAATAAAGCCAAATAATAAAATTAATCCAAAATTCAAAAGCAATTTATAAACATGATTTAAAACATAATGGCCAATTTCATGCCCCATGACCGCCTCAATTTCTGAAGGGCTGCAGCGGTGCAACAGGTTATCGTTTAAACGAATTGCGGCACTGCCGAATATACCGCTTACATTGGCGCTGATTCGGTTGCTTTGTTTGGAGGCATCAAACTGATACACATTATCTGCAGGGATTCCATTGGCGCGGGCAATAGATAAAATGGGCTCTTTAATTTTCTGATCACTGAGTGGTTGGTATTGATTAAATAATGGATCAATATAGACCGGGCCCAGTAACATCATAACTGAAAGTAGGCCAATACTTAGTACGGCACCCAATGCCCACCATAAGCGGGGCATCTTCTGAATAAGCAAATAAATTAGGCTAAGAAAAAAGCCCATGCTGAGTACTGAAATGGTAGTGCTGATGGCTTGTTCTGTCAGCCAGGCCGTAAAACTCAGATTTGACAGGCCGTATTGATGCTCCCGAAAAAAACTTTGGTACGCCGTGAGCGGAAATGATAATAAGGTTAAGAAAAATACAAAGCCGGTGCTGATTGATAAATTGTGCAGAAATTTAAAACGCGTTATTTTTTCTGCCTTAATTCTGATGCGAATTAATATTCCCGATTTAAGAATAATCCAGCAGGCACCGATACCAAGCAGAGTATTAGCCAGCAGCAGCCAGTAGCCTCCTTCAAAATAAGCATCGGAGCGGGCTTTATTAATTGGAGAAATCCGCTGCATATAGGCTTCTGTGGCGGCCATTGGGTCGGCAGGTAATGCGGCCTGCCATGCTTCACTGGCGGGGCTGATGACGGCCGAGGCTCTGGCGGCTGCATTGGTAGAAACAGGTGCAAAACAGGCAATAGCAAAAGAGAGCAAGAGCGACAACAAAATCAGGGGCCAGAAAAGTTTTTTTACCACTTTTATATCTCCATTATGTTTTTCAGGGGATTACTCAAGTATTTCTATGGCCATGCCTTCGTGAATGATGCCTCCTTTCTCTACATTGATGTTTTGGCCAAACAGCACGCCCGCTGCGCTTTTACGATATTTGGCCATGGTGCGCAAAGGTTCCTGATCTTTTGATTTTTCGCCGGTTTCCGGGTCTATCGTGGTAAATACGCAACGCTCGCAGGGTTTGACGAAATTAAAAATCACCTCTCCAATGCGGATTTTTTTCCAGCGGTCTTCTGCAAAGGCTTCAGCGCCACGTACGATTAAATTGGGGCGAAAGCGCTGCATGGATAAGCTGCGGCCAACACGCTCGCTTAGATCTCCCAGAGAAGCTTCGCCAATCAGGAGCAAGGGATGGCCGTCCACAAAGGCAATGGGCACTTCGGTGCTGCTGTGCCGGTTCAGCTCAAAGCCAGCCCAAAGTAATACGACTTGCTCTCCCAGATAGGCAGAGCACCATGCATCGGCATCGCTGGCTCCGTGGCGGGCGGTGAAGTCGCTTTGCCATACGCTGGCCGGGTGGATTTGATTAAAGCGCGAGGTGGCAATGAAAAGCGTGGGCATGCCGGGTGCGCTCAGCGTCAGCCCTTCATCACTGGGCTCGGCCGATAGCAGCACTAATTTGGGAAAATCACGTCCGGTAACCAGCAGCCCATTGGGTCTTGCAATCATCCACATACGATCAAAAGGCAAGCCACTGCTCAGCACTTCGCTTTGCTGCAGGCGCTGCCCCTTGCTGGATTTAAGCGGGTAGCGGTAAAGCCCTGTGAGCCGGATTGGCATGGTGTTAACCCTGTAAAATTGCTTACGTTAACTGAATATAAGTTAACAAACAATAGAGGTTATCTTACTTGTCAGGCTGGGTGCGGCGGCTTTATGCGGGAAGATAAATACGTGAATGCGGATGGTTAATCGGCTGCTAAGGCTAGGGCTGATTTAATTTTTGCCATTTTACTTTGTGTTTGCTGACCAATAATGCGGATGAGCTTGCCGCCAGCTTGTGACTTTGATCTCCTGGCCCACGTCAAAAATTAATGCACCTGTCTGGTCTGTGCGTAAGTTTTGTGACTGGATATCATGGTAGCGGGCGACGATTTCAGCTTTGGGGTGTCCAAAGCGATTTAAATAGCCCACGGAGTAAATGGCGTATTGCGGCGCACTTTGGCTTACAAAGGGCAATGATGACGATGATTTACTGCCGTGGTGCGGTACCAAAAGGATGTCGGATTTGCCCATGCCTTGTTCGATTAAGCGGGCTTCCTCATGGATGCCTATATCGGCAGGGATAAGCAATGTGTACCGGCCATTGTCAACCCGCAACACGCAGCCCATGGCGTTGTCTGAGCGGGCTGCAAACTGGGCGTCGGGCCAGAGCAGGGTAAAGCGTACCTTGTCCCAAAGCCATGTTTTACCCGCTTGGCAGTTTTGCCTGCTGCCTAGGTACTGCGCCCAGAGTGAATGCTGATCCGGCAGGCTGTGCCAGATTGTTTTTGTGGGCATCTTATTTAGTAAGGGGATGGCTGCGCCAATATGGTCCTGATCGTTATGCGACAAAATCAGTGTATCCAGCTGACGAATATGCATGCTGCGTAAGGCTGGCAGTAGGACGCGTTCGCCATTGGGCAGCTGGCCGGTATCAAACAGCAGCTGGTGCTGCGCGGTTTGCACCATGACGGCCAGCCCTTGGCCCACATCCAGTACGGTTGCCCGATATTGGCCAGGCTGAAGGCTGTTTGGGGTACTGGTAAACAGCGGCAGGCAGCAGATCAGCCCCAAATGTCTTGCAGGCAGCCCGCGGGGAAGAAGTAAAAGCATAATGCCAAATGCAGCGGGCACAAGCGTGAGCGCGCCGGGCATATTGAAAGCAGGGCTGGGCAAGGTGGTGCACCATTGCAGCAGATAGTCTGTCAGTGCAAATAAACGCTCTGCACCTAAGAGTAAATAGCCTCCAGGATCCAGTAAACCCGCTAGGGCGAGCGGGGTGATCAGAATACTTACAATTGGAATCGCAAAGGCATTGGCCAATGGGGAAACCAGCGGTAACTGGCCGAATACCACCAAGAGAATCGGCGCAGAAGCCAGAGTGGCCGCTGCCTGCGTACTGATCCACATTTTCCACTTGGCTTCCTCGCCAAGCTGATTGCTGCCAGCCCAAAGCAATGCGCCAACGGTTAGATAAGACAGCCAAAAGCCAATCGACAGAACCGCAAAGGGATCAATGATGACCGTAACAAGCAGGGCCGCCGCCCAGATGGCACTGTTGGCACTGGGCTGGGTGCGCCAGAGGCACGCCGCAGCAATGGCCAGCATAAAGAGAGTGCGCTGAGTAGGTACGGCCATGCCCGCCAGGAGGCAATAGCAAAACGCGGTGATCACACCAGCAATTAAAGCCGCGCGTTGTGCGGCAAAGCGGGCGGCCAGCCAGGGAATGCGCCGCCAAATCCAGCTGCTGATCGCAGCGGCAATGGCTGCCAGCAGGGTAATGTGCAGGCCGGAAATGCTGATTAAGTGAGTAATCCCCGTGGCCGCAAAGCGTTGCCATTGCTCTTGGGGAATCGCGCCCTGATCCCCCACCGTGAGTGCAATCATGACCCCGCGATAAGGTGCATCGGGTAAGGCGTTTAATATGTGTGCTCTTAAACGGGCGCGCATCTGATGCAGCCAAGCTCCCTGCCCGCTGAGGCGTTCGCCTGATTTAACCGTGCCGGTTGCGCCTATGCCCTGTTGCAAAAACCAGCTTTCAGAATCAAAACTTCCCGGATTGCTCTGGCCGTGAATTTGTTTGAGTTTTACTAAAAAGTGCCAGCGCTCGCCCGCTTTAACCCGGTCGGGCTGACCACCATACCACTGCAATTGAATTTTTCCTGGTAAACGTGTTTGAGGCGTTTGCTCCGGAATAAACAAAAACCGTGTACCAAAGCGTGTGGTTTGGGGCAAATCCGTAATCAGACCATTGATTTCGATGAGTTGCTGCTCCAGCGCCGGGTTTAGCCTGTCTGCCATACGAAGATGTGCCTGCCAGTTAGCCCATGAAAAGCCGGTTAAGAATGCCGCCAGAATCAAAAAAGCCAGTTTAAAACGCCAATGGCTCAGGATAAAACACAGCAAAGATATGCAAATTGCCGGCCAAAGCAGGGGTAATACGGGCTGGCTTTGCAAAAAGCACACACCACATATAAAGGCTGTAATGAGAAGCAGGTAGGAAGTCAGCATAAATCAGCTTAGCAGCTGATATTTATCTTTGGCTTAATACGGACATGCTTGCTTAAAAGCCATGGGGTTCGTTTTGTTTGTTGAAGTAAGTCCGTCTGGAAATAGAGTGCCCAATGACATAGTCTGGTTGAGCGAGCTGCGCTGCAGCCAGAATAAAGGAGTGCTGGAATGTATCAATTGCATATTGGCAGTAAAAATTATTCCTCATGGTCATTGCGCCCCTGGATATTAATGAAGCATTTCAATATTGAATTCTTAGAAAAAAATGCGCCTCTGGATGGCGAACAAGCTTATCGGGAGTATGTAGAAAACGGCTTACTTCCTTGCCTGTACGACGATGGGTTTAATGTCTGGGATAGCCTAGCAATCGCTGAATACTTGGCAGAAAAACATCCGGAAATGTGGCCAAAAAACCCCAAAGCAAGGGCGCGTGCCCGATGTATTGCGGCAGAAATGCATTCGGGGTTTGCTAATTTACGCTGCGTGATGCCCATGAATATTAAATTGCGCGCACAGGGAGGGGATTTAGTTCTTAGCGTAAAACGGGATATTGAGCGCATTTGTAGTATTTGGCGGGAAGCGCGTCAGCTGGCAGAGATTGGGCCTTATTTATTTGGTGCATTCTCTGTGGCAGATGCAATGTATGCCCCGGTGGTTTGGCGCTTGCATTGTTATAACGTAGCACTGCCTGACGATGTGGCAATTTATCGTGATGTGATGCTGAAGCACCCGGCCATGAAGGAGTGGGAGCAGGGGGCCTTGGCAGAAAAACTGGTCTTGCCGCAGGAAGACATGCTTCTTGAAGCCTTTGGTGGCAGAAGGTAGTTTGACACTAAAGGGTCTATAGAGCGTTTTGCGGGTTCCCAAAGCGTAAAGCGGCCTGATAAACTCCCCCCATGGAAAATTTTGACGCAGATGTCATCATCGTCGGTGGCGGTTTGGTAGGGAGCGCTTTAGCTTTGGCGCTGAAAGAAACCAGCCTCTCGGTTTTATTGATCGAAGGCCGCCAGCCTGTCTTTGAATGGCCGCAAGATTCTTGGGATCAGCGTATTTACGCCATCAGCCGTGCCAGCCGAAACATGTTGCAGCGTATCGGCGCATGGCAACGTATGGATGCAAACCGCCTGCAGGCCACATCCGCCATGAAGATTTTTGGTGATGCTCAAGGTGCGGCGCTGCAATTTAATGCACTTGAAGCTGGCGTCGATGAGCTGGCTTTTATGCTGGAAAATCGTGAACTGCAAAAAGCGCTGTGGCGGGGAGTGCAAGCCGTGCCGCAGATACAGATTTTGTCACCTGCAAGCCCAGTCAGGCTCACGACCGATCAGTCTGGTGCAACACTGCAGCTTGCAGATGGCCGGCAATTGCGCGCGCGTTTAGTGGTGGGGGCCGATGGTGCCAATTCTTGGGTGCGCAGCCAGCTGGCTATTGAGCCGCAAGTCATGCCTTATCAGCAGTTTGGTGTGGTTGCTAATTTTGAAATTGAAAAACCGCATCTGGGCGTGGCAAAGCAATGGTTTATGCCGGATGGCATTTTGGCTTGGCTGCCGCTGGCGGGCAATCGCATGTCGATGGTGTGGTCTTGTAATGAAGAAAAACGTGCAGAGCTGATGGCGTTTTCACCAGAGCAATTGTGTGAGCACGTTGCCGCAGCAGGGGGGCATCAATCAGGTGCATTGCAGCTGATTACGCCACCTGCCGCATTTCCTTTGCGATTAAATCACTTACCCGAAACAGTAAAAGATAAAGTCGTGCTGATTGGCGATGCTGCGCATACTGTTCATCCATTAGCAGGGCAGGGTGTGAATTTAGGTTTTGGTGATGTGATTGAACTGGCTGCATTATTAGCCAGTGCGCCATTGAACCAAATTGGCGATTATTTACTCTTACGTCGTTATGAGCGCAGCCGGCGTGAGGCGGTTTATACCATGCAAGGCGTGTGCCATGGCTTGCAAAAATTATTTAATAATTCAAACCCCCTGTTAAAAAACTTGAGAAATCTCGGCTTGGGGGCCACTAATCAATTACCATGGCTTAAAAGACAATTAATCCGCCATGCCATGGATGCCTGAGGTTGTTATGATTATGAAATCGATTTCCCGTATTTTGATTGCAGCTGGTTTTATCGCGCTGACCGCTTGTTCTGCATCTGCTGATAATTCAATTAGTCAGCTTAAACAGAAACTGGCAAAGCAATTACCGGGCCGTGAAATTACCTCAATTAATACCACGCCGATGAAAGGCATTTATGAAGTGGTGATTGGCAAGCGTCAAATTGTGTATACCGACGCTAAGGGCGAATATATTTTAGCGGGTGATATGATTGATCTGGCTAAAAAATCCAGCCTGACTGAACAGCGTTCTGCTGAATTACAAAAAACGGATTTCAGTAAATTGCCGCTGGAGCAGGCATTTAAAGAAGTGCGTGGTAATGGCTCGCGTGTACTGGCCGTGTTTTCTGACCCGGATTGTCCATATTGCAAGCGCTTAGAGCGTGAAAGCTTAAATGGCATTACCAATGTCACTATTTATACTTTCCTGATGCCTTTAAGTATTCACCCTGATGCAGAACGTAAATCCAAAGTGATCTGGTGTGCTGCCGATAAGCAAGCCGCTTGGAGCAATCTGATGCTCAAAGATCAAATGGCCGAAGGCACAGGTGATTGCGAAAACCCGGTTGAAAAGAATATGAAACTGGCCGAAAGCCTTGGAATCAGCGGTACACCCGCTCTGATTTTTAAATCAGGGCAGATTGTATCGGGTGCCATTCCTAAAGAGCAGATTGAGCAATTGCTTGCTGCCAAGTAATGAATAAGCAATAAAAAAGCTAGGCTTTAAGCCTAGCTTTTTATTGGAGGGCGGATTATTTTTTAAGCTGATAATGGCGCCGGGCAAGCAAAGTCATGAGGCCCAGCCCCATCAGTGCATAGGTTTCGGGCTCAGGAATCGGCTCAGGTATATAGCTCATATTGTCTAAAATAATGCCATCGCCAAAAATACTGCCCACTTGAAACATCTCAATGCTTGTGATATCCGAATAGGATACAGAGACTATATCGTAAAAATCTTCTCCTGTTCCCGTGCCATACTTGGTTTCACTGCCAAGTAAATGTTTGTTTTCATCATAAGCGTTGATGGTAAAGCCATTTTCGCCCAAATCTAAAACACCAATGCTGAAATCGGATATTCCATATTTAAAATAGACAGAGATTGGGTTATTGGCATCCCACTGATAACCTTGACTGCTAACTATACCCAGAGCACCAGAAGAGCCCGGTTTCGCGAAATTTTCTGCAAAGCGGGCCTCAGAGAATCTTAACCCTGAATAAAATGAGTCAACAAGTTCGTCTGCGCTGCCCGTATCAAAGTCAATAGTATTGGCTTGTGCCCCAAAAGAAAGTGAGAGCAGAAGGGCTGAGGCAAATAAAAATGAGCGCATTGCGGGCAATTCTCCGGCGTTAAAACAATTGTGCAAGGATTGATGCAAAGTAAACATGAATGAGAAATGCCAGGTCTTTTGTGTTTTATATTTCAGGCAAAGCCTGTTTTTTAGCGGGCAATTAATATGGTTATAAATAATTGTTTGCCCGGCGCGGCCAGAGATCATACCCTGATCCAGACTATGGTGATAAATATTGATTAAAAGATGTTGCAGATAGGTTTTTAATTATATATTTAATCGTTTTCTAATATTTGCTTCCACCGTTTAATTTTATGCGCTTGAATGAGGCACTTGGTCCAAGTGCAAATCTAGCCAGATTTGATTAAATTTTGATGAAAATAACTAGGGTTAAATAAATATTTCTTACGAATGCCCGCTGAAAAAATATGCAAAATTATTTTTTATTAAAAACGCACTGCATTTAATATACTGGGCATCTATTTTTTTGTAATAC
Source organism: Iodobacter fluviatilis (assembly GCF_900451195.1). NCBI lineage: Bacteria > Pseudomonadati > Pseudomonadota > Betaproteobacteria > Neisseriales > Chitinibacteraceae > Iodobacter > Iodobacter fluviatilis. The sequence continues at coordinate 1,150,379 of NZ_UGHR01000001.1, forward strand.
TTTTTCTTGGTGGCCTGAAATAGTTTGTATTTGCATAAAATACTTCATCCTGCGCCGGCCACCAGTGTGGGATTCCCAAATATGGGAGAGGGGGAAGCTGGCGGGGTTTTTTTAATTGCTCACTGTCAAGAAATTGTGCCAGTTTTTTATCCAGCCATGCGCATTGTTCTGTGATTTCTTTTTCAAAAAAATCAGCACTGACTTTAATTGGCCAGCATTTTCCGGTTAATCCTAAAAAAGGATTGAGCAGGTTTTCATAATTGGCATGGCCAAAGCAAATTGCATTTATTTTTACACTCCATTCTGTACGGTGCGTGTGAAATAAATGGTGCCACTGATGGTCAATTAATAGCTGCAATAGTGCATCGTCGCAATAGGGCAGGATCAGCCCGCATTCGTCAAACAAAGTGGCTGCATCGCGAATTGCGCCGCGTGGGCCATCCGGGCTGAAATGCCTCATATGCAGTGCGGTAATGGCTGCTTTGCTTTGAGGGAAAACGCCCCAGACCAGTGCATTAAAGCAATCATGCCAGTTGTCGGCACGGGTTGCCACACAGCCATTTTTGGCGATTTCTACTTCGTAATAATCACTGATGATTTCAGGGGCTACAAAGCGAATGGGCAATCCTTGCTGATTACAGGCAAGCGAGTCGGTGGCATCCCAATCTGCGTGATTGGGAAAGCGTTTAAATTGCCTGATCTGCTTAAGTAAGGGAGCGAAGGGCGCTTGCTGATCAAAAAATGAAAGTGGCCAAGTAGAAGTCATTGCATGCTATTGCAGAAAATGAGGGGATTATAAGCACAGATGGCTGATTCAGGTTATTTTTGATTGTTTCGATATTATTTATTTTTAATTTGAAAAATTTATATCATAAAAAATACAAAATATCTGTATGTACTCGCCGGTTTCAAATTGAGCTTATGCAGGTATTGATAATTGAATCAGAATAGCCGGAGCGGTGTGAAAAGTAGGCCGATGTGGCATTTCACCGATAAGCAAGATTTTAGCTCGCGTGATCATTGAGCTCTGAATCGGTATTGATCAAAACACAAAGCCGCATAGAGCGGCTTTGTGTTTTTTAGCAGGCAAAGTCTGGCTAATGCGCTGCTTATTAAATGGCGTTTATCTGATTGCGGCTTATAAAACAGCCAGTGCAGCAGCGTAATTGGGTTCTTCTTTAATTTCAGAAACTAATTCTGCATGCAATACCTGATTGTTTTCATCGAGCACTACAACGGCACGGGCAGATACGCCCGCTAATGGGCCACTGACAATTTCAACACCGTAGTGGCTTAAGAATTCACGGCCACGCATGGTCGATAAGCTGATCACGTTTTCTAGGCCTTCGGCACCGCAGAAACGGCTTTGCGCAAAGGGCAAATCAGCAGAAATGCACAGGACAACGGCGTTTTCTAAGCTTGAGGCCGTTTCGTTAAAACGACGGACTGATGCTGCACACACGCCAGTATCGACACTAGGAAAAATATTCAAAATTTTTCTTTTGCCCGCAAAAGTGGCCAGTGTGGCATCGGACAAATCTTTTGCAACTAGGCTAAAGTCTTGAGCTTTATCGCCAGCTTTAGGGAAAGTACCTTTGATTTCGATGGCGTTGCCGCCAAGAGTCACTGCAGACATAAATAATCTCCGTTATGTGGCTATTCATTTTTTAAGTACGATAACAATTATCTATTGTTACGGCGCCTGAAGGCAAGCGTAAAGCAAACAGGGCATATCTATGAATGCCCCTGGAAAAGAAGGTTCCGGTTTTTTTTGTCAAAGATGAAGGTTTTCAACGATCAGCTGTTGGGTTCGTAGCGCTCAAGCTTGGCAATTTGCTCTGCATCGTCAATGATGGGTTCTGATTCTTCTTCAACAGGCGGGAATAAGCATTCTGCCATTGCACCGTAATCGGGCTCGAAGCTTAAATCAGACACTAGCTCGCTATACATCACAATATCGTAAGCATTTAAGCCAATCAGTGCTGTTGCCATAAAGCCGGAGAGTGGGATATCTGTGATCATTACCCCATAGTCTTTGTGAAAATCCCGGCCGCGCAGCGTGCACAGTAGCTGAACGCGGCGAAAGCGTTCTTGTTCTATCACACGGCTTAAGGCATAGGGCGTATCAACAGAAATCACCAGGATGACACAGTCTGGCCAGTCTGCAGATAAACGATCCAGCTGGCGGGCAATGATCAGGCCAATTTCGCTATCAATACTTGGAATGACGGCAATAATTTTAGGTTTGCCAGCAAAGCGTGAGAGCGGCACATCGATCATGCCGGAATCAACTAATAAAAAGCTGTGAGCATATTCGCCAACAACTGGGAACTGGCCCCCGACATTAATTTCAGTATGGTTTAAGTAAACAGTGGCCATGACCGATCCCGCCTGTTTTATTGAATTTTACAGATTAGTTTTAAATGCAATGTCCCGCTATCGATACAAGACAAAGCTAGGGATAAAACCAATAAATGGAGTAAGCCGTTGAATGCAACTCGCCTAAATCGATTTGCAGGAAAGCCCGTAAATCATCTTGCGCGTCAAATTTCAGCCTGTTTTTATCATGGCTGCTCAGGTATTCGGCGGGCTTAAATACTTTCTTAAGGACGATTTTTTCCTGATCGTCGGTCAGAGTTACTTCAAGCATGGGCAAAGCCTGCTCGTACTGAGCAAGATTACGCAAAGTAGCATTAAGCTGAATGATGTTTGGAAACTCGGGCACATAACTAAGCTCAGACCATTCGGAACGCAGCATTTCTGCGTTTTCAGGCAAGGGCATGCTGCAGCCTATAGCCTGGCAGGCCGCAATTAGCTTAGGGCGCATCCATGGGAATTCCATCGATATATTTGTGCGCTGCTGGTAAGCAAGTTGTGCCGCAAAGCTGAAAATCAGAATCAGGCAGGCTACAATCCATACGCCTTGCCAGCGCGATCGTACAGGCTGCACATCAAGCAGTGTTTCATCTACTTCGGTGTAGATCGGCCGGTAGCTGTGATGAGCATCTGGTTCTGCCAAGTGTTCAGTCTTATTTTCAGGCTCTGGCTCTGCGTCGATGAGAAATTCCGTGGGCGCAAAAGGCTCTTCGGCCGGCTTGGAATTACTTTTCACTGCTAAGCCCATCGCCGCAAAATCAACCACAGGCTCTGTGGCAGGTGTGTCTGGCACGATACGCTTAGGCCGGGCATGCTCTGCTGGCTGAGGCTGAGGCTGAGGCTGAGGCTGAGGCTGAGGCTGAGGCTGAGGCTGAGGCTGAGGCTGAGGCTGAGGCTGAGGCTGAGGCTGAGGCTGAGGCTGAGGCTGAGGCTGAGGCTGAGGCTGAGGCTGAGGCTGAGGCTGAGGCTGAGGCTGAGGCTGAGGCTGAGGCTGAGGCTGAGGCTGAGGCTGAGGCTGAGGCTGAGGCTGAGGCTGAGGCTGAGGCTGAGGCTGAGGCTGAGGCTGAGGCTGAGGCTGAGGCTGAGGCTGAGGCTGAGGCTGAGGCTGAGGCTGAGGGCTGAGGCTGAGGCTGAGGCTGAGGCTGAGGCTGAGGCTGAGGCTGAGGCTGAGGCTGAGGCTGAGGCTGAGGCTGAGGCTGAGGCTGAGGCTGAGGCTGAGGCTGAGGCTGAGGCTGAGGCTGAGGCTGAGGCTGAGGCTGAGGCTGAGGCTGAGGCTGAGGCTGAGGCTGAGGCTGAGGCTGAGGCTGAGGCTGAGGCTGAGGCTGAGGCTGAGGCTGAGGCTGAGGCTGAGGGGCTGAGGCTCAAGGCTGAGCTGAGGCTTGGCCGGGGCCTTGGGGCTGACCGGCGTTTCGGTGGTCTCAGGCGCTGGTTTAGCAGGCTCGGCAACAGGCGCAGGCGTTGTTGTCGTTTCTGTGGCTACAATGGCTGATTCTGTTTCGCTTTCCAGGCACTCAGTGGCATTAAAAACAAAGGCGCAGCGCCCACAGCGAACCTTGCCGCGGTGGGCTTGCAGCTGCGCTTCCGTTACACGAAAAGCGGTTTGGCAGTTTGGGCAACGGGTAATATCGTTCATGCGGTTTATTTACGAATACCTGATAAGCAGACCCAGCCGTCTTCGGTTTGCGGCGTGTTCATGGCAAACCATTGGCTGTAAATTGCGATCACATCGTCAGCCTGCTCGGCCAGAATGCCGGATAAAGCAATGCGACCATTGATTTTTACTTTAGCAGCCAGCATTGGCGCTAAGGCCTTGAGCGGATTAGTTAGAATATTGGCAATCACGACATCGTAGCTGTCAACCGGCTCTGCATCTGGAAGGTAAAAGGCGACTTCAACTGCATTTTGTTCTGCGTTTTGTCGTGATGCGGTCATGGCTTGTGGGTCAATATCCACACCAGCAGCCGAGGCAGCACCAAGCTTAATCCCGGCAATCGCTAAAATCCCCGATCCACAGCCGTAATCGAGCAATTTCTCGCCGCCTGCCAGATTGCTGTCCAGCCATTTCAGGCAAAGACGCGTCGTTGGGTGGCTGCCCGTACCAAAAGCTAGGCCCGGGTCAAGCTGAATGCTGATCGCACCAGCATCAGGACATTCATGCCAGGTTGGGGTGATCCAGAGGCGATCAGAAATAGGAATGGGGTTAAATTGTGATTGGGTGAGGCGTACCCAGTCTTGTTCTTCCACACGCACCACATCGTAAGGTGGGATGGCTAGTTTCAGCGTATTACTGGCTGCGGTGACAATCAGGCTGGTGTCGATATCTTCATCAAAAAGTGCGAGGACCACGCTGTTTTCCCACATCTGATCGACGGGCTCGCCTGGCTCACCAAAGATGGGTTTTTCTGCATCTGTGCCCGCAGCTGCATCTTCAACACTCACGGACAAAGCGCCCAGATCAAAAAGTGCGTCGGAAAAGCGTTCTGCTTGGGATGATTCAGTGGTGATGCGTAGTTCTTGCCAGGGCATTTTTTCTTACCTAATAGGAGTTCTCTGCCGTATTGTCGCATTCCAGCCTTCTTTTGAGAACGCTTTTGCGGTTTCTGGTGATTTTATCGTTATTTATTTTGCCTGATTAGCCGGTATTTATGCTGGGGATGTCAGTATTTCTAGCTTGAAACTTAAAAAAATCCGTGTGCAATCTTGTTCAGGCTTTCCCTGGGCTTATGCAAAAATTGATATGGCTCAATATTTGGAGGGCATTTTGTCTGCAAGATTCTTCTTAAATAAAATAGGGAGAAACACGAAATGGCCGTCTTTTTTGAATGGAGTGATGAGCTGTCAGTAGGTATTCAGGAAATTGATGAGCAGCATAAAGTGCTGATTGATTTGCTGAATGAGTTGCACGATGCGATTCGTCTGCATCATGGCAGTGAGGCTTCAGGGCATATTCTGGGCAGGTTGGCAGATTACACGCGGACTCATTTTACTGTGGAAGAAAGCCTGATGCGTATTTTGGGGTATCCCGATTACGATGCACATAAGCAACATCATGAAGATTTAATAAAGCAAATGAATGATTTACAAGCGCGCTTACTGGGAGGGGAGGCGATTACTTTTGAGCTGATGCATTTCCTCAGAAACTGGCTGACTCATCACATTATTGAAGGCGATAAGCGCTATACCGAACATTTTTTATCCCGAGGTGCTCAAGCGAGCTGGCATAAAAAAAGTTGGTTGGAGCGTTTCTGGGCAAAGTAAAAAATCGTGGCCTGCCTGAGCTTTGGCAGGATCAGGAGCGCCAGAATCAAGTCAAAACGAGCCCTGTCTTAGGAAGACAGGCGGCCTGATCCTCGCGGGTGATTAAAGTTCCGTATTTTTTTCAAAAAAGCTGCGGCCTACTAGGCAGGGAGCAAAGCTAGGCGCATTTAAGTCGCTTTGATGACTCAAGGCAAAAAAGCCGGGTAGATTTTGTGTGGTTCAGCGGCTAGAATGGGCCGCTTTGCTTTATTGACACGGAATCGACCCGATATGCTTATTGCACCCGCGTTTGCCCAAGGTGCCGCACCGGCGCCAGGAATGGACTTTATGTCTTTTCTTCCAATGATCGTGATTTTTGTTTTGTTCTACTTTATGTTGATTCGTCCACAACAAAAACGCGCTAAAGAACAACAAGCCATGCTGGCTGCTCTGGCTAAAGGCGATGAAGTTGTAACCAGCGGCGGTATGGTTGGCCGTATCACCAAGGTGAATGAGCAGTATGTCACTCTTGAGTTAGCCGATGGCGTAGAAATCCTGTTCCAACGTTCTGCTGTTGCGGCTCGTTTGGAAAAAGGCACTATTAAAAATAACAAGTAAAGCCAATCAGGCGGCCGTGGTTGTATCAACAACCCGGCCGCCTTTTGTGCATTTCTGGGTCCTGCCATGAATCGCTACCCGATTTGGAAATACCTATTAATTATTCTGACCGTTGCTCTGGCCGCGCTCTACACCCTGCCTAATCTGTTTGGTGAAAGCCCTGCAGTCCAAATTGCCAGCGTTCGCGCTACGGTGAAGGTGGATGCTGCGCTACAGCAAAATGCTGAAGCTATTTTAAAGAGCGGCGGTGTCAAAATTGAAGATGCGCTTCTTGATGTCAATTCAGTGAAGTTTCGTTTTAAAGACACTGATGTTCAGCTTAAGGCCAAAGATCTGTTACAAGCCAAGCTGGGCGACGATTACAGCGTGGCTTTAAATCTTTTATCAGATACCCCATCTTGGCTGACTCGAATTGGCGCGAAGCCAATGTCGCTGGGCCTGGATTTGCGCGGTGGTGTGCACTTCCTGCTTGAAGTGGATATGAAAGCGGCCGTAGATAAGGCGCTGGAAAAAACCGCAGGCGATGTTCGTCGTGAATTAAAAGAAAAGAAAATTCGCTACGGCCGGATTGTTGCAACCCGCGATAGCGTTGAAGTGCAGCTGCGTGATGAGGAAACCACACAGGCCGCTGCCAAGGCCTTGCGTCAGGTTCTGCAACAGCGCCAGATTGATATTCGCGATAACAAAATTGTGATTTCTTATTCTGTTGCTGCATTGCAGCAGCTGAAAAACGATGCTGTAAAGCAAAACATCACCACCTTGCATAATCGTGTGAACGAGCTGGGGGTGGCCGAGCCCGTTATTCAGCAGCAGGGCGAAGGCCGTATCGTGGTGCAATTGCCAGGCGTGCAAGATACTTCAAAGGCAAAAGATATTCTGGGCCGTACTGCTACGCTGGAAGTGCGTATGGTGGAAGACGATCAGGCTAAAATGTCTGAAGCACTGAATGGCAATGTACCTGCCGGCTTTGAGCTATTGAGTGAGCGCGGCAATGATGGCCAGAATCGTCCTATCCTGCTGAAAAAAGAAGTTGAGCTGACTGGCGATAATATCAATGACGCACAAGCGGGCTTTGATGATCAGAACTCAGCAGCGGTGCATATCAACTTGGATTCAACCGGTGCTGCCATCTTTAAAACGCTGACTAAAGAAAGTATTGGTAAGCGTATGGCCATGGTGCTGGTTGAAAAAGGCAAGGGCGAAGTGGTGACTGCCCCTGTGATTCGCTCTGAAATTGGCGGTGGCCGGGTGCAGATTTCCGGCTCGATGGGTGTTGCAGAAGCCAACGATACTGCGCTGCTCTTACGCGCTGGCTCATTGGCAGCGCCTATGAATATCGTTGAAGAACGCACCATTGGCCCAAGCCTAGGTAAAGACAATATCAGCAAGGGTTTCCACTCAACTCTTTACGGTTTCCTTGCGATTGCCGTGTTTATGATGGTTTATTACCGTGTATTTGGTGTGGTATCGGCCATTTCACTGGCGGGGAATTTATTATTCTTGCTGGCGATGTTGTCTTTGCTGGGCGTGACTTTAACGCTGCCGGGTATTGCGGCGATTGCGCTTACCTTGGGCATGGCGATTGACTCGAATGTGTTGATTAATGAGCGGATTCGTGAAGAGCTGCGCCTAGGGATGACGCCTCAGGCTGCCATCAGCAATGGTTATGAACATGCTTTTGCTACGATTCTGGATTCTAACGTCACGACCCTGATTGCTGGCCTTGCCCTGCTGATTTTTGGTTCGGGTGCTGTACGTGGCTTTGCATGGGTACATTGCATCGGGATCTTAACGTCGATGTATAGTGCGGTGTTTGTTTCCCGCGGCATCATTAACCTCATTTATGGCGGCCGTCGTGTTTCGACGCTGGCTGTGTAAGGGTGCATCGCTATGATTGAATTTTTTCATGTAAAGCGTGATATTCCGTTTATGAGCTACGGTAAGCTCACAACGGCAATTTCGCTGGCAACCTTTGTTTTGGCGGTCGTGTTCCTCGTGATGAAAGGCCTGAATTTGGGCGTGGAATTTACGGGTGGCACGGTAATGGAGCTGCGCTACGCACAATCGGTAGACTTAAATCAGATTCGCGAAAAAGTGGACGGATTAAAGTATGGCGAAGCTCAGGTTCAGTCTTTGGGTACTACGCGCGATGTGATGGTGCGCCTGCCTAATATCAAAACTAAAACCAGTGCACAGTTATCTAATGAAGTGCTGAATTTACTTAAAACGGATCGCGCTGATGTTGAGCTGCGTAAAGTTGAGTTTATTGGCCCTTCAGTAGGCAGCGAGCTGGTTTCTCACGGTGCAACGGCGATTTTGCTGGTTTGTCTTGGCATTATTGCTTACCTAGCCGTTCGTTTTGAGTGGCGGTTTGCGGTATCGGCCGTGATCGCGAATATGCACGATGTGATCATTATTTTGGGCTGCTTCGCACTCTTTCAGTGGGAGTTCACCTTAACCGTGCTGGCGGGTATTCTGGCCGTGCTGGGCTATTCGGTGAATGAATCTGTGGTGGTGTTTGACCGGATTCGTGAGAACTTCCGCAAGCCTAATCTGCGCGGCAAAACAGTGCCGGAAGTGATTGATAATGCCATTACCGCAACGATCAGCCGTACGATCATTACCCACGGCTCTACCGAATGCATGGTTTTATCCATGCTGATTTTCGGTGGCGCGGCGTTGCATGGTTTTGCAATGGCGCTGACTATTGGTATTGTGTTTGGTATCTATTCATCGGTTCTCGTGGCATCCCCTCTTTTACTGATGCTGGGTGTTACTCGTGAAAACATGATTAAGCCCGTCAGAATTAAAGAAGAAGCGGTGGTTTAAAGTTTTATCCTGTGTTTAATCTTACGCCGACGAGTTTTTCGTCGGCGTTTTTATGTTAAGCCAGCCATCGCAAAATAATCCCCCTCCCGGGTAAATCGCCCGGACATGCCATTCGGCGATGATTCATATCCCGGGTGTTTTTGCCTCCAAGGAGAGCAGGTATGGAATTCAATCCAGTTGATGTTTTTTTGCATTTAGATGTCTATCTGGCCCAGATTATTGCCCAATATGGCAGCTGGGTTTATGCACTATTATTTGCCGTTATTTTTGTAGAAACCGGTGTGGTGGTGATGCCTTTTCTGCCGGGTGATTCGCTCTTGTTTGTTGCAGGGATGCTGGCCGGTGGCGGGCATATGAATCTGTATGTGCTGATGGGCTTGTTATTTACTGCGGCGGTATTAGGGGATGCCGTGAATTACACTATCGGCCGTTATTTCGGGCATAAACTGTTTGCCAATAAAGATTCAAAAATATTTCGCCAGGATTACTTGCAAAAGACCCATGCTTTTTATGAAAAGCATGGTGGTAAAACAATCATTCTGGCGCGCTTTGTGCCGATTGTGCGTACCTTTGCACCCTTTGTGGCCGGTATGGCGGAAATGAGCTACCACCGTTTTTTAATGTTCAATTTTATTGGCGCAGCGGTTTGGGTGGTTTCCCTGCTTTACGCCGGTTATTTCTTGGGCGGTATTCCGTTTATTGCCAAAAATATCGGCTCTATTGCCATTGCCCTGGTTTTAATTCCGGCCATGCCGGTGGTGATTGAATTTTTTAAAATGAAATTTGCTAAAAAAGAAGCGTAAGCATGCCAGATGTGGGTGTTTTACACGCCTGTTTCGCTGCTGATGCAGATCAGCTTGTAAGCGAGTGGTGTTTGCATCCTAGTTTAAGCCGGATGGTTCTGATGTTATTCGGTGTTATTTGATATCGCTGTAAACGTGTTACAAGGACTCAATGAGTAAATCCTTTCATACCGAAAAAGCGGCCATGCGGGCCGCTTTTGATAAAGCAGCAACAAGCTACGATGCCGCCGCTGTTTTACAGCGCGAAGTAGCGGACCGTATGTTTGAGCGTTTGGATTACATCAAGGTTAATCCCGTGATGGTATTAGATGCAGGCTGCGGTACGGGCTATTGTGCGCCGCAATTGCAAAATCTGTATAAAGAAGCCCGGCTGATCGAGCTGGATTTAGCGCCGGGCATGTTGCAAGTGGCCAGAGCCAAAGAGGGTGGTGGCATTAAAAAGCTCTGGGCCAGCTTGCGTGGCCAGGGCGCGGCTTATCTGTGTGCAGATATTGAATCGCTGCCGCTTGCGGATGAATCGGTTGATGTGATTTGGTCCAGCCTGACCCTGCAATGGTGTAATGAGCCGGATGCCGCATTCGCAGAATTCACCCGCGTTTTAAAGCCCGGTGGCTTGCTGATGTTTTCTACCCTTGGCCCGGATACGCTGAAAGAGCTGCGCGCATCTTTTGCTGCGGTGGATGATAAAGAGCATGTGAACCGCTTTATCGATATGCACGATCTGGGCGATGCTTTGGTTAAAAATGGCCTGAGCACGCCTGTGATGGATATGGAATACCTCACCATGACTTACGATAGTGCCAAGGCCATCATGCAGGATTTAAAAGATATCGGCGCACATAATGTGGCAGAAGGGCGCTCACGGGGCATGTTGGGCAAAGCAGCATGGCAAAAGATTGTGGCGAAATACGAGACATTCAGGCGAGATGGTCTGTTGCCGTGTACCTACGAAGTGGTTTACGGTCATGCATGGAAGCCGCTAACTCAGCCTGCCAAAAAGAATGCAGATGGCAGCCAGATTATTGAATTCAGGCCAAGGCAAGCATGAGCGGGCAAATGTATTTTGTGACCGGCACCGATACTGACGTCGGTAAAACCATCGCCACGGCCCAGCTTTTGCGTGCTTTTGTGGCGGGTGGCCAATTGGCAGTGGGCATGAAGCCGGTGGCGGCAGGCTGCGAGTGGCGCAATGGCCAGCTTTGGAATAGCGATGTGGCTGCGCATGCCGCAGCATCGAATATCGCAGCCCCCGCGCATCTGGCCTGCCCCTATTTGTTTGAAGCCCCTGTTTCGCCCCATTTGGCGGCTAAAGATGCTGCTCAGGTTTTAGATTTGGATTTGATGGTGAGCGCCGCAAATGCGCTGCAGGCGCTGGCGGATGTGGTGCTGGTAGAAGGCGCGGGCGGCTGGTTTTCGCCTTTATCAGAGGACGCATCCATGGCCGATTTAGCGACACGTTTACAAGCACCGGTGATTTTGGTGGTTGGTATGCGTTTGGGATGTTTAAATCACGCCATGCTGAGCGCTAAAGCTATTTTAGCTGCGGGTTTGCCATTAGCAGGGTGGATTGCTAATCAGCCTGATTCAGTGATGCCACGCTATGCCGAGAATGTGCAATATTTGCAAACGCATTTGCCTGCCCCTTTACTGGCTGAAATCGCTTATAGCCCGCAGGCCCTGGATCAGGCCTTACCTGCTCAATCAATAGCGGCACTTGCTTGTAGAGCGGGTGCAAAGCACACTATAAATAATTGAAAGGATCATGCTGATGTTTAAGGCTCTATGGTGTGTTTTATGTCTGGTTTTTTTGACTTCTTGTTCTAAACCTCAGTTTCAGGGTAGTGATATTAGTGGTAGTACTTTGGGGGGCGAGTTTACTTTAAGTGATCATTCGGGTAAAACGCGCTCTTTAGCCGATTTTAAAGATAAAATCGTCGTGTTGTTTTTTGGATATACTCATTGCCCTGATGTTTGCCCGACCACAATGATTGAATTAAAAAATGCAATGCAGCAATTGGGTAAAAAAGCAGATCAGGTGCAGGTTTTGTTTGTTTCTGTTGATCCGGAGAGAGACACAAAAGAAGTATTAAGTCAGTATGTACCCGCTTTTGATTCAAGGTTTTTAGGTTTATACGGTACGCCGGAACAATTAGCTGAGATCGCTGGCCGTTATAAAATCATTTATCAAAAGCAAGTGAGCGGCAGTGGCGATTACACCGTGGATCATAGTGCTGGCAGTTATTTGCTGGATAAAAACGGCAAGCCGCGTGTAATGGTAAGCTATGGTGCGGGTGCAGGTGTCTTTGTGCATGATTTAACACTTTTGCTTAATGAATAATTAATGAAGGCGAGAAATCCGTGGGTGAAAGCGAGCAAGTAAGTCCGATTCCGGATGGTGAAGATATTGAGGCTTATCGGATCACTGCCCCGATGGAGATTGGCGCAGTGCTGCGCACGCTGGCGCAGCGTGGAACATTTATTACTATCTATGTGAATGAAGGCAGGGAGCTGATTTTATCCCGTATTCTTGAAGTGGATATTAAAGGTAAAACCTTTATTTTTGATGTGGGCGGTCACGCCGAAACCAATCAGGTTTTACTTAATTCTGCCCGCTCTCTCGTGCTGGCCATCCCTGATGGCGTAAAAATACAATTTGCTGTGGGTATTGTGCGTAATTGCAAATACGAAGGTGGCCCCGCTTTAACTGCTGCTTTTCCTGCAGATTTAATCAAGCTGCAACGCCGCGAATATTACCGGCTGCCTACACCTGTTGCACGGCCTTATCGCTGTCAGATGACTTTTGCAAATGGTGCGCGGGAGTGGGTTAATTTGCATGATGTTTCCTTAGGTGGTATTGGTGCATGGGTGCCTGATGAGCTGAAGCCTTTAATTGAAAGGGGAAATGTTTATAATGAAGTCCCTTTTGATTTTGGCCCTGCCGGAATTCTGAAACTTAATTTTGAAGTACGCTCTTTACGGCAGTTGGAGCAAAGGCCTGGCCAATTTGCATGGATGATGGGCTGTCAGTTTGTTAATTTGCCAAGACAAACTGAAGCGAATATTCAAAGATTAATGGCGCAGCTTGAAGCCGAAAGAAAAGCGTTAACCGGATAATGTCCGGGCTTTAAATAAACAAAGAGGCGAAATAAATCGCCCCTTTTTTTTATTTCTGCTGCAAAAATTGCTCAGTTGCGGGCCATTTTAATTGCAGTCTGAGCTCTTTCTTTAAGCGGGTATTTTTCAGCCGTCTTGATTCATTTAAAAACGACATTAAGCTGGCAGATAATACAGCCGGGGCTTCCTCGTGTTTAATACGCGGCGGGTGGGGCTGGCCAATAAAATCGGCAACCTGATCAAAATAATCACCCATTTTATGCGGCTGATCATCTGCCACATTAATGGCGCGTAATGGTTTGCCGCGAAACAGAGCAATACTCACCGCGCGTGCTAAATCATCGGCGTGGATATGATTAGACCAGCTGTCTTCCTCTCTGATCAGTGCCGGTGTGGCCTGCATAATGCGCTGCACGGGTAAGCGCTCTTTAGCGTAAATCCCCGGGGCGCGCAAAATGGCCAGCTTGATTTTTTGTGATCTGGCCCATGCTTTTAAGCAGCTTTCAGCCGCTACCCGGCGAATCGCTCTGGCTGATTGTGCAGAGAGGGGCCGGGTTTCTGCCACCCATTCACCCTTGCAATCTCCATAAACGCCACTGGTGCTGATGTAGGCAAGGTGACGAGGTGTTAGAATCGCTGACTTATCAAAGCCTGTGTAGCGCTCCATTTTGGCAATAAAGCGCTTGCAGCGCACATCATCTGCACCATCTCCTGCTGGCGGCGCACTGTAAACCACCCAGCGGGCAAGGCCGGATAAGCGCTTAAGGCTGGCTGAATGGTCTAAGTCGCACAGTACAGGAATGACCCCAAGCTCACGCAGCTTGGCTGCCGCTTCAGCGCTTCGCGCCGTGGCATAGACTTTAAAACGTTGAGTTAACCAAGGCAGGGCGCGGATGAGTACATCGCCGCACCCTATAATAAGTAATCGATTTTTTCGCATAGCGGATCGCAATGAGCAAGCAACTTACTATTCTACCAAGTGGCCAGCAAATCGCCATGAATGATAATGAAACTATTTTAGACGCGGCCATGCGCGGCGGCTTTAATATGGCTTACGGCTGCAAAAATGGCGCATGTGGCTCGTGTAAAGGCAAAGTGATTACCGGCGAAGTGACTCACGGCGATCATGCGGAAAGCGCTTTATCCACAATGGAACGTGAAAACGGCTACGCACTATTTTGCTGTGCCAGTACCGATGCAGACATCACGATTGAATGCAAAGAAGTGACTGCCAGCAAAGATATTCAGATTAAAACCCTGCCATGTCGTGTGCAAACCATCGATAAAGTCTCGCACGATGTGGCCGTGTTATCACTTAAGCTGCCAAGTAGCGAAAAGTTGGCCTTTTTAGCCGGGCAATATATTGATATCCACACTAAAAACGGTAAGAAACGCTCGTTCTCAATTGCGAATGCACCGCACGATGCTGAATACCTGCAATTGCATATTCGCCATGTAGCAGGCGGCGAGTTTTCTGATTACGTATGGAATACCATGAAAGAGCGCGAAATCATGCGCTTTACCGGCCCTTTGGGCTCGTTCTTTTTACGTGAAGACAGCGATAAGCCGATTCTGCTGATCGCAACCGGTACAGGCTTTGCGCCGATTAAGGGTATTCTGGAACACGCTTTTAAAAATGGCATTCAGCGCGAAATCGTTCTGTACTGGGGCGCACGCACTCTGGCTGATATTTATATGCCTGAGCTGCCGTCCGAATGGCAGCAAACGCACTCTAACTTCACCTTTATTCCTGTTTTGTCTGAGCCAAGCGATGCGGATGTATGGAATGGCCGTACCGGGCTGGTGCATGAGGCGGTGATGAATGACTTTGCTAACCTTGAAGGCTATCAAGTTTATGCCTGCGGTGCGCCCGTGATGGTGGAGGCGGCGTACACGCATTGTGTTTCACGCGGTTTGCCAAACGATGAATTTTTCTCTGATGCCTTCTTTACTTCCAAGGACTTAGCGAAATAGTTAGGATTAAGGCTTGCCTTAATCAGCCTGATGAATTATTCTGCGTGCCGTTGCCGATGTAGCTCAGTTGGTAGAGCACCTGACTTGTAATCAGGGGGTCGCGAGTTCGATTCCTGCCGTCGGCACCAGAAAATATTTAAGGGTGAGCTTAGCTTATCTGGCAGCACAGTTTGTTTGTAAAGTTTTACGCCGATGTAGCTCAGTTGGTAGAGCACCTGACTTGTAATCAGGGGGTCGCGAGTTCGATTCCTGCCGTCGGCACCAATTTTTGACCTGGAACGTGTTGCACGTTCCAGGTTAAATATCTAGTTAGCCTCATGATTTTTCCTCAGCAGTAAATCCCAAAAAACACGACCTGTTAAGCATGTGCCCTAGAAGCTAAGGCCATGCTTTTTCGCTTGCGTAGCATTCTAATGAGAATTTTATCTTTAGGGTGATTTCTTCGCGATACGCAAAGTACAGACGAAAAAAAACCTCACGGCAAATGAGGTTTTTTTTCAAAACAGGGTGCGCCAAATTTCTTAGCGGAGATTGCGCACCGGTACTCCTAACAACTGCGGAAATTGTACATCGGCGATGCAATTTCCGCAAGGTATATTTGCGTGAATAATTCATGTAATCAACGTATTGCGCCGCCGATCGCGCACGATTTTCGCTCGCCGAAAAAGTCGTCCTCTTTTCAAAAAGAGGGGGTGTGTCAATGAGCACTAACCCCTCCATTCGCGACATTAGCGTCGCCCTTTCTACTCATGCCGTTAATCAGGGCTATGCTCGCCCTGGCAACCTAATTCTGCTCATTTTAGAGCTGGAACACTGGTTTGAGGTCATGAGCAAGAAAGGGAAAAAAACGTTCTATAAATTTTTAGAACCATCTCCAAAGCATCGCCTGTACAAAGAGGGTCAGAGCATGTGTGAGGCGCTTCATCTGTCTGCTAAAACTGTCAGGGCTTCATTTGACAGTGTTGGCTCACGTTATGAAAGTGCGACCGCATTTTTTGCTGAAGCTGAACCTTTTAAAGGCAAACTGTATGCCTCGTACTATGACAGAAAACGTAATTTAATGATCTGGGTGCGTAATTCGGAGTTGATTCAAAGTGTTGTAAGTCGTTTTTTTCCCGGCTACAAAGCCAGCAATCAAGCCAAAAAAGTCCGCTCTACAACAGCAAAAACTCCCGTTCCCTTATCTGTACAGGATGTTGGTAATTCTAAAACCAAACCACAGGGTGATAACCAGCTTGGTGTGGATAACTCTACCCCTACTGGTGCAGCTTCTCAGGTTGTTAAGCCTATGGATGCTTCGGATCAAATCGCTGGTGCTTCAAATGAAAATGCATCCAGCCAGGTATTTGAAGCAGATAGCGCCAAAGTTAAAACTAAAAAAATTGGTGCTGAATTTCTAAATTTAATTGCAAAACTGCTCCCTAATAGTCAATGCCGGACTATTGAAATATTGATGAGGCAATGTCAAAAAACGTATCAACCTGACGTTGCTCGAATATTTCTTCAAAAATTAAGCATAAAACAAATCGCCAAGCCTATTGCGTACTTCAATGCGCTAGTCAAAAACGCAAATAATGGTAAATTGAATGTGCCAGATTATTTCTGGAAAGATGATGATGCACCATTTGCTTCATTTTCATCTTCGGAGCATCGCGTAAAAAATGATGCTGTAGTGGGGGAGAATCTAAACTCGCCTTCACGAATGACTGGCCTTCAGTATGTGACCCAAAATTTACCTGTTCCAACGTTAAATGATGACTTGGTTAATTCATTACCTGCGTATATGAAATTATTGCTTAATAAGAATTTGATAGCTAATTAGGGAGCTATAGAAATGAATGAAATTACATCTGTGAGTTTGAAACACGAAAAAATAAGAAAAAATCTTAATTATCGTATTTTAATGCAAATTCGCGACGAAATGATTCGTGATCCTGCTCTGGCAATGGCGGAGTATGGAATTCATCCCGCAGATGTTGATTTATTGCGCGATGGTGATGTGGAAGATCTAAAGGCTATTGCCGATCGCATGACATCACCCATTTTTAAACTAAAACCTATTTCTGCATTGCAACAGGGCTATGGAGTAAATATGGTTGTATTTCATGAGATGAGAGATGCAGAAAATGCCTAAAAACTCCTGGATTGAAGTCATAGATGAAAAGCATCGGCTTGAATATCTGGCAACTTCATTCTCAGCATTAGGAGCTCGTTCTGAAATTCTCGAAGTTATTTTTCCAACAATGCATTTGAAACAGCGCATTCGTTTAGCGCCAAATTATAAAAAAATGGGGCCACGGCCTAAAACGACATCCGGTGAATATTTTTTTAGATCGGTAAAGCACGTTATTGAGTTTTCTTTTTGTTTATCAGAGTACCGCCGATTAGAGTCTGCTGGTTTTGATTTATCAGAATCAATGCATGCAACCATGCGCTTATATTTAGGAATTTGTAATATAGCCGGGATTGAGCCCCGTGTTTGTATAAATACACTTTGGGAGTTAATTACTCACGTCAATACGAACCATGTAATGGAGGTTGTTTGTTCTAAGAAAAATTGCGGACGGCTATATATCCTGCCCTCGTTTGGATTTAGGAGCACCTATGTGTGCCCTATATGCAATGGCTCAATGGCTAGATGGATGGCAAAAAGCAAAAGTCTAACAGGCATCAAAAAAACAAGAAAAGTTAATAGGCCAGACTAGGCCTCTTCGTCTTTGTTGCTTAATTGTGTCGTTTTTTTGCAGACTTACGCGCTTTTTTTTTCCTGATTTTATGGTTAGATATATGGGATAAATTTTATAAGTCACTCATCTTATGTTTAAGCTGTTTTCACGACAAAAGCCTACGGACAAAGCAAGTAATGAACCTCAGAAAAACACGCTTAATGTAAATAGGTTGACTCAAGATTTTCAGTACGCTGAGATCGAAAGAAAAATTTTATCTCTACTCAGTATGCCAAACAGTGCTGAGTTGGTTTCCCTGCCGATCCGGCAGCTTGCCTCCTATATTGGCCAGCAGCCATTAACGAGTAATGCTGAGTTCGCGCATCCAGGTGGGATGTTAGAGTTTTGCATGAAAAGTGCTTTTTTCTGTGTGCAGGCCACAGATGGAATTATTTTTTGTGCAGCTGAAACCATGGCCCAAAGACGTAAGCTAGAACCTGTATGGCGTTATGCCGCATTTTTGGCAGGATTGTACCAAGGAGCTTGCTGGCTACTTGATGGAAGGGTGGTACGCGCAGTGGGCCTGCATGATTGGAATATCTACAAGGGACCACTTGCAGAGTGGGAGATGGAGCATGGCACAGCTGTTGCCAGTTGGCCGCACAGTGTAATGACATCCTTTGTTCATACCCGAAAATTATCACCTATCGTTTTTTCACAACTCGTTTCAAAAAATTCCCTTAATTATCTTATTGAAGCGGATGTGCAGATTTTATTTGCATTGAATAATGCGCTCTATGGAAGTAGTGAGCAAACCGTCTTATCTAATCTTCTCAATAAAATCATCACTAAATTAATTGAGCATGACAAATCTCTTTCTCATAATTTTTCAACATCACGGCAGGATATTTATCTTGAACCCAAGATTATTGACAACATTCGATTCCTTATTGAAAGGAATCGATGGAGTGTTGACCTCGGGTTGGGTATCTTAAAGAAAGATAAAAGTTTATTTGTTAATGTTGAATGTATTGATGAATTGATTGAATGTGCATTGATTAATGGGTTTGTGGATATTCCACGTAGCAAAATAACGATTGTTGATACGTTGTTGAAGTGTGGTTTTTTTAGTACGTCAACAGGTGAACATTCTCCATATGAAATGGTGGAATTTAATGGTGTATTGATTAAATCTATCAAAGTGAGAGATCCTGCTAGTTTGTTACCTTTAGACTCATCCTTTAGTGCTCCAGATCCAATTTCTATGCCTAGTGTTTCTCATAAAGGTGGGGCTGCTTTAGCACCAGAAGCACAAATTGATTTATTTAATGCCAATACCCAAAATGAGGAGCTGGAAGAGGTAAATAATCCTGACGAGCCATTTGTTGAAATTCCATTTGCGGATCTGGTTAAAAAATTAGATCAAATTGGTCTTTTGGTTCTTGAAAGCATTGTTGATGACTTACGCCAGTCAAATGAAGATACAAAAAAGCATTTTATTCATACAGGCGATGACATTCAAATTACCCTTGATTTGTTGGGCCAGTATGGAATTGACGCTAAGCGTGTTGCTCAATCGTTAGAAGTCGGAGGCTTTTTTAAAACAGAGGCAGGTAAAGCCACGAAGAAGAAAGTGAAAATCGATGGCAAGTCACTGGATGCTTATACCCTGACGAAGCCAGTGATGCTTTCTATTTTAGGCACATTATCTACTGTTGAGCCTACCAATGGCCCTGAATAACTATAAAACCCCGTGGAGGCCTACTTACGAGGCAACTGCGGCACTTGCTTGGTCAACAACAGGGGTTGGTACGCTCATTGCTGCAAATGCAGCAGGACTACCTCTTGGTACAGCTTCTATTTATGCTGCTTTTGCACTTTCTTTTAGTGGCTTAAGGCTGAAGCAATCATGGGATAGCTGGGAAAAAAAATATACTTTGCAGATTAAAGAGTTGCCCACTGTTAAGTCAGAGCAGCTGCAAGAATGGTGCTTGAAGGTCCCTGATGCAATATGGTTGGGCTATGGGTTTGAATGGCATACAGAGCATTCCCAGCGCTTATATGACTTGATGCGTAGTAAGCCCGAGTACCTGGAAGTCCCTAGCTGGTATAAAAAACTTAGAAAGTCCAATGGCATTATCGATAGTAATCCTATTGGTGCACCATGGATTCATGGCGTTGAAACTGAAGAAGTATCCGTTCGGTTTTCAATTGTTGCCCAAGCTGGGCACACGCTAGTTGTTGGCACAACGGGATCGGGCAAGACTCGGCTTTATGAAACGGTAACAACTCAGGCCATCCATCGTGACGATGTAGTGATTTGCATGGATCCTAAGGGCGATCAAGATTGGGCTGAACGCTTAAGGAAAGAGTGCTTAAGAAAGGGGAAGCCGTTTGTATATATCCATTTGGCGCACCCTGAACTATCCGCCAGGATGGACCCGCTAAAAAACTGGAACAGTAAATCTGAGATTGCTAGTCGTTTGACATCTGTGATTGAAACGATAGGCAGTGGTTCGTCGTTCAGTACTAAATATGGCTGGCAGGTCATGAACGATATTGTGAATGGCCTACTGTTGTTAGGTGAGCGCCCCACAATTAAGAAAATTGCAAAAAATGCCCTGCAACCGCCTATTGAGCTGGTTGCTCGCGTGTTAGAAAAACTACTGAAAGAACATCTGGGTATTTCTGTCTTTGAGCAGGCCTTAGCGGGGAAGAAAACAAAAAACATCCATCGGGGTGAAAAGCTGATCGAGCTGTTTTCAGAGCACATGTCTGATTATGAAGATCCAGATTTAGAATCCTTGATCGCGTCAGCTGGGCATGATCAGAAGCACTACTCTAAGATCATGATTGAAGTTATTCCAATTTTGAAAATGCTGACCTCAGGGGAGGTCGGGGATCTCTTTTCACCTGATGCTGCTGATATTCATGACACGCGAGAAATTTGGGATTGGAACCGGGTAATTAAGCAAAAAGCATGTGTTTACGTGGGCTTGGACATGCTGAGTAATGATGTGATCGGAACCGTTATCGGCACATCGCTCATCGAGGACCTAAAGGCGGCTGCGGGTGTAAGGTATAACTATGATTCCGACCCAATTAAAATTAGTGTATTTGTTGATGAAGCCTCTGAAACTGTTAATAAAGGGTACGTCCAGATTTTAAATAAAACGCGTGGCGCAGGTTTTAATAACACGTTTGCGACACAAACCGTTGCTGATTTTACCGCTAAAATGGGCACGCAAGCGGAGGCCACTCAGTTATTGGGTAATGCCAACAATTTAATTGTACTAAGAACCGTTGACACAGATACATGGGACTTTGTTACCCGCAAATTTGGGATATGTCCCATCGAAATTGAAAACGAAACACAAAATGTTTCTACATCCTCAGAAAAAAATCTAGCTCATTTTGGTGGGGGGATGTCCAAATCAAGAGGTTTTCAAGATATGGATAGAATCCCATCTGAATGCTTAGGGGCTCTTCCGAATCTTCAATATTTTGCAGTTATTGCGGGTGGCACGATAGTTAAAGGTCGTTTGCCGATTATCACTAATTAAGAAATAAAGACAATGAAAAGACCTCAAAATTATCACAATGTAATTCGTAAAGTTAGAACACTTTGGCCAGCTGCAGATCATGCCATTAATAGGCTGCAGTTTGAATTGGGTGATTTTCCTGGTTGTAAATTTAATGACGAACCATTATTTATTCGCTGTCTGGCCAATGCAGCAGATAAATACACTGCTGCAAATCAACCGCAAACAATCGAGGGTATGCGAATTTTTTTACTTGGTTTAGTAGAACTCACATCTGAGGTTGTTCATTGTAAAGCGGCATTTCACATTGGGAATAAGTCATTAAACTGGAGGCCGTTTGTCGAGCCCTATACGGAGTTCCGATCTTTAGTGAAGCAATCTCCTGATTTTATTTTAGAAGATTTTTTGGAAGATCATACCCCTCAGTTTGATGAAATTGTAGTCCATATGATGTGTAGCCGAATTCTTGATATCCCAGGTATGGCTACGTTATATCGTGACTCTGTAATAAAAAAGGCATTATTAAAATGTCTTTCTTAATTCACTTTCGCATCTGGCTACTTATAATCATTGGTGTGATTTTTTATGGGGCTTTTACCCAAAGCCCTGTTGGCGCTATACGTGGAATTCAGTATGAAATTTCTGAATTAAAATCTCACGTCGGTAGCGGATCTAGTGAATGGATTTCTACAAAAGTCGATTCTACATATAAAATTGTGATGACTTCTGAATATGTTCGCGTGGCAATGCGAGATTATATCGTTTCTGATGCTGAAGTAGACCATACGAGAGAAACTGTGGGAGAGGGCATTTCAAAAAGTAATAACTTAATGTCGAAAGTGGTCGCTACATCCGTAATTTTAGGGTATCGGTTTATCTTGCGCTCGTTGGTTTTTTGCTTATGGGCAATACCATTTTCAGTGTTTTTTGTCGGAGTTTTTTTTGATTCAAGGGCGAATAAGTTAATTAGGAGATTTAATTTTAAATTGTCAAATCCTATATTATTTAATGCAGGAGAACATGGCATAATTGCATTGATTGGCTTGTTGGGGGTTTACTTGTGTATTCCCTCGTATATTTCAGCATCAATGGTCCCTTTGTGGTTTGGATTTGCATCATTTTCATCGTTTGTGATGTTGTCTAATTTGCAAATTAACAATTAAATTTTTATTTCTGTTCTGTTCTGTTCTGTTCTGTTCTGTTCTGTTCTGTTCTGTGTAAAGGCCGCTATATGCGGCTGTTTTCTTTAATACTAATTTTTACATTCCTTTGTGGTTAGTGATGAATTAATAAATTATCTATTTTGTAATAAATTATGATTTTTAGTATTGTTGTGTTTTGGAAGTTAGATATAGTGTTCTTATCTGTGTGAAGAAAGAGAAAGAATATGATTAATCAAGAAAGAAGTATTTTTATTACAACAACGACTAAGCCGTCACGCTCAACTGAAGTTGCGCCTGATTTTGATGATGTAACGATAATGCCGAAATTAAAATCAAACCGCCCATTTGGTCGCCCTTTACATAGGAACCTACTTGGTAAGCTCCGCTCGGTAAAAAATAATGCGGTGGTTGTTGCTGCAAAAGAAAACTCAAACTATCCATTAGTAGAGTCCTTTCATTTGGCATGGTGTGATGGTGGTGCTCCTGATCGGTTACAAATTGGTGGGTATATTTGCTCTTCTAATAAAAATATATTAGTAATGTATTCAGATCTGGCTGAAGGTAGTAATAGTGTTGATGCTGAAATAAATTCAGTATTGCGTGTTATGGCTCTAGCAGCTGATATGGGGATAAGAAAGTTAATCATTCACACTGATGCATTGGCCGTTGTGAAGTTTATGTCAGGCGGAGTCCCTTATTATAAAAAGGACGGGGCAGAAAAGACGCTTAGTTTGAGTTTGAATGAAACTGTAGAGAAAAGAAATTACCTATTAGAAAGCTTTGACTATTTATATGTAGTGAAGGTTGAAAGAAGTTTAAATGAATTAGCTGATGCATTATGCAAGCGAATGCAATCAGTCCCCCTTCGGCTGATCTCTATGCGCATTGCTGAGTATGGTACTTATTGGAAAGCTGTTAATCAAGGGACAGTGATTTCTAGGTCACCTGCCGCTTTAAATAATCTGGATATATTGATTCCTTTGTGTAATGGCACAGAATTAAATCGACTACGAATGATTTTAGATGGTTGGAGCAATACAAATTTTTCGAAACGAATTGTTAATGCGACTTTGATGGGATTTAACCCTATTTCGAATGCATTAGCTGAATCATCAAAAGCTGAAAGAAGGGTTGTGAACCTTGCTCAGCGATTAGTGCCACCTACACCTGTTTATAAAGCGATATCGACTGCTGCATAAGCAAGGGTTCAAGGATCCAGATATGAAATTATCCATTACAACTCAGAAGATTTTAGATCAATTCGGTTTGGTAATTGGCTTGGGTGGACAAACTGAAATTGTGGATTTTTATCTTGCAGGGGAGTGTTATGTCCATCATTCATCAATGCCTACAGCCTTAGCTGGTTTTACTATGGTTTCACCTGAATTTGCTCAGGGACGTTTCCCAAAAGTAAGTTTTATCGATTTTATTCAGAAGCGCCCAGCTATGGATGAAAGGGAAATTCTTGCTTTTGCAGCGGTGTGTGGGATTGAAGTATCACCACCGTTTTGGGGCAATCCAGCGCCATTTGCAAAGCATCTTTGGGATGTCATTGCACGATACCAGCTGGACGTATTTTTTGAGCGAGTGGAAGGTGATTCTAGGCTTGGTGATCACTATTGCATGCGCCCACGGGGGTTTAATTGGACCGACCCTGATCAGCCCGAGCTGCCCAATGTGCTATCCCAATGGCGTGCTGAGTTTCGTTTGTTGTCTCTTACTAAACAATTGATGGTGGCCACGATCTTACAGCTATATAGGCAAGGTCCTGATCATTATTGGATGGTTCGCGTTCCGAAAAAATGGCATGCGTGTGAAGGTATTAATGAGCTCAAAAAAAGTGATGCACTAGGTGATTGGGCCAGATTGTATGCACTTTATCCTGGGTGGTGATTGGCATTAAGAGGGCAAGAAAAAGATAAGTTTTAAATTTAGGGTATTCGGAAAATTTGATTGGCAATCAAGTATTGCCTAATACCACTTTCCTATGTTGTGAAGCAGGCCGCCATTGGCGGCTTTCTTTTTGCCTAATTTTGGCGTGCCGTCACTGAATAGAAGCTAAATAGAGTTTGCACGGAACGATGGCAGAGACATACGAAAGCAAAGTGACCTATCAAAACATAGGGCTTGCATATGCCTATAAAAAGGCGTAACTTGCATATGTTGAACATATGTTAAATTAAGCAGGGGGCTTTATGCGAACAGTTTCAGTATTCAAAAATGGCACGAATCAAGCGGTTCGTTTTCCTAAAGACATGGAGTATGACGGGGTTTCCGAATTGGAAATTGTCAGGCTAGGGGATATTACTACGCTCCGGCCAGTGCGCCCTAGCTGGGAATCATTTGCTGATTTACCCAAAGCAGATGATGATTTCTTGCAAGACCGCACACCGATCATTGCTGACGAAGGCAGGTTTGTTCTGTGATTACGTACATGCTTGATACCTGCATTTGTTCATTCATTATGCGTGAGCGCCCTGAATCCGTTTTACGCCGACTGGCAAACGAAGTAGCCCAGCAAAATCGGATCGTCATTTCTGCGATCACCTATGCAGAAATGCGCTACGGCCAGATTGGCAAAAAGGCGTCACCCAAGCATACCGTGCTGGTCGATGAATTCATTCGCCGAATTGACGGTATCTTGCCTTGGGATATGGCAGCTGTGGATGCCACGGTGGAAATAAAACGACAGCTCATAGCTGCAGGTACACCGATTGGCGAAAACGACACAGCCATTGCAGGCCACACTATCGCTAGTCGGTGTGTATTGGTTACTAATAATGTCCGAGAATTTAGCCGCGTTCCAGCGCTAAATTTGGAAGACTGGTGCCACTAAGGAAAGGACGCCATGACTCGCGAAGAAGCTCAAATTGGTGCGGATTTATTAAAAAAGCTGGAGGTCTATGAAACATCAGGACCTGCTGAACTTCGTCGAGCTTACCATGCCGGTGAGCACGACAAAGTATTAAACATGGCATTGGAACTGATGCAGCGATTAGCTGAAAAATCTGCGGCAGAGTTGTCAGCGTTGTAGGACAAAGAAAGGCCGCTTGATGCCCAATAACTAATTCAGAAAAGCTGAAAGGATAAACGGAATGTCGGACTAAACCATAATGGACTTTGCCGATAGTTTGAAAATGATATTGCTCATTCGATCCGCAACCAAAAAGCGAATGCAGTAAAAAAACTACGGGCGTTACGCTCGATAAACAACTAATTCGGATAAGTCGCGATGAGTGAGAAAGACACGCTGATTACGTTTCAGCTCCGAGTATTTGACAGAAAAAAAACATTGACTTCAAAAATGATTGCTCTTGCAGTTCTGTTGATTGCGTCAGGAGCACAAGCCGCGGGTTTGGAACCGTGGCATGGCAAGGTTCTGCAAATCAAGGTCCGGCATGGTGGGGCAGATTGGGTAGCCCGTGATGTACGCAGCCTTGTCCATGCTTCATCTGAAAACGGCAATGTCCAACGTGCGTTTGTTGATGTCGAGTACGTTTCTTCGACAAAACGCAAGATCACGCTAACGTGCGCGGGAAAGACGCTCGCGGAGGAAACGGTTAAACCCGATTTTACTGGTGTTTTGGCTGGTACTTGTTATGGGGTGCAAGAGCAAGTTTTTCTTGTTACGCCAAACAAGGTACGCCACCCCAAGCCGGGAACGCTTGAGGATTTGCTTTTGGCAGGAAAAAAATAACCCACGGAAAAGAGGAAAGAAAATTTATGATTGATGCTTTTCAAACAAACCACGCTGCAGCCCTTGATCGTTTAGCTGCAGAAACAACCACGTCAGAGATCCAAGAAAAACTGGCTTCAATTGAAGTAACCGCTGAGTTGAAACAACTATTAAATGACATTAGTGAATTGCGTTCCTTAGCAATTCGCTCTGATGATCCTCGCGAAGCTCAACGGGCTCGCGCTCAGTTGACTGAAGCTCATTCAGCATTAGTGAATTATTTGAGCCGTGCAATCGAACGAGTTGAATCTGCCTGTATTTAGTTTTACAAGGAAACGATAGTTTTACGCTACATGTAGCGTGAGGCTACTGATAGGAAAAAAACCATGACACAGAGTGCTTGGACCAGAGACGGACTACCTGTAAATGCAGCTACATATTTAAGTGTCGACTGGGAGATATTGAAGCAAGCTGCACAGCTCGGTGATTTTGTAATGCCTTGTTGCAAGGCTCCGGCAGTCCTTAAGACAAGCATCAATGGACTACCTTTTTTTGCCCATTTATCGGATGAGTGCGCTACCGCACCCGAGACGATATGGCATCGGTCTGGCAAAACAGCCGTGCTGGCCGCCTTAAACGAACTTGGTATTGAGGGTAGTGATGAAGTACAGGGTCAATCATCGAACGGTGACAAGTGGAAGGCCGATGTTCTCTTCTCGGTCGGCGGCCGCACTATTGCGATCGAACTGCAACGCTCCTATCAGCACCTTCGTGACTTTACTCTCCGTCAGGACCGCTATAAGGATTCATCAGTTGAGTGCTATTGGTTAGTTCGCCAGGAGACGTTCATCACCTTGGGAAAGGCCACCTCGCGGCAGCTTATAACTCGTGAATTCGACAACGTGATGCCACCTCAGGGTATTGGCACCGGCATGCCACCAAATCTGCCAGTAGCAATGCTGAATACCGAAGGCGAGCAGCTAGTCCACTTCGGACTACTAAAATCAGCAACAGTGCAGGCATGGCTGGCGGGTATTCTAAACAACAACTACCAATACCGGGACGGTTCCTGGAATCTCGGTTGAACTGTCCATCGCCTACCTTGGCATCCTAGCAGTTATCGGAACGAACGAAATAGTAAAGTATCGGTTTGTATGGCGAAAAATATTCTCTGTATATCTTACCTGTGCATGGGTAGACACTGAGCTTGAAGCCGCCGAAGGCAAAATAGGGAAGATAATAATGTTTTCTACCATTGTATTGAGGCTATTTAAGTTGCGTCGTTTTTCTTTTTGGTTTCGGGTTTTTTCTGTGTAGCTTCGTTATGGCATCGAAAACTGGAATAAGTATTCTAGGATTTTTTATATTTCTTCTGAGTGTGGCTTTTACTTATATTGCTGTCCGTATATGGCTTAAGTAACAAGAGCCAAAGATGGCGAGAAAGATGCTGAACAGTTAAACTCGGCTTAAAAAACGAACCAATTTGCAAAGGAAAGATTGCTGAAGTTTTAGAAAGTATGAAATAAACGAGCACTTACCCTTGATTGGTCGTTACAACGCGCAATTGAAGCCCAACCTGTTGCATGACATGTGCGACTTTATCAAATTGGCAAGTAGGCTTTCCAGCCTCAATTTCGCCAATAATTCGATTGCCTACATTAGCCTGAATAGCCAACGCTTGTTGGCTCAGGCCCATCTCATTCCTTTTGGCTCGTAGAATTTTACCCACATCTTTGAGGGACGTAATATTGCTCATTATGTTACCGCTCGGTACTGAATATTGTGATTGTGCCATGGATTTAATACGAAGCAAAAAATATTCTATCGGCATGGTGTGGTATTTTTGGCAATCATTACCGAGCGGTATTGATTGTGGCGAATGAATGACGTACTCTTAATGAAGTCGGAGTAAAAATTCAAATGAGATGCAAATTAAAAACTTACTTGGTTTTCTTTGAATTTTTGCAATGTAATGGCTTGAGGTTTAAACCAATTTAGTTAAAACTAATCTAATCAAAAAAACGAAGTGAGGATGAGTATGTTTGAGGCAATTAAGCAGGGAATGAGTGATCGAGCTTTGCAAGAATCTCAGCTAGATGCCGAGCTTGCTCTGTCGAAGCTTAGATTGGCCAACAGTACAAAAGACGCACTTCAAGCAGAAGTAGAATCAACTCATTTAATGTTTTTGGAGCTTGCTGAGAAAAACAAAGAATTGCAGAGTTATATTGTGCGTCTTGAGTCAATTAATGCGCATGATCGTAAAACAATAAATACGCTAAGAGATAGTTTAGTTATATCAGAGAGTTTTATGAATGGTCAGCAAAAGGCATTATTGCAAGCGACAGGTGATGTGGCGCAATTATTAAGTATTGACCCAAATGCGGTCGCTGGAAGATATAAGCTAGCTGTAATTGATTCGGTACGGTCCGACATGGAAGATGGGGTTTTTTCTTCAGGAGATGAGGGGAAAACGCCAACACATTGGAGGGTGGGAGCCTCTTTAGAAGAGAAAATTAATTTCAGAATGCAACAACGAATTGAGTTCAAAAACCTAGTTAATATTGAAGGTTTGACAACAGCAGAAGCAGAAAATAAGCTCAGAAAAAAATATGGCATGGAACTCGAAATGGTAAATAATATTTATTACTGGCTTGATTGGAATCCAAGTTTATTAGCCGATGTTGCACCAGCTAATGATATCGCTGCATATCAAGCTTTGGATAAATTGATAGTAAAAGCTGTTAATATTAAAAGTGACCTTATTTCAGCAGGAACACCATTGCTGAGCGAGCAAGGTTCGCTTACTCAACGAGCAGATGGCTCATATGGGCTTAAACAAGAAGATGGGAAAAGCAAATTAGTGGGACTTCATCCATTAATTCAAGATAGTAAGCCCCAGTGGAATTGGACGTCTGCTGGCAGAACTGTTGGTTGGAAAGCTGAAAAATATCGGGCAACAGTTCAAGGTCTCGGAGTGTATCTTAGCAATCAATTCGGTGTAGATATAACAGCTGATAATGTAGTTAAACCAAATTTTAAAAAATGATAAACAAATAGATCTTATTCAACACCACCGACCCAGTGAGTTACAGCAAGCATTTATTTAGTTTGAATATATTCTAAAAATAAAAGAGGCCACTAAAATTTAAGTGGCCTCTTTGTTTTAGTGCTTCAGATGAAACTATTAATATTACTGGTTTTGGTCTGCCTGATTTTATTGTGCAGCTATTATCCCCAAATTTTGCTTTCTATTTATGGGTTTTAGGGATGTTGTGTACTTTATTTTTTGTGCTTGTTCTTCAAGCACTGTTATTGACAGCCAAACGCAAATTGCTTGCGCATGGTATTTCGCTGGAAGTAATCACAGAGTTGTAAAATTGAATTAGGAAAATGCGTCAATGGTATTACCCAAAACTCGGCCATCAATCAAAGCGCTCTAATCCCCGAAAAGACAAGCTCTAAATTTATCACCGCAAAATGCGCATATCTAGTTTGCAATACCTAGCAGCCTACTGCATTTTTTTAACGTCAATAGGCGGCCAGGTTGATCTACTTAAGTGATTATCTGCCGGTGTCTATGCTCAATGTAACGGTTTAGTTCCATCTTCAGCTTCTGCCAATATGACTGCATGACTGTGTAGTAAGGCTATAAAAGCTGTTTTTGTGAGGCCTGCTTCTTTAGCAAAACTCTGAACTCCTGCTAAACCAGCAGTTGTTAGTAGTGTGGGTGAAAGGCCGTTGTCTTGCGCTTGCAATGTTTCGCAAATTAAATCAGCCGTCATGTTCATTTCTTCGTGCCTGCCGTCTATTGGACGGATGCTCGAGAGATCCAGCTTGGCCGTGGATTTTTCTAATCTTAGAGTGCCATCTTCCATTTTTAACTGAAGCATCTCCCCCGGTTCGCTGCCGAGGCTTTCCAGTTGATCATTCATTGATTCCACTTGTACGTACATTTTTTGCAAAAAAGCATACAAGGTATCTTTGTTGGCGTGCTTATCTTTAAATGTTTTGATCACGCCTGCCAATGCACTAGATGGCATTGGTATCGGTGCGGCTTTGATAAACGCCTTAGCTACTAAAGTAAAGTACTCCTGCTCGCTGTATTGATCAGAACTTGGAAGATTCGATAGTTCAAATTCCATAAAAACTCTGTGATGCTGAAAATAGGCATGCATTGTAAGGTGTAAATCTAGGCAATACGAATAAATAGACTATGTGTGCAGATTCTTATCAATTTATCCACCCGTTCTTATCGGATGTCACCACCCGCGCTTTCGCATTTACCCTGTGGACTTGAGAGGCAACTCCCTGCCCATTTCCGACACTCGGTGAGCCTCTTCATTAATGGTAGATAAGCATTCGGAAGCGGTCGCTAAGCTATCCATGCTGAGCGTCATCCTTGCTGTGGTTGAACAAAATAGTTCTGAACTAATCAATGTAGCAGTTGCTGATATACACTGTTTTGGTGTACATCAAAACGATGTATATCAAGCTTGATTTGAAACGTATCCCATTGATTCTGCTTGTGATCTTAAAATTATTTTGTTGTGAGATTCATTATCTTGACCCAACAACTTCAATAAATCGGCGGAATTAGTTTATAACTGCATTGTCAATTTCTACGACTTTATTGTTTATTTTAAAACTATTTTGTTGCCCACTCTTGCGGCTTTAACAGAGGCTCCAGTGGTTGCTTTACACAAAATTTCTGACCTCCCTTTACTGGGCGCATCTTTCCGCTTGAAATGTGGATCAAGCGTTGGAATTCACAATTATTCACAAAGTAACTATTGACTTATACAAAGCCCTCCCCATTTATGTCAATCAATAACCACATCATTCGAATCCAAACTCATGGTCGCCCCACAAGAACACGAATATTCAGTAATGGGAGGAGCAAATCGGGCTAATGTCGGTCGGCTCCTGAGCTTTGCAGCAAGCGCCATCTCTGGCGCATTAGTATTCGCGTTACTGTCCGCCGTTGATCTTGCAAAGAAGTTTGGCTGGAATGTTAATGTGCCGCCGACCATGCTATCTCTGGTGGGAGCCGGGGCAGTTTTCGGCTTACTCTACTGGGTGCTGAATAAGTGGGCATGGAAGTGGCCTGGCATAGGTCTGGCGCTGAAGGTCCCCGACATCTCCGGTACTTGGGACTGTGTTGGAAAGACGTTCGAAAGCGACGGTTCTATGAGGTACGACTGGCAAGCCGAAGTCACAATCGTCCAGTCGTGGGACAAGTTACGCATTCGCCTTGTCACCAAGACGTCAGGCTCCAGCAGCATCTCAGCTGCTGTCGCCCACGACAGCATCGACGGATTCGTGCTTCTCTATCACTATCGGAATGACCCCAAGGCCGGAGCCACAGGCTTGGCATCGCACATGGGCTGCTCCGTTATGACTATCGCCAAGGATCTTAAGTCGGCGAAAGGTGAATACTTCAATGGCTATAGCCGGATGACTTTCGGTACGATGAACTGGACAAGGAAAAATTAATGGCTTCCGATATCGATTCCCGCCTTTTGCAATAAAACATTGACGATATAGTGGCTGAACACTTTTGAAATAAGTAAGTAGTCCATGATAATCAGGCGAAGAATGCTCTGGAGAGTATGGTGAGCCGCACCATAAACAATCATCCGCTGCAAGGATAATCCGGTCGGCGAACAAGTGGAGATACGAATGGTCGGTCGCGTCATCAACCTTTTTATGTGGGAATACCAAGAGAGCTACCGAATACAAATTCGATCACTGGCTCGAGATGTCCTTGAGGTATTGGGAGCTCCAGCGGAGGCTGAGGTGCTTATTGTCGGAGCACGTAGCCCCAATAGCATGAACCCGAATCCGGTGTGTGTAGAGCCGGAAAATGGGAAGTGGCATCTTTCACTCTTTGATGGTTTGCTCGATTCGGTCGAATCTACTTATCGCAACCACGACTCGCAAAACATTTTTTACAGCGACGGGCCAAGTATGCGCGACAAGCCGGAGTGGATACGCCGAGATTCAGTGCGCACGTCGGTTGGCAAGGCTCTCAGATCTTTCGATTCTGAGAACGATGTGACATCGTTCTGTGGCGAAACGAGGAAGATTGGTGATTACTATGTCGTCCCGGTCGTGCAAATTCCCAGTGCTATCTTCTTGCAGTTTCCTCCATTGCATTCCAAGCCTATCAAGAAGGGACAGTTTGGAAAGGGATATCGAAGCCTGATCCACGCGGCAATGGCTGCAGCTCTTTGTGAGGCAACCGAGGAGCTACAAAATCCAGATCCGGGGCGCTTTACTCATCGCAGCATGAGAAGCGCAGAGGAAGTCGTTCGCATTGCAGCGAAGGACTTTATGCATACGCCGGGGCTATCGATCGAACAACGGTACACCCATACTGATCTTTTTGATGTACTAAACCTCGTCTCCTCTCTCATGTACGAGGGTGCGAAAGGCGTAGGCCATCTCATACTCGTCGATCCTGAGAACGATGCCATCGATTTCATGGTTAAGTTTGCTGAGCCAGTGACTTTTCGTGCGCCGCGATGGGTTCGGAAAGTGCTACAGATGGCGACGACAGGTGTTGGAATCATCGCAGATAGTCGTAGTATCTACGGACTTGGGCAACTTAAGGATTCGCATGACTCCAGCGCACAAGATGCGTTCACTGTAGCCTTCATTGATCACTATCACTGGGAGTTGTGCTGTGGTAATCAAGTGCTGCTTCGCTGTCACTATGCAGTGCCAAAACTTCCGCAGGAACCCTTCGATAAGGCGGCCTTCCTCGCAAACTATGTTCGACTGTTTCCTCAGACGTCACAGGAAAATGGATTGCGGCTGTGGAACCTGCTTCTGGCCCAAGTTCGCCAGGAACACGGCAGTATGATTGTCGTCGCGGAAGACGCGGCCAGCGAAGCACACCGGCTCAGAAAGCAAGGAACCAGTATCGTGCCAACCTTACTCTCTGAATCGTTGCTCCGGAGTGTCAGCGGAATCGATGGCACCATACTGCTCGATCCTTCTGGTTTGTGCCACGCTATCGGGATCATTCTCGACGGGGAAGCGACCGATCAATGCACTCCTTCACGTGGATCGCGATACAACTCTGGCGTCCGCTACGTGCAGACGGACAATCATCGAAGGTTAGCCATTGTCGTGTCGGATGATCGCACGATTGATATTATTCCTAGACTCAGACGATTGATTAGTCGCACTCGGATCGAGCAGCATGTCACAGGGTTGGAAGCTGCTACACTAGAGAACTATCACGACTCTCGAAACTGGTTGGACAACCATCGCTTCTATGTCAATGCCGAGCAATGTGCTCGGATCAACAGAGCGATTGAGAGACTGAATGCTCTTCCGAGGGAGATAGGGTTGATCTACTTTGGAACTGAAAGATTTGAAGTTCATCCAGAGATGAACGAGAGCTATCTTACTGTCTGATGGAACCTGCGGAATTCGCATTGCCGATTCGCACCCAGATCCAGAAAGGCAAAACTCACATTCAAATCGAATGGCTAATGAACTGTGCTGCAGCATGTGGCCAGTGGCTATAGGGCTGGTTGCAATGATCCAGCCCGAGTAAATCTTTTTGCTCGTTACCCCTGTCAATATGAGCTGGATTATCGAACGCCTGTCATTACTGGTGCAGCAGACACTCGGCCGCTCGCCGCCTGTGGTTTTGCCAATCGAAGTTATTCACGGCTAAAGTTGTTGATCTGGGATGCCAATGGCGTCTGGCTATGTCAGCGGAGTTTATATGCCGGGCGATTTCATTGGCTAATACCCCTGTGAATTAACCTATACGATGCCAAAGGAACAATGGGATTGGTTGATTATTGGTGTGGATTGGCAACGATTGTACGCGACAATCCGGTGGCGGCAGAAGCCTTGCAACACATTGCACGCCTGTACGCTATCGAATAACAGGCCAAAGATCAAACCGCAGACCAACGCGCGCAAAGTTGCGCCCTAAACAATCAGTCCGAACTGCAATTTTTGCACGACCGGCTGCTGAAATTGTATCCGAAAATTGCCAATGGTGGTTGCTTGGCCAAAGCTATCGACTACACGCTACGCCGTTGGCCAGCACTGATTCATTATATAGAAATGGGTGATCTGCCGATTGACAACAGTCCCATCGAGAACGCCATTAGACCCATTGCGAGTGGCAACAAGAATTGGTTATTTGCCGGTAGCGAACGTGCAGGTAAACGCAGCTGCTGCGATCCAAAGTTTGTTGGCCACCGCCAAGCTCAATGGCTCAAGGCTATCTTGGAAAAACTGCTTACCTTGGCCCAATAGCAGGATTAATGAATTACTGCCGCAGTGTGGCTAATCCAAATCGACGCTATTGACCAGGTGCTCACGCCGGACGCATACGGACCAGTTTGGTCATGCTCTGATTTGTCAGTGGCCGCAGCGTCTTCAGTAAAGCAGTCATGAGCTTGGGCGGTACTGCCATCTTTCTAAACCATAAAGACATAACTTTTGCATCTGTAGATTGGCCTCATATACCTTTCTAAATATATATACGTAGTAAATACGTAGTATTTTTAGGAAACTTGCGCCAGAAAAAAATACGTGTAGTATGATTCTACGTATCAAATACGTAGTAATAAAAATGGAGTACTTGTGTGAAATCCACAAATTTTGGGGTTGGCAAATCGGGAATGGAGGATCAGTACTCTAAGTTCAAGAGTATGTACCCTGTTATTGAAAAGCGATTGCTGGCGGGGGAGTCATCAAAAGTAGTACTTGAGTTTATCCGTGAAGAAATACCTCTTTTTTCAGCGAGAACGTTTACAACTTATCTCTCTCGGTGTCGGCATTTAAAGCGTGCCCCGGTAGCCATTGCAGAGGCTGCCCGAGCATGGCATGAGAGTAGGGGGGTGACAGTTCTCCCAAGCGTGGCGCATGTGGCAGAGACAGTTGTATCTAATGCGTCAGCCCAACCCGGTGTTGAGATTAAGCAAGGGGGGGAGGTTGTTCCTAGCAATGTCAATGTAGTCATGCCTTATGAGTTTGCACCAGAACCAATTAATCACGACGAAATGATTAAAAAATTTCGTCAAAGTAAAAAAACTAAATAAAGGATTTGTTTATGAAAAAAGATATCAAGTTATGCATTTTGAATTACAGTGGCAATGTAGGTAAATCAACACTGGCACAGCACATGTTTATGCCTCGTATGCCTAATGCTCAATATTTCTCAGTTGAAAGCATTAATTCATCAGATCAAATTGACAGTATTGAAGTTGAGCAGTTACGGGGCAGGCAATTTAATGTTTTGCATGAAGAGCTATTAGGACTTGATTCTGCTGTTGTTGATGTGGGCTCTTCTAATGTTGAGCTTTTCTTGCAGTTAATGGCTCAGAACGTTGACTCGCATAGTGAGTTTGACCTTTTTATTCTGCCGACAGTTTCAGAAGATAAACAGCAAAAAGACACCATCGAAACAATCAGGTTACTGAATAAGCTGGGCGTTCCTGCTAAAAAAATTCGCGTATTATTTAATCGTGTGGAAATAGATAGCGATACAGACGCTGAGTTTGAAACAATATTAAGTTATAAATTCGTTACTAAATCATTTCAGACTCCATCCCGTGGTGTTGTCTATGAAAACCCCGCTTTCCAGCGTGTTGGATCAACTGGAAAAACATTAAATGAAATCGTAAATGATACGACAGATTATCGCGCAAAGTTACGAGCCAGTACCGATGAAAATGAAAAAGATTTTTGTAAAAAGATGATTACAATTCGTGGGATGGCTATTAGCGCAAATGCAAATATGAATGAAGCATTTGAAGCAATTACTTCATAAAAGTATCTTTTATATCATAAAAAACCCTCGATCAGCTTTGTGCTGTCGAGGGTTTTTATTGTCTTAGGTGTTATGTTGACCTCTTGATGGAAGAGGGCATATTCACCAACAGGCAAATATGCCCTGTTGGGAAGATGAAATATTAATTAGTCAAAAATGATTATGGTGTAATTTTCATATCCACTGAAACTATTTCAGGATACTCAATTTTTGCAATTTCATTTTTAGTGAGTGGGCGAGAAAAATCCCAACCAGAAACAGATCCAATTCTAATTTCGCCAAATCCGTCCTTTATTCCCTCAACAGGGAATAAAGGACGTGATGAAAGATAAATTGTTATTGCTTGAGTCATTAATCTGCTCTTAACGTTTATCCGGGCGTTTACTGTAAATTTTGTGTAGCTCTCGTTGACGCTCTTCCTCGAGATAACTCATTAAGCTCATATGATCATGACTTTTCTGTGGGCTCTGTGGGCTCTGTTGGCGTTGTGAGAGACTTTGGTTGGGCTGATTGTTCATTTATTACCTCTATGTAAGAGCATATTGAGTTGAGAATAAAGGAGGTGTGAAATCAATTCTTGGCAATAGTTACGCAGCAATTTTGTTTTGCTGGCTATATTGCCCTGTTTGCCAAACGTCATCGAAATCTAAACCTGGTGTTTGCGGTAAAAATAAACGAACTTTTTTACCTTGGTCACGATAAGTTTGAGCAGCTTTTATGGCCGCATCTTTTCCTGGGTTATTACTATTTGTGCAGGGGAAGTCGCTATCACCAAATACCCATACTTCGGTGGTATGACTTGGGAGGATGACGGATCCCAGCATTGCGTCAGACATGGTTGCCCATGCTGGCCGCTGTGTTAATGCTGCTGCACCTAGCGATGTTTCAATGCCCGTCGCAAGAACTAAGGGACCACTATCGGGTTTAAAAAGCTGTATTGAGCAGCCTTTCATTGAACCACCGATCGGAGGCATTGATTTTTTTTGGCATGGGACTGGGGCTTTTTTTCCTTCGGGTGTGAGCCATAATCTATGGAGACTTATGATTTCGCCTTGGGTGTTGACTACTTTGGCGATCATTGCTGGATAGGTGCCCAACTTAACAAACTGGGAGCCTTGCTTTTCCCAATAAGCCAAAGAAGGATGGAAAAGAAAGTCGCACTTATCTGCAACCCCTTCATAGCCTCGCGCTTTTAAGTACCGGCCTACTGGATCATTTTTCTCAAACGGAAAAGAGGACTTTAGGATCTTCTGGATCTTTTCAGCTGCATCTTGTTTCTCTTTTAATTGAGTTGAATAAGAAATGGATCTTTTCAATTCAGTGCGGTAACTATTGCATTGAATTGTTTTTTCGACTTCAACCAGTGCTTCATGAAAGCTCCAGCCATATGATTCCATGAGTAAATTAAAGCCGTTACCACTTTGACTGTGGCCGCCTGCTTTACGACAAAACCAATCCCCATTCTCATTTCTATCATGAAATTGAAAACGATCTGTTCCTTTGCACACAGGGCAAGCTGTATTAGAACCAGACAAATATTTTTTATCAATGCCCAAGCGATCAAGGATAAATAACCAATGTCCGTTGGCTAGGGATATGGTATTTTTTATCCGTTCTTTATACATTTCTATTGAACTATCGTTACCCATTTGCTTCTCCTAATATTTAATAAAAAATTAATAGGTCAATAAGCAAGACCAAAATTGGATAAGATGTTTATAAAAACGGGAGGGAAATAAATAGAAATCACGATGTTTCCTCTTGAATAGTTAAGAGAGAACATCAGCCCGAAACGGGAGGATGTTCCCGTTGGGATTGAAGTGATGAAGGTAATTATAAAACTGGATATGACTGAGCAAAAAAGCTCCTACTGCGTTTCTTCCGACGTTCAGGTCGCGTCCCCAATTGGGCAAAGGAAGAATTAATTTTCCTAAATAAAGTTTATTGCCTTACTTAGGAAAATCCAGTGTTGTTTCATTATTGTTAGGGAACAACACTGGATCGTTTTTAATGAGTACTTTTTAGCCAGTTCAAGCAAGTTAGCACATCTACACCTGCATCACGGGCTTGGGTTGCAGCATCAAAAATGCCAAATTTTTTACACCACGCATTAAAGTCTTTGGCATTACTAATTGTTGCCTTTGTCTTCTTTTGTAGTGTTGTTGCCTCGCATGTGTTCATATTGTCTACTCCTGGTTGGTAGGTTGCACGCCTATGTTGTTGGTTAACATAGGGGTGCAACCTACCGAAGTAGGTTGCGAGTTTAATTGCTAAGAATTAACGGTTTTACGTTTTGAATTCCTAGAAATATTTATATTATCATCATAATTATCTCGATGATTTGTACCATTAATTGAGCGTGTTTCTTTATAAAAAAATGCGTAATAAATGCCGAAAAATGATGTGGCCGCTATTACCAAAAATCCAAAAGAAGATGCTATTAGTAAAATAAATCCTAGTTTATATTTTCCTCTTAATAACGGCCATATAAATGGTAGTAAAAATACTGATGCCCATTTTAATAAACCTAAAAGGAGTTGTTTCTTTTGATCAGGGTTCATGAAGTCACCTTTGGTTGGGGCTACAAGGCCTTTTGAATGCCTCTAAATGCATAGCGGCAGGTTTTCAGTGCACGCATGAAGCGGACGCTGGAATTGATGGCCAGACTGCGAGAACAAGGTTCTCAGCAGCCTGGCAGATGCTCTCATGACGACACGCAAAAAAAATCACCGGGAGATTAGTGCAATCCAGGTGTTGTTTAATGCGCAATGTGCGATGAGAGTGGGTTTCGTGGCCGCAGGCGGTCTTAAGCGAAACAGGACGTGCCAAAGCCATCCAAGTGCATTAAAAATGCGTGGGGGATGGTCTTACTTGGGTAGAGGGGAGTGCCGAGGTAAAGCGGCAAGGATCACGGTGAAATCACACATCTGTACCAAAGATGTCGAACTTGCATAAAGCACAAGATTTTGAATAGGGACTACAGGGAGTCCTTGCTGTGTGTCTATCCGTGGCCAGCTCGCACGTCGTATAAAGCGATAAAGATAGGGCATGAGTCATTACATTAGCTTGAGCCGATGTGGGCTGTCAAGTAGTGCTTATTTAGCAATCAATGACTAAAATTTACTGCGTATGATTCTTTTATGCCTACTTCTTGCATTAGAAGAAAGGGCCACGTTTGTTGTTGTGCCGCCACCTCATTGGCTATCTTGGCCAGCGCCTCATATGCTGTCTAAGAATCACGATGTAAACTGGTCTTTATACCTTTGGTTGTATCTGAAAGTTACAAATACTGCCTTTGCATAGGCGTTTTTCGTCCTGCCTGCGGCAGTTGACTCCGCCCGATGAAGCTGCTAATTTCTGCTTGCGCTTGACACAAGCCCGATACCGTCTTCCGAAGCTCCTAGAGCAGTGTTTGTAACGTATTTTGGCCGATACTTCTATCCCGGCCTATAGCGGTGGCGACGGTAACACTGCGGACTAGGCCGATAGGATTGAACGTATGAATATCGCCAGCATTCGACCGTCTACTCTTGACGGCATAAAGCAGCTCGCCAAAAAAATCAGCTGCGAGCAGAAAATCTCCCATACCATTGCTCTCGATGTGGCCAGCCGACAGGCTGGCTATGAGAACTTTGTGCATGCTCGAAGACAGGTCAAACGACCACTTTTTCCTGTATATCTGACTGTACACTGGCACATGCCACGTCGCGACCCAGGTGAACTGCGTGCAGGCCGTGAGATGTGGCGCATCGACCTCAACCGGCCCCTTCCGGAAATTGTTGCCAAACATCGTGTCGCCTATTGTCGGGGTCTGCATGGTTTCCGCATGGAATATAACGATCACCTGGAACACCGCTTAGATGTCATAGGGCAGGATGCGGCCAGAGATTTGCTGTTAACCGCTGCACGCGGCCTGCGCTTCATTGAGGCCACTGGCTTGCAGCCGGTTACTACTCAGAAGCAACGTGATCGACTCAGCCTAATTACCAACATACCTGGGCGCGATCATCAATCGCAATGGTTCGATCCGCTTACCGGCTTCGGCCTGGTGCTCGATGAACCGTATGCCCCAGCCCTGCGTAACGTCGCTGGGGAGCGACAAGGCTGGCTTGAGTACAATAACTTGCTCGAAAAAGCACCTGACTGGCAGGGCATCTACTTTCCGGGCGAGTGTTTGCCACGTCTGATTGGTGATAACGCCGAACTGTTGCAGCGTATCTCAACGATCTTGGCGAGCGTTGCTCCCGTTCCCGTTCCGGAATCATGGCCACATGAGACTGCTCCATACAACGACTATTTTATTAGTCCGAATCGCCAGGCTGATGCGAGGCCACGTCGCCCTCGCCCCGGGCCATCTTGGCGAGAGTACAAAGGTGCCGTGCCATATGGCGGTACTGCTGGCATTCCTTCTGAATGGCGCCCTAAGAAAGCAATGCCGTTTGAGCTACATCAGCAGCTCAGCCCCCTAATGCAAGCGCTCAGTGGCGGTTTCATGTATCGGGTCGGTACGAAGTTGACACGCGCCCATTCCAAGTTGGATGAATGGGTGATTCGGGAGCATAAGCATGAGCATCCTGATGCGGTCTACAGCGTGTACTATGGCCCGCAGAGATCACCCGTCTGCCAAACGGATGCTGAGCGTCTGGAGGTCCTGTTAAAAGCCCGCATCATCATTGAGCGTGGCTACGACGATTGCAAACCACGGCGCATGTTGCTTGACGCTCTGGATGCTGGCATCTCCGAAGTAGCAAAGCTACTGAACCAGAATCAGTAATTCTGGAGCATTATGACTAGAGCCAGTTCTTTACTATGAACTGGCTGTTTTGTTTCTATTGCGAGGCGCATATTTTAAGATACCCCTGCTCCAATCAAATCTTCAGGAATAATGTATCAACACATTCGTTTGACGAGCCATGAGCATGAAAGCCAACGGACAAAGAAAAACCGCTGATGGATTTCTCCAAATCAGCGGTTTTGGTTGTTTTACAAGGAATAATTAGACTTCAAGTCTTTTTTTCTTGTCTCAGTGATGTTGTTCCGGGTTTAACTCAGTAGGTAAGCCAAGTAGTTGCCGAGCAACAACTTCAGGGGTGACTCCTTGCTGATGCAATTCCTCAAGCTTGCTTTTATTCATCATGGTTATACCATCTGCATCGCTGTTGTCCATTGCTCCGATTTCTTCAATTTGGTTGACAACATCGCCGCGCCAAAATTCAAAGCTGGAAATATGAGTGCTATGTGGCAAATTCCGATTGTTTTCCATTAAATTACTCCTATTAAACGCGGAGTATCCCCAAGCGGGGATACATTCCCGCTTGGGTTAAAAAAACACCTAAATGCGTAGGTCTGGTTTCCAGTGCTCACGTGACGCGGGCACTGGAATTGATGGCTAGGCAGCGAGAACAAGGTTCTCGGCAGACTGGCTGATGCTCTCATGACGACACGCAAAAAAATCGCCAGGAGATTAGTGCAATCCGGGTGATGTTTAATGCGCAATGTGCGATGAGAGTGGATTTCGTGGTCGCAGGCGGTCTTAAGCAAAACAGGACGTGCCAAAGCCATCCAAGTGCATTAAAAATGCGTGGGGATGGTCTTACATGGGTAGAAGGGAGTGCCGAGGTAAAGCTGCAAGAATCAGGTTGAAATCACACATCTGTACCAAAGATGTCGAACTTGCAGAAAGCGCAAGATTTTGAGTAGGGACTATAGGGAGTCCTTGCTGTGTGTCTATCCGTGGCCAGCTCGCACGTCATAAAGCGATAATGATAGGGTATGAGCCACAACCTTAGTTAAAGTGCTTGTGAATTGTCAATAGAATCTTTTGGGAGAAGCTCATCTGCGTCAATTCCGTGTATTTTTTTGAAAGCTTGTCTTAAATATGCGTCAAGTAGCATTCTGAACAATGCAGTGCGATCGGCAATCCCTACTTTTTTTCCGAGATGAAAATCCAACATAGCTTGCTGCCTTGGTGTGACGCGCAGCGGCAGTGTTTTAGTGAAATTTTTGTGGCTTAACTGAGCAAAAAAATCATAATCGGTTTGGATTTGAGTTTGAACTACTGCTTGATCGGCAGCATCGCTCACCAGCTGCTGAATGAGTTGTAGGCAGACAGGGATATTTTCCTCAGAAGACGCTTTAGTTTCTGGGCCTAATTCAATAATTTCTTTGCCGGTGTTCATGACGGGAATGCCTCTGCATAGAATCCCTCAAACTCTGTTAGCGCTTTGTTATCCTTCCCTTTGTACTCAGTGATCCCTAGTCCCTCAGCAGATGCACGACGAAAAGCAATGCGATCACCTATTTTTGAAGTGAGCAGCGGCAGTTGCAGGTTTACGGATGAAAATAGGTCACGAGCTTCGTCGATATCGCGGCTACTGGGATTAGTGCTCACTAAGTTAAGGAAGGCGCGAGCCTTTAATAGTGGATTGATCTTTTGTGCTTCCTCAAGCAGCGTGGCCATGCGCTTGACCACCCAGAGATCAAACTGGCTGGAGCGGAAAGGAACCAGTAGCAATTGGCACTGTGTTAGGGCTAGGCGAAACTCCTCTGTCTCAGAGCCGCCTGCATCGATTACTACATCATCGTAATGCCGTGCTAGCTGCTGTATATGGCCACTCACTCCAGTCCCAAATTTTGGCCCCCCTACAATCTCTGCCTTACCAGGGTGCTTCTCTGATCGTGCGGTGCACCACATGTCTGCATTAAGTAGCGTCGATGTATCTATTAAAAAAACTGAACGCCCAATGCTTGCCCGTTTCACCGCAATGTTTGTCGCATGAGTGGTTGTCCCAACGCCTCCTTTTAAATTCCCGATCAAGATATTCATTTGGCACTTTCCCTATAATTTTCAATATTTTTTAGTAGACATAAGATACACGCAACTATATTGATTTTACATAAAATTTTAGTGTGTAACATACAAATATTATTGTTGGGAGTTATTGGCGTTTTCTTTTATAGGAGCGTGGGAATGGCAAAGAAGCTAAGTGAAGAGCATCAGCAGCTTTTGGATCAACTGCAGAGCGCCCGATGTATCGAGTGGCACAGCATTGATCCTTCGAGAAACAGATTCCGTTTTTATATTATTGAGTGCTTACCTGCGGATCTCTTTGGCATGCTAGAGCTCACGATCAGAAATGGACGAATTGGGCATGTGTCTGCAAATAAGCCTCGATGCCTTGTTGTTGTGGAGTCCGTTCAGGAACAGGTTACTGCCATGAGAAAAGAGTGTGCTCGTCGGCTAAAGCATGGATATATGCCTGTGATTGTTCACCAGTGAGCGTGTCTTTGTTCGTGAGAAGTTAGAGCGCAGCCCTGAATAATTAAATTATCGAAATCAGCGTTGTTTGGCTGTTTTTAGCTTGTTTCATTTACAAGGTCAGATATGATTTATTTCATCTTATTTGATTTAAGCAAATAGCCTAAACTGCAAAATGGAAAATATAAAAACCTCGTCTTTAAGCCCGGAGGGGATATTTCGGAAATGGCGTAATGCACATTGGCCACCGAAGGGCATGCGATCGTATCCAGATTTGCCGCTGTATATTGGAACTCATGAGCAAGTCGCTGAGTTTTCTCAAACTATGGGAGAAGTGTTATTAGGTTTATCTTCACATATAGAAGATACGTGCAGAGGGAAAATTCCACGTTGGTTAGACGTACCTAAAGTTTCATTTGATGTGTTGCGGGTTAATTTAACTCAAACAATCGCTAAAGCATCGAAACAATTTGCAGATACAGATCAATTAGTGAAGCGATGTGGTCGATTTGATGCAAATACGCTGCAATTGATTAATGCCAAGTTACTTGAAAACCCTTTTTTGTCTATTGTTGCTCACCGTCCTTTTCATGATGTGCGAGCGTATGTATTTAGCTCTAATTCTGAACCGGATCGATTGCATTTTTTGCAATGTGGATTAGTTTTGGCATGTGCTCAGCCGGATGATTTATTGATCCAAGATCAGCGTAATATTTATCGAAAACGACGTAAGGATGCATATGGTGATTCTCTTGGTACAAGTGATACAGGTTGGTCTATTTACTTGAAATAAATATAATGTTTTTTAGTTTAAACAAAGGAGTTATATAAATATGCGATCATTAAGTGTGCTAAAAATTATGCTGCTAATGTTTGTCTTGTTGAAATCTGCCTATGCCCAAACGTCTGAAATCCAAGCTAAGGTTTATGGCGTAATGGATGGAGATACTATTTCGGTTGTTACATTAGACAAAAAACAAATTAAAATAAGACTTTCTCAAATCGATGCGCCTGAGTCGAAGCAACCCCAAGGGCAAAAGTCGAAACAGTCATTGTCTGATTTAGTTTATGGGAAAACAGTAACCATTAAGACTGAAAGTGTTGATAAATATGGGCGCACTATTGGAACGATTTTTGTTAATGGTGTTGATGTTAATTTAGAGCAAATCAAAAGGGGGATGGCTTGGTTTTATACGCAATATGGGCATGATTCGGTTTATCGTGAAGCTGAAAAAAAAGCCAAGAGCCTACGCAT
Source organism: Iodobacter fluviatilis (assembly GCF_900451195.1). Lineage (NCBI taxonomy): Bacteria > Pseudomonadati > Pseudomonadota > Betaproteobacteria > Neisseriales > Chitinibacteraceae > Iodobacter > Iodobacter fluviatilis. The sequence goes on from NZ_UGHR01000001.1 coordinate 1,194,695, forward strand.
TGGACTCTGGAATGATTCTGCGCCTACTCCACCTTGGGAATGGCGGCATGGTAGTAAATTGTCAAGTTCAACTCTATCTACTTCTCCTTTATTAAGCTCCTGTGGAGTTAAACAATATTGTAAAGAAATGAGCTCATGTGCAGAGGCTCAGATGTACTTAACAAAGTGTGGACGAACTAAATTAGATCGTGATCGGGATGGTGTCGCATGCGAAAGCCTATGCAAATAGTGGGTAAGTAAAGTACTTCGTCTTAATTGTTTTTTTGCGTTTACTGAGAGAAAGGCAATAATAAAATGACATTTGAAATTTTTAAACAAGTAGATAAAGATGGTGATGATGTAGTTTTTGGTGATCATCTAATTACAGGGAGAAAAACTGATTTTATTTATTTAGCTTCGTGGCTTAATGAGGGCTATGAGGCTAATCGTCGAGTTAAATCAGTATTGGTACTTTCAGAAAAGTTTAAAGTTGCTGCGGATACGCTTTCACCTTTAGTTCGTTTAGATGTTAAGGAGGCTAGATCGTTGGTTGATGTGCTTGGGCACTTGGCTGAAGGAAAAGCCAAGAGTGCAAAGGTCTATAAAGTTTCTTTGTTGTTTTCGAATTCTTTATCTATTTGGTAATTAATGAATAGAACGATTAAAGTTAGTTAGTTGGTAAAGTTATTTTTTTGCGGTCTTATTTTAAGCTTGGATAGGTTCAAGAGAACCTGCCGAGCTTTTTTTTGTTTGGTTTAAGATAATTCTTGTTGCTTAACTGTGTATTAAATATGAAGACTTAATAAATGTGTAGCCATAAGAAATAGAGGACAATTATATTTTTCGTGTGGCGTTCAAAATGGATAGGCGAGCATTTCTACAGCAAGGAGCAGGGGTGATTTTGCTCGCTAGTCCTCTTCAAAGTCAGGCGTCACCAACACAAAAGTTTTGGACTCAGGAACGGTCGATTTGGTTGACTCGACCCGAGAGCGGTGAGCAGATAAAAGAAACTTTTTGGGCTGATGGGCAAATTCAAAAAGATGGCTACATGAAGATTTGTCGGATTATGCGAGATATCCGGCAGAACCAAACTATTTTGATGCAGCCTGGCTTATTGAATTTATGGTGGGCAATGCAAGAAACAGTTGCTACATACTATCGCCGCCAGCCTGGTATTTTGCTATCAGGTCATCGAACAGTTAAAACCAATAATTCCCTAGAAAATGCAGCTAAACAAAGCCTCCATATTTATGGAGCAGCGGCAGACTTGCGTTATGAGCGTGTCCCTCTCCCTGATTTATTTAATGTAGCGAATTACTTCAAAGCAGGGGGCATTGGTTATTACCCTGGGAGTAAATTTATTCATATTGATATTGGCCGCCGCCGATTTTGGAAAGGCTAATAAACCACTAATAAGGATTGTGGAAGATGCAAAAGAACCTATGCCAAATCGCTGTTTGCTCTGCTTTGCTTGTTATATCAGCCGCTGCTCTGGCCGACTCAAGCTTTGTTGTTTCTGGTGATCAGCGAGCAGCCCCAAAGTTAGTTTATCAAGAAAATGGCAGTACTCATTTTGTCCTTGCGGAAGGTTCTTTGCCTGCAATCTTTGTTGTCGATGGCCAAAGCACAAAGCCTGTGCCTTTTGAATTAGTGGGAAATGTGGCTGTTGTTTCAGGCTCTGCAAACCACTATATCTTGGCTGGTGAGGGGGGGCGATCAGAAGTTTTTCACTATGAGGGGAGGTCAATTGGGGGAGGGACCATTGATGCAGAAATGATCATGAGCCAAGCAAACAAACCGGCTGATGTTCAGGTGGCGAGTTCAGGGCCATCTAAAGGGCTAGCCAAGGCAATGGTTGCATATGAAAAAGCGAAAGCCGTGGGGTTTCGTAAAGTGCCTGTACAGGCTGCAAATGATCAAGGTGGGATTTTGCCCGCGCTGGCGAAAGCCTCAAGCACTTCAACTTCTGTAATGGATGCAAATTTTACGTCTAGTGAGGCGGGTGTTGTGAAAGTCAACTTTGGGGCAAATGAAACTCAGATTGCAGAAGATAATGAAGCTGCTTTACTGCAAATTGTCAGTCATTGGAAGTCTAATAAATCGAAGCGAATTATACTGCGGGGGCGTGGAGACAACTTTGAAAGTGAGGCCGCTGCCCTTAATCGAGTTATTGAGGCGAGAAGTTTTTTGATTAAGCGAGGCGTTCATGCGTCTAAAATTCGGATGCTTAGCAAAGCACGATTCGATTACATTGCCAGTAATGATAGCGAAGAGGGAAGAAGCCAGAATCGCCGTATTGAGTTAGAAATGACTGATAGCAATCAATCTGCGGTATTTAAAGCTCGAAAAACTCAAGCTTGACAAGTTGCTTGACAAGCTCAGCCAGTATTGGCTAATGTTGGAACTCATACCTCACTATCTTTATCGTTTTTCAACGACGTGCGAGCTGAACACGGATAGACACACAGAAGGACTCCTGTAGTTCCTACTCAAAATCTTGCGCTTTCTGCAAGTTCGACATCTTTGGTATAGATGTGTGATTTCAAGCTGATCCTTGCCGCTTTACCTCGGCACTCCCTTCTACCCAAGTAAGACCATCCCTACGCATTTTTGATGCACTGGATGGCTTTGGCACGTCTTGTTTCGCTTAAGACCGCTTGCGGCCACGAAACCCACTCTCATCGCACATTGCGCACTAAACATCACCCGGATTGCACTAATCTCCCGGTGATTTTTTCTGCGTGTCGTCATGAGAGCACCCGCCAGGCTGCCGAGAACCTTGTTCTTGCAGCCTGGCCTTTAATTCCAGTGCTTGCTTCACGCGAGTACTGAAAACCAACCCTTGTTGATTCAAGGGTATTCCAATAATGCGCATTCACATCCGTGATGCGCATTTTTTTCATCTTTACGATAGAGGTTTAATCATGCAAAGAACGATCGTTCTTAATGGGGCAAAACTAACAGAGCGTTTTCAAGGAACTGGTTGGGTATGTTTCCGAGTTGAAAAGGCTTAATTAAAAGTCAAATCATGCCAATTTGATTGGTAAGTTTTAGTTTTTCCGTGCGGGTGCACATTTCTCCCGTGCGGCTGGCCGTGGAGAATATTTTTTAATATCCCTTCCAGCCAGGGTGGATATCCATCATGAAAAAATTATTTGTCATCGCAGCCATTACCGTTGCATCGTTTTCATATTTTGCACAAGGCGCAACGAGCGCTGTTGCAGCTGCGAAGTTAAAGCATGAACAAGCCATCGCCCAAGCAACCGGCGAGTAAAACCAACCCTCTTTGGGGCTCCGGCCCCTTTGGGCGGAACCTCGTTAGCTCATAGGAAATTTTATGAACCTAAACGACCTTCCCCCTCTCAAGGCGGGTTTCTTTGATTCACCTGAAGATCTTTATCACTCAGATTGCCGTGCATTAAGCAGAAGCGATTTGTTGATTGTGGATCAATGGGGAACCGCATATCTCAAGCATAAATGGGATTCCAATACATCAACAAAACGAACACCAGCCATGGCGTTCGGATCGGCATTTCACAAGGCGGTTTTAGAGCCTCTAAAATTTGCTGATCAATATTGCCAAGAGCCAGCGCGACCTAATGGATATGCTAATTCTGCTGAGGAGTTAAAACAGCGCTGTAAAGATGCTGGTTTAGCTATATCGGGAGCAAAGGCAGATTTAATTGATCGTATCCTTGAAGTTGACCCATATTTTCAGACATGGGATCAACGAAGGGAGCAGCTTATTGGTAAGAAGGAGGTTATTTCTCACGAGGATTGGGATTTAATTTCTGGAATGCAAATCGCGTTACAAACTAACCCTGTTTTTGAAGCGATACGTGAGGGCTCCGTATTTGAGCAATCTATGTATTGGCAAGATGCAGATACAGGCATGTGGTTAAAGGGAAGAGTTGACATGATGAACCCCGAGCTTGGGTACATTATTGTTGATCCTAAAACTGCAGCAGATCCTCGGCCTCATCGGTTTCTTTATGAAGCTGATGATAAAGGTTACGACATGCAAGCCGCGATGTATGTTGATGGTGTAAAAGCTATTACAGGCGAAGTACCTCCGTTTATTTTTGCGGTGGTCCATAAAGAAGCCCCACATGCTGTTTATATGTACGAAGTCGATTCTCGCTATATTGAGCAGGGTCGTGATAAGTATAAATCAGCATTGCAGCAAATTAAGCAAAGTCAACTCACAAACCATTGGCCTACGACTCCACGCAATATTAAAAGCTTGGAAGGACTAATTGCATTAGCTCCAATAACACGTCGTAAAAAAATAGGTTAATTTTAATTTACTCATCCCATTGCGGGCCACCCGCGCTGGGTGGCTGCTATTTACGGAGTCATCCATGAATTATGCTGATGAATTAACAATATGTATTGGTGGTCTTTGTCTTTTTTTGTTGCCACTAATTGTTGCTGGGTTTATTCATGATTATCGACAAAAAACAAAAGATAATAAACAAAATTATCGATTGTTTATTAATCCAAGGAGGAATAAATAATGACCGCCAAATCAGAGTTGGTGGAGTTAAATTTACCTCCCGTGCTTTTTAAAACACTTCAGGATACAGTTTTCCCTGGCGCAACAGATGAAGCAATACGAATGGCCGTGGCATATTGCCAAGCTCGTAATTTAGATATTCTTTCTCGTGTTGTGTACTTAGTTCCAATGTATACAAAAGTACGTTCGGCAAATGGTTCTGTTACATCAGTTTTTCGTGATGTTGTGATGCCGGGTATTGCATTACATCGAATTAATGCAACAAGGACTGGGACATATTTAGGGTTAAGTGATACAGAATATGGCCCGCCAATTTCTACGGCATTCCCAGAGCATAAAGCTAATTTTATCAATGCTAAAGGTGATTGGGAAGAGAAGGTATATCCAGCTAGAACGCTTGTTCATCCTGAATGGGTGAAAGTAGTTGCTAAGCGCTCAGTGAATGGGGTCGTTGCCGAATTTCCAGCTAAATTATTTTGGGCGGAGATTTATGCAAAGCTCTCAAAATCTGAACGGCCTAATGACACATGGATGAGTCGGCCATATGGGCAGGCGGATAAGTGTGCTGAAGCGGCAGCGTTACGCAAGGGATTTCCCGAGTGCTGCGCTGATGTTACCGCAGAGGAAGCTGACGGGAAGGCGATTGAAGGTGAGTTTTCTCATGTGCAGGCAGGGGAGGATGAGCTCAAACCTAAAGCAAGTGCAGCAGATATTCTTCGGAATCGTACTAAGTCCGATGTAAAGAAAGAAGCCGCACCAGTGAATCAGCCAGAAGGTAGTAAAACTCCTGATGCTGGTACTCCTGAAAGTAATGATCCAGAAGAGATTTTTAATGATTTTATGGTGAGGTTAAACGTAGCTGCATCAAGAGAAGAGGCTACTAAAATCATAAATTCAAGTATTAAATCGATTCCGTCGTCTTATCAAGGAAAAGCAAAAGAAGAGTTTAAAAGAAAACTTTCTAATTTTGCTTGATATCAGTTTCATCTAATCACCCCGTAGGGGGTGATTTTTCTAAAGAACTATATTTGTGGCTTTTTAGAAAAATAGATTCTTCCTTTGCTCAATTTATTGAGGGCGCGACCTGAACGTCGGAAGAAACGCAGTAGGGGCAGTATTTTTCTGCTCAGTTATATCCAACCCCAACGGGCACACCACCCGTTGCGGCGTGGTGTTGTCTTTTTTATAAAGGTAAACATCATGGCTGTTCAAGTACCTGAAGGTTTTGAAGCACGTATGGCCAATGTGTGTAAGCGGCTTTATACGTGGACTTTAGAGCACCCTGTTATTCATAAGGCAAGAATAGATATTGTAGAAAAGAATGAAATTATTCTTTTCTTTGGGAGTAAAGATGAAACCGCAATTGTTTCGTCTCATACGCTACCAAATCGTAAATTATATTACGATGCAATTGAATTCAAACCTGTTCCACTCTCTCAGCTTAGTGATTCATATGATTCATTAATACAACCTCGTTTGATTTAATGGAGAAAAATCATGATGCGCGAGAAGCAAATCATTTTTCAGGATATTACATTTTCTGAAAATAGTAGAGGACAGCTGGCTGAGGCGCTTATTGTGGAATCAATGAGAAATTTGCATTTCGCGATAAGAAAAGGAAAACTCTTTCATGAAACGCTTATTTGGTTTATTGACCCGACAAGCGATTTAGATATGTGGGTTGATGCAATGAATAAATACCATCATTCGCATAATCAGCCCTTACATGATGTCGATTTTTATAGGAACTTTGTTTGTCATTACTTTAAGGATGATATTCATAAGCTTTCAATTAAATATTTAAAACATACTTTTTCACTGCTAAAAAGTGGTGATTTGATTTGTCAGTCTGAAATTTTGGATTGGATTTATGATCCAAATTCTGACTTTAAAACATGGTGTGGTTACGCAGATTTAGATTGTCGAAAAGGTATTTCGCTTTCGGATGAATTTTAATCTACGGCACTCCCTTATTAAATACTTCTATTTTGGAATTTATCATGAAATCTAACCTTTTTATGCTTATCGTAAATCCAGCAGAATTCTTTCGTAATTTATTTGTAGCGGAAACACCTGCCAAAACGACTGCTCCTGAAGTATTAGAGCCTAAACCTTCAACTCTTCGTCATCGTGTTGAGTTGCCTCGTTATTATTTTAACGAGGAAGATCGCCATAGTAATAAATCAAATATTTTTGATGGAACAAACTTTTTTAACGTTTGGATCCAGGAGGGAATGACCTTGCAAATGGAGGTTTCCACTACGGCAATTCGACGCACTTTATTGTGCGATGACTTTGTTCAAAAAAAATATAACTTGTCCGAAAAACACGATATGGGTGTGATTGAAGTGACTGCTTTAATAACAGAAAAAGTTATTAAGTGGTTTTCACTAGAGCAAGTCTATGCAATGTTGGATGGCAAGCCTGATCCTACACTGCCTGAACCTGTTATTGTCTTACCCATTAATGAAACGATTAAAAAAATGCCAGAGAGTTATTCAGGAAGGCAGGATGAAGTTGCTGAAACTGTGAATGAGATCCCCGCTGTAGCTGAAACTTCTAATCACAGTGAATCGACATTTGTTCGTCGAGGAACTTTAGAATCTTTTGGTGGGGATTGTTATAAACACAACCCAGAAGAGTCTGAATCTTTTTTCTTGAAAATTAATGGCCGTGAAATTTGGGGCGTTGATCTTGAACGGGCATTGGAAAAGTCAGGCGCAAAAGTAGGTGATAAAATTTCTCTTTCTAAAAATGGGAGAATTCCTGTTGTTATTAAGAAAAATATTAAATCGACTGACGGCAGTCTTGTTGTTAAAAACGTTAATTCATTCATGCAGCAGTATTTAATTTATAAATGCTGATTTGCAAACATAAAACATTCAAGGATTGTAATCATGGCTTCTCTTAATAAAGTAATTCTGATTGGAAATTTAGGTAAAGATCCTGAAAATCGTTTTCTGCCATCGGGTGGTGCAGTGTGTAACTTCAGTATTGCGACCACCGAAAGTTGGAAAGATAAAGCCTCCGGGCAAAAGCAAGAAAAAACCGAATGGCATAACATCACTATGTATGGGCGCTTGGCTGAGGTTGCTGGCCAGTTTCTAAAAAAAGGTTCTTCCGTGTACCTGGAGGGGCGTTTGCAAACCCGTAAATGGCAAGACAAAGCCACAGGGCAAGATCGCTATACAACTGAAATTATTGCCGATGAAATGAAAATGCTTGGTAGTCGTTCCGGTGATAGCAGCAGTGGAGTGGATGGCCAGCAAAGTAGTGGGCGGCAACAGCGTCCTGCTGCTGCAGCAACGCCTGCTTCTTCAGTTCCGAGAAACTTTGACGATTTTGAGGATGATATTCCGTTTTGAGGTTTACCTCAGAGTGATTTCTATACATGAAAGTTATATGAAATCAATTTATAGGCATGGTAATCAACCTTTCGAGGTTGGTTACCCTGCGTGTTCAATAACATTCGAGAAATGAAATGTCACTTGTTTCGTCTAGTGAAACTGGATTGGTTGTAACAGTGAAGTTTAGCAATGATGGCTGGACATGTCGTGGCCACGGGCTTTCTGTTGCTCGGAAGCATCAAATTGATGCTAAGTCAGAATGGTGTCGTGTCTATGGATCACAGTTTGAGGTGAAGGAAGTAGTTCAATTCAAAGTGATTTGAATATGATTGAAACCATTTATGTTTATATGATTTACGAGCCCCAATAATTCTTTATGAATTTTTGGGGCATTTTCATTTGGTTGGTAACTATAGATGTCTTCTTGATTTTGAATTGTAGAAATAAAATGTAAAATATGGTTTTTATATTTATTAATTTTTAAAATATATATAGGGGAATAGTATGCAACGATTTCGTGTATTCAATGATTATGCAGATTCAAAGTTAGTATTTTCTGTTCCCTGGGCATGGCTTGCAATTTGGCTTGTTAAGCGTTTTGGAAAAAAAGATGGTTACTATAGATTGGTTGATGGAAGAATTTCAAAAACTTTAATGGAATGGGTTCACTCTAAAGAAATAAATTTAACTGATTATGAGTTTGAATTAGATCAGATCCATTTAGGAGAAAATGGAAAGAGTTATTTAAATTCATCAGGAAGTTTGCACTATGGAAAAATGTATAGATCTGCTGATGGTTTGAAATTTAAAAATATATCAATGATAAAGAGTAATAATTGAAACGATGTGACCGCAGAGCGCCATTAGCTAAACCTTGATTTTTGCTAGTGAACGATGTAATAAATACAATAAGTTAGTGATGTTTTTATCACATCACACGCTGCGACCCGCGCCAATCCTCGCCTTCTCGGAAAATCCCATGCACTGTTTTTCCATCGCCTACGCAAAACAGACGTTGCACATCAAAACGCCAGGCAAAGAAAAACCGCCGCTGGATGATCCAGATCGGCGGTTCGAGTTGTTATAAAAAGGCTATGTATGCACTAGCTCAGAACAGAAGCTCAAAGAAAACACGTTTCGCCCGAATTGAATGTCGATTCCACGGCAACTTACTTTTTTTCGACGCTTTTCGTTTGCCCCGCCTAGTTATAAAGAAATACATCTTCAATACCCCTTAATGTAGCTACCTAGCACTTTCCGCTCTGCCAATTCACGAACGGAGGAAGCAATTTCGTGAACTGGTAACGTGACTGGATACTGTGCAATACATCCATCGTGCTTCTCTCGGTGCCAAAGTCCAATAAATGCACCCTGGATGTCTCCGAACCTCCCGATGTAATGCCCACTACCATCGGCCGCTTGACCGAACCGAGTATTGCTCCAGCCAGCGTCGCGCAGTAGCGCGGAAACTTCTGATTCAAGTCTTCGAGTTCCGTCATCGAACACCCATCTATCATCGTAGCTCGGTGGCAGCTGTGCTATCAAATCAGGAAAATCCGATGCATTAACGTTGTTAAATCGTGGAATGCTATACCCTGCATTACTTAACAGAATTCTAAGCTGATCCATTTCATGATCTATGTCGTCAAGCGATATCACAGCGATAGGATCACCTTCTTTGAGCATCTCTTCGAATGAATTGTTATGCAGCTTTTCCAATCGTTGATTAGCCAAATCGATAAACCGAAATAAACTGTTATTCAGCTCAACAAGATTATTCGGAGGTAGTTTCCGATCTGCTGATTTAGTAACTTTTAGACTCAGTAAGCGAGCGACCTCATTATCTGCCCCCGCTTCGTTGAGATAAAACATGTTGACCGATCCTCGGCAGGACGCCCCATCAGAGTCTATGAACGAAATTGATGGTATCGCCGCACCAACCAAATGATCAACACCATAGCGAATAACAGTAATCGGTCGAACTTCAGCCTTTATGAACTTTTCCCCTACAAAGCACTGCTCAACGTCGTATAGGGTGATGGGTAGCTCTTTACCTTCCAAATCGGCATTTGAAGCCTTTCTTGGCATATTCCGGTTGTTTTCCATAATTCGATACTCCTAAAAAAATTATGCGGAGTATCCCCAAGCGGGGATACTTTCCCGCGTGGGTTTGTTTTAAATGCTGATCCAGAGCGATATGGAGCAGGGGATTCGAATAGATCGAGCCCTTTTTCATGCAGCTCGTGCGACCATTCAAGTGCCGCCCGCGTGTGACGGGTTAAAGGCATGAATTTGATATTCTCAAACGTAATAAATTGAGCGATTAAGCTTCGTTTTGTAAGTCAAAATGAACACCACGTATTCCGTAGCTTTCTGTTTTTTCTCCTTGGCCTACGTCGGCCTCACAAAAACTGATGCAATCTGTGCAAAGGCCAAATCCGTTGTCTCTGCCCCACCATTGTCGCCCTCGTGTAGAGTTGCCGCAGCAACAACACGTCAAGGTTCTTGGTTTGTCAGTTTTAATTGATGTTGCTTCTTTTTGGGGAACGTCCCAATCAGGAGTGCAAAAAGCTACAACCATGAGCGCTTTAACTTCCAGGGCAAGATCTGATCTGTTTTTTGCGATATATAGTGCAAGCTCGTTTCGATTGCTATTCTCTGTCGATTCAAGAACACGAAATACATCCGCTTCTTTTAGTTTCGCCAGTGAATCAGCGGCAATACTAATTGCTATTTCAAAGTTGAATGTAGACATTTTCTTTCTCCAAATATGAGAGACAAGTCCACAAGGGATCTTATCCCTTGCGGTTTAATTGAGTGTCAAATATGGGGTTGAAGTTACCCTCAATGAGAGAGTCCCCATTGGGTAGTTTGAAACGTAATAAAAAGATAAGTGGATAGTTATAATTGTTGTAAATTAGAATGAGCAGGTGTATTGGCGATTGATATATCAATACCTTTGCCATCAAGACCTGATATTTTTGGTAATGAGAATACCCGGCAATTAGTGAATATGGTTGCTCCCATGATTGGTTTCTTATAAACGGATCATGGCCTGGGGGCGATGACCCTCAGGTGGTTAAAATATGGGCGAAAAAAAACGCCTGAACGGCGTGAGTGGAATTCGTGAATGTACAACGATGATTTATTTTTGTCATTTTAGACAAAATACTGTGTTTTTAGCTCGCGTCCAGTTCGCGCGTCATTCAAAATAATGATAAAGGCTAAAGTGTATTTATTATTCATGATTAATCGGGGTGGGTCAATTTAAAATATACGATACCAAGGCCCCTTTGGGATTATATCTGCACTAGATGGGACGTTGCTGCTGTGGGCTGAGATTCTTAGGATTGAGAGCTGGCATCGGTTTTTAGCACCTAACGGTAGGCTCAATTAAATCGAGCCTTGAGAGCTACCGCCAATTGGCGGAGCAAGAAAAAAGAGAGGAATTATGTTTTTTGTGGAAAAACTGAAAAGTGTTATTTTTAATAATTTCTTATATAAAAATGTAGCATATCCAGGGGATTATCACCTGGCGTTTATTGAGGCGAGAGAGCGGACAATAAATTTTGGGCTTGAAGTTGACTCTATATCCTTTAAAAAACAAACTTTTTTGTCTGATATGGAAAGTGCCTCAAAACTAGCTCAGGCTCTTAGTGAGTTTTATTTTGAAAATAAAATTCGTGCAGATGATGTAGCTGGGCAATGCTGGAGAATTAATATATTTATAAAAATTTTTTTAGAAGAGTATTTTGGGGTTCCTTTGGTTTTAACTATTGGTTATATTGAGGATTATCCTAATAACGTTTACTATAAAATGACTGAAGCAGAGATTGCAGAATTACTTAATTCCCCAGAGGGACATAATGGGAATTATGCTGCAAATTTGCATGTATGGTTAACATTGCCTAGCATGGAAATATTAGACGTATCCTTTATGACTAGTTTTGGGAAGGTCAATAACAAACCAGAATTGCTTGGTACTGTTGTCTATGGCCCACCAGAAAAATTAAGCACCCCGAATTTTAATTATAAACCTATGGTGCTAGGGGAGCACTTTATTAATAGGGTCGGTTTAAATAATGCTTTTATAACTTTTTGATAATTAAGCGGGTAGGATCGTTATGTAATCGCTAGTGCTAGATCACGGCTGGCGGCCAAGGCGCAACAACCTTTAGTGTTAGATCCAAGAGCGCGAGCGGCAGCCTTTTCGCAAGTAGGCGTAGTAACGGTAGGGAAAAGTCAGCCCTTTTTATTGGATGCCTCGCCAGTTAACTTGGCAAACCTATAGCAAAATAAAAGAAGTTAAAGTACCGCCAAATATGAAATTTTAGGGGGAGGGTAATATGAGGCATGTGATAGGAGAAGTGGTAATGCCTGTATCTTTTAGCACCGGACCTTTTAAATTTATAACCATTTTTAGAGGAAAGTTTGCGTGGGTGACTATGTATTGTTCCAAATGTATGGACCTTTTAGGCAGTCGTTAATTGATGAGCATCTCTTTTATATAGAGCAGGCACAGAAGCGTTTACTGTCTCAATTTACTGATATTGAAAAAGAAGCAGATAGTGCTGCTGAAGAATGGTTAAATCAGCACAAACATTATTTTGATCCAGACCGTGATGATCCAGGGAGCTTTTATGAGACAGCTAATAACGCTGGCATTGAGTTTTACCGGTTGCTTAGTGATATGCGGAATCAAACTTATTTAAATGTTGTTGCTGGTATGTTTCATGAGTGGGACAAAAAATTACGTAGCTGGTTGGTGGGTGAAGTTCATCACTGGCATTTGGGAGAGAAAGCCGCATTTAAAATCTGGGCAGCAAATTTTAGTGAGATTTTTGATCTGCTTGAATGTTTTTCATGGCCCGTTCGGACTACAGAATATTTCGGAAAACTTAATGCTTGTCGTTTAGTGGTTAATGTTTATAAGCATGGGGAAGGGAACGCCTTTGCTGATCTAAAGCGGGATCATCCAGAATATTTGAGTAGTTTTGCGGAGGAGTTGTCATGGTATCGGATGGTTAATCATACGCATCTTTTAGTTAATGATACGCAACTTCAGTCATTCTCTGATGCAATAGTGGCATTTTGGCAAGGAGTACCTGAAAATACTTTTGAATCAAAAATATATGAATTACCAAGTTGGCTTTGCAATGCTCTTTCAAAAGATCACGAAGTAACTAGGAGAAAAAAATAGTACTGAATGGCTGTGCTAAATTATTTTAAAAACACTCTGAGAGTGGCACCGCACGATTTAATTTGGGCCGGTTTTATTGTTTGCACTAACAATGAGAATGAAATTATCATTGAGAAAAAGAAAGGTTGAACTCAATGTACTATGTCCACTATAAGCCACTACGCAATATGCTGCGCACCTATAGCCTGCATTCGGCTTTATATCAAGTCTGGTATCGGGGGACTCGCATCGGAAAACCCGATTCACGTTATAGGCCTGATGCTTCGACTAACATTCCTTATGATTGGGAATTAGAACTTCTTGCCAGAGAGATTATTCTTAATAGCCAAGGTGGCATAGTGCCACGGCAGAATGATCATGCGCAATTCCCTATTGATCGCGGAATAAGCCATGTCCGAAGGATCGCGGAAGCTATTTCTGAAGTATCGGTTAAGTCGCCGGATGATGCTTTACGGGCCGCCCATGCTTTGATACACCAACAAATACCTTGGCAGGACGATGATCTATTATCTCGGATGGCACGTTACGCGAGAATAATGCAGTTTGACCAATTGAAAAATCTAGTTGAAGCCAAAATTGGCCTAACTATTCGTGATTTATAT